>NZ_JBIWAM010000007.1:253388-305005 GCF_044760065.1 Pseudomonas sp. NPDC098740 | reverse complement strand
GCGTTACTCGCTGCTGTCAACACCTCTTTTACACCGCTTTCGACCGAGAAGATCGAATCGTTAAAAGAGCCGAACAACACCACTCTTTCAACTCCTTCTGGGCTTCGATGACCTGAAGCAACTCGCTGTCGAAAACTGCGTAACTCATTGTTTACCAAGGAGTTTTCCGTTTCGACTGCGCCGGAAGTGGGGCGAATTATAGACTTCCAGAATCTGCCGTCAACCCCTAATTTGAGCTTTATTCGGATTTGAGCGTAATACGCGCAAATGCCTTCTTCCCGGCCTGGCAAACATGGGTCGCGCCCAGTACGTATATAAAGGTGCGATCGACAACCTCACCATCTATACGCACACCACCAGAACCTAGAAGGTCCCGCGCGACAGCCGAGTTCTTGACCAGACCTGCCTTATTAAGGACAGCAGCAATCGGCATGTCTTCAGTAGCAGTCAATTCGATCTCTGGCAGATCGTCCGGTAGTTCGCCTTCCTTCATACGGTTACCCGCCGCACGGTGAGCATTAGCCGCAGCCTCTTCACCATGGAAACGCGCAACGATCTCTTCGGCCAGCTTGATCTTGATATCACGCGGATTGGCACCCGCCTCTACATCAGCACGGAATGCATTGATCTCATCCATGGAGCGGAAACTGAGCAATTCGAAGTAGCGCCACATCAGCGCATCCGGAATGGAAACCAGTTTGCCGTACATCACACCCGGCGCTTCCTGAATACCCACGTAGTTGCCCAAGGACTTGGACATCTTCTTCACACCATCCAGACCTTCAAGCAGCGGCATGGTCAGAATGCACTGAGCCTCTTGACCATATCCACGCTGCAGTTCACGCCCCATCAACAGATTGAACTTCTGATCAGTACCACCCAGCTCGACATCCGCGCGCAAGGCTACCGAGTCGTAACCCTGAACCAGCGGGTAGAGAAACTCATGAATGGCGATTGGCTGATTGGTGGTGTAGCGCTTATAGAAGTCGTCGCGCTCGAGCATGCGAGCCACGGTGTACTGAGAAGTCAGGCGAATGAAATCGGCCGGCCCCATCTGATCCATCCAGGTGGAGTTGAACGCAACTTCGGTTTTCGCCGGATCAAGAATCTTGAAAACCTGGGTCTTGTAGGTCTCGGCATTCTCGAGAACCTGCTCGCGGGTAAGAGGAGGACGCGTCGCACTCTTGCCACTCGGATCGCCGATCATCCCGGTGAAGTCACCTATGAGGAAGATCACCTGATGCCCCAGCTCCTGGAACTGGCGAAGCTTATTAATAAGCACGGTATGACCCAGGTGCAAATCCGGCGCGGTCGGATCGAAGCCTGCCTTAATACGCAGCGGCTGGCCACGCTTGAGCTTTTCGATCAGCTCGGACTCGACCAACAGTTCTTCCGCACCACGTTTAATCAGCGCTAGCTGCTCTTCAACCGACTTCATAACAGACCCGCAAGGCTCGAATTCAAAGGGAACCAACCATACAAGATCGCGCGTCAAATACAAGTTCTGCCCGGCGCACGGATGCCAATCCACGGACACAGCGTTCGCGGACTTGCTTCAGAGATGATTTGGTTATATTTTATACAGTTATTTCATCTTCATCATGTCATTCATCTTTTCCAATTCATCTTTTTCAAAGTCAAAAATTACCTATGACCAAAGAATCGTCTAAAGCGCCGCCGCTTTACCCGAAGACCCACCTGCTCGCAGCAAGTGGCATCGCCGCCCTTCTGAGCCTGGCGCTTCTGGTATTTCCTTCCAGTGATGTTGAAGCCAAAAAGACGACCCTGAGTCTTGAACTGGAAAGCCCTGCTGAACAACTGACACAAGATCAAGACGCTGCCGAAGCGGTCCAAGCCACAAATGAGCCAGCAGCTTCCCCTTTCGCGCAGATCGAAAACAGCGCCGAAGAACCCCAGGAAACCGCTCAGACCGCGCCAGCGCCAGTGCCTGTGATCGAAGAAAAAAAGTCTCCAAACCACAGGGAAGTGATCGTTTCTAAAGGCGATACCCTCTCCACCCTGTTTGAAAAAGTCGGCCTTCCAGCAGCTTCGGTGCATGAAGTGCTGGCCAGCGACAAACAAGCCAAACAGTTCAGCCAACTCAAACATGGCCAGAAACTCGAATTCGAACTGAGCCCCGATGGCCAGCTGACCAATCTGCACAGCAAGGTCAGCGACGTCGAAAGCATCACCTTGATCAAGAATGACAAGGGTTATGCATTCAACCGCATTACCGCCAAGCCGACCGTGCGCTCTGCCTACGTTCATGGCGTGATCAACAGTTCGCTGTCGCAGTCCGCTGCACGCGCCGGTTTGTCCCACAGCCTGACCATGGACATGGCCAGCGTGTTTGGCTATGACGTCGACTTCGCCCAGGATATTCGCCAGGGCGACGAGTTCGACGTGATCTACGAACAGAAAGTCGTCAACGGCAAGGCTGTCGGCAATGGCCCGATCCTTTCCGCTCGCTTCACTAACCGCGGCAAGACCTACACCGCCGTGCGTTACACCAATAAACAAGGCAACAGCAGCTACTACACTGCTGACGGCAACAGCATGCGCAAGGCGTTTATCCGTACCCCGGTGGACTTCGCCCGCATCAGCTCGAAATTCTCAATGGGCCGCAAGCACCCGATCCTGAACAAGATCCGCGCTCACAAAGGCGTCGACTATGCAGCGCCGCGTGGCACTCCAATCAAGGCAGCCGGTGACGGCAAAGTGTTGTTGGCCGGTCGCCGTGGCGGCTACGGCAACACCGTGATCATCCAGCACGGCAATACCTACCGTACGCTGTACGGCCACATGCAGGGCTTTGCCAAAGGCGTGCAGACTGGCAGTAGCGTCAAACAAGGCCAGGTGATCGGCTACATCGGCACCACCGGACTTTCCACCGGACCGCATTTGCATTACGAGTTCCAGGTCAATGGCGTGCACGTCGACCCACTAGGCCAGAAAGTGGCGATGGCCGATCCGATCTCCAAAGCTGAACGCGCACGTTTCCTCGCGCAGAGCCAACCGCTGATGGCGCGCATGGATCAAGAGAAATCCACGCAGCTGGCTTCGAGCAAGCGCTAAGTCATGACGCTCTATATAGGTGTGATGTCCGGGACCAGCCTCGACGGCCTGGACATTGCGTTGATCGAGCTGACTCCAGCGATCAACCTGATTGCCACGCACTACACCCCAATGCCTGACGCCCTGCGCGCCGAGCTGCTTGGCTTGTGCGCCAGCGGCCCGGACGAGATTGCGCGCTCCGCCCTCGCTCAACAAAACTGGGTGAAATTGGCAGCACAGGGCATTCATACCCTCCTCGACCAACAAAACCTGAAGCCCGAAGACATTCGTGCGATTGGCAACCACGGCCAGACCATTCGCCACGAACCGGCGCGCGGTTTCACCGTGCAGATCGGCAACCCTGCCCTTCTGACCGAGTTGACCGGCATCACCGTGGTCAGCGACTTCCGCAGCCGCGATGTTGCGGCTGGCGGACAAGGCGCCCCACTGGTCCCTGCCTTTCACGAAGCGTTGTTTGAAGAGCGCGCAGGCAATCGCGCGGTATTGAACGTCGGCGGTTTCAGCAACCTTAGCCTGATCGAGCCCGGCAAACCGGTAGCCGGTTTCGACTGTGGCCCGGGCAATGTTCTGCTGGATGCCTGGATTCACCAGCAACGCGGCGACAACTTTGATCGCGATGGCCAATGGGCTGCCAGCGGCAAGGTCCAACCGGTTCTGCTGAACGAACTGCTGAGTGATCCATTTTTCGTGACCAAAGGCCCAAAGAGCACCGGCCGCGAAGTATTCAACCTTGCATGGCTGACACAGCATCTATCGAAACTGTCGACCTTCGCCGCCGAAGACGTGCAGGCAACCCTGCTCGAACTGACCGCCCTGACCATCGTCGAGTCACTGCAAAGCGCTCAATCAGATACCCAGGAACTGTTGGTCTGCGGCGGCGGCGCCCACAACGCCACGCTGATGAACCGCTTGGCCAGCTTGCTGCCGAACGCCAAGGTCAGCAGCACCGCGGCTTACGGTGTAAACCCCGACTGGGTCGAAGCCATGGCCTTCGCCTGGCTGGCCCATTGCTGCCTTGAAGGCATCGCTGCCAATCGCCCAAGTGTCACTGGCGCCCGCGGCCTGCGCGTACTCGGCGCCATCTACCCCGCTTAATCTGCACACAGCAAAACGCCGCAGAGCCCTGAGGCCATGCGGCGCTTGGTGATGCGGTAACTTGCGATCAGATCGAGAACGAAGAGCCGCAGCCACACGTGGTGCTGGCGTTCGGATTCTTGATCACGAAGCGCGAACCTTCCAGACCTTCCTGATAATCCACCTCGGCACCTGCCAGGTACTGGAAGCTCATCGGATCAACGACCAGACTCACCCCTTCGCGCTCGACAATGGTGTCGTCATCGGCCACTTCCTCATCGAAGGTGAAGCCGTACTGAAAACCTGAACAACCGCCGCCCGTAACGAATACGCGCAGCTTCAAGCGATCATTCCCCTCTTCATCGACCAGGCTCTTCACCTTGTGCGCGGCACCGTGGGTGAATTGCAAAGCCGTGGGGGTGAAGGATTCGACGCTCATGCTAACTATCTCCCGGCGTTACGCCGCCATAATGCGTGATGACGCGCATTATCCGCTTCTCCTAGAAAATCGGTCAACTATTGTTACGGTATATCAATCAACCCAATCGTAAGCCCGGAATGCAAAAAGGCCCGTCAGACGGGCCTTTTTACTGAGCAGGATAAAACCTTACGGCAGCATGCCTGCATGAGACAGACCCAAGCGCTCATCCAGACCAAACAGGATGTTCAGGTTCTGCACCGCCTGACCCGACGCACCTTTGACCAGGTTGTCGATCACCGACAACACCACCACCAGATCACCATCCTGCGGACGATGCACCGCAATACGGCAAACGTTGGCACCGCGCACGCTGCGGGTTTCCGGATGGCTGCCGGCCGGCATGACATCGACGAACGGTTCGTTGGCATAGCGCTTTTCAAACAGCGCCTGCAGATCAACCGAGCGGTCCACGACCGTCGCGTAGAGCGTCGAGTGGATGCCTCGAATCATTGGCGTCAGGTGCGGAACGAACGTCAGACCGACGTCCTTGCCCGCGGCACGACGCAGACCCTGGCGGATTTCCGGCAAGTGACGGTGACCTTTGACGGCGTAAGCCTTCATGCTTTCCGACGTCTCGGAGTACAGCGAACCTACAGACGCGCCACGACCGGCACCACTGACGCCGGATTTGCAGTCAGCAATCAAGCGGGTGGTATCGGCCAGACCTGCTTCAAGCAATGGCAGAAAACCCAATTGCGTAGCAGTCGGGTAGCAACCCGGCACGGCGATCAGACGAGCCTGCTTGATCTGCTCGCGGTTGACTTCCGGCAAGCCGTAAACCGCCTCTTCCAGCAGTTCCGGCGCGCCGTGCGGCTGACCGTACCACTTGGCCCACTCATCGGCGTCTTGCAGACGGAAGTCCGCCGACAGGTCAATGACTTTGGTCCCGGCCGCCAACAGTTCGCCAGCCAGCGCATGGGCAACACCGTGAGGCGTTGCGAAGAACACCACGTCGCAAGCGCCCAGCGTCTTGATGTCTGGAACGCTGAACGTCAGACCGTCGTAATGACCGCGCAGGTTCGGATACATATCAGCCACGGCCAGACCGGCCTCGGATCGGGAAGTGATGACGACCACTTCAGCTTGCGGATGCTGTGCCAACAGACGCAGCAGTTCGACACCGGTGTAACCCGTGCCGCCGACGATACCGACCTTGACCATAAACCTGCCCTCAACGAACCCACTGGAAAGCCGTCGATAATAGGGCCCGTATCGTCCTGCGACAACCGGCAAGGTGACGTGCGGAGCCTCAAGCCTCTACTATCCAACCTACCGTGAACCTGGGAATAACTAAAAAATGCTTTATCTGTGGCTCAAAGCGCTTCACATCGTCAGCATGGTCTGCTGGTTTGCCGGCCTGTTCTACCTGCCGCGCCTGTTCGTTTATCACGCGCAAAGTGAAGACACTGTCAGTAAAGAACGCTTCAGCATCATGGAGCGCAAGCTGTACCGCGGCATCATGGGGCCGGCGATGATCGCCACCTTGATTTTCGGCATCGCACTGATCGGCCTGAACCCAAGCATATTCAGTCAGGGGGCGTGGATGCACGCCAAGTTGACCCTGGTGGTGATCCTGATCGGCTACCACCACATGTGCGGCGCTCAGGTGAAACGTTTTGCCCGTGGCGAGAACACCCGCAGCCATGTCTTTTATCGCTGGTTCAATGAAGTGCCGGTTCTGATATTGCTGGCCATTGTAATTCTGGTCGTCGTTCGGCCGTTCTAACTCCACTAAGCACAACTCACCGGGGTACTTCCAATGTCGCTGCCCGCTCTGCTCGAACAACGCTTGCGTCTGCCAGTGGTGGCAGCGCCAATGTTCCTGATCTCCAACCCACAACTGGTGCTCGCCTGCTGCCGTAATGGCGTGGTGGGCAGCTTTCCTGCGCTGAACCAGCGCGAGAGCAGCGGCTTCAAGGCCTGGCTGGAAGAGATTGAAGCAGGATTGGCGACATTGGAGAATCCGGCGCCTTATGCGGTGAACCTGATCGTCCACAACAGCAACCCGCGGCTGCAAGCGGACCTGGCGATCTGCATCGAGCACAAAGTGCCGATTGTGATCACCAGTCTCGGCGCCGTGAAAGAACTGGTCGATGCAGTGCACAGCTATGGCGGTCTGGTGTTCCATGACGTGACGACTCGTCGCCATGCAGAGAAAGCCGCCGAGGCCGGGGTCGACGGTTTGATCGCCGTGGCAGCAGGCGCCGGTGGACACGCCGGAACCTGGAGCCCGTTCTCGCTGATTGCCGAGATCCGCCAATTCTTCGACAAGACCCTGCTGCTGGCCGGGTGCCTGAACCACGGTCACGAGATTCTCGCTGCACAATTGCTCGGTGCGGATCTGGCCTACTTCGGTACGCGATTTATCGGCACCACCGAAAGTCATGCGCCTGACGCCTATAAAGAGATGCTGCTGACTTCCAGAGCCGCGGACATCGTCCATACTCCAGCGGTGTCGGGAGTACCGGCGAGCTTTATGCGTCAGAGTCTTGAGGCTGCAGGTTTCGACATGGCCGCGCTGCAAGGCAAGGGCGAGGTGAACTTCGGCTCCAAACTCAAGCCCATAAGCGATGAAGCCAAAGCCTGGAAAACCGTCTGGTCCGCAGGCCAGGGCGTCGGCGAGATCGATGACCTGCCGAGTGTTGATCAATTGGTCGCTCGCCTCGATGCCGAGTACCGAAAAGCACTGGAGCTGGCGGCAGCGCTGCCCAAGCGCTGGCCACGCTGACAGGAAAACTTGGCCAGTCCATTCCGGCTGGCTTTACACGACAAGGATGCCTCGCAATGAGCGAAAACCGTTTCAAGATCGTGTTCGACGGCGCTCTGCTGCCAGGTGTTGACGTCACCACCGCCAAGCTCAATCTCGCCGAGTTGTTCAAAAGCGATGTGGCTGCCATCGAGCGGCTGTTCAGTGGCAAGCCGGTTGCGCTCAAACGCGACCTGTCGCAGGTCGATGCGCAGACTTATCTCCAGGCGCTGACCAAAACCGGTATCGATGCCCGGATTGAATCCGAACCCTCGATCGAGCTGAACCTGTCCGACGCTCATCAACACGCCCCTGCCGCCGCGGCAGATCCCGAATCCCCTTACGCACCACCCCAGGCTACCGTTGGCGAAGCTTTGCCTGCGTTTTCCACACTCAAGCCGTTCAGCTTCGAGGGTCGGATCGGTCGCTTGCGTTATCTGGCCTGGACGATGTCGCTGACGCTGGTGACCCTTAGCATTGGCTCTTTGCTTGCTGTTTTTGCCTTGGCCCTCATCAACACGGACTCGACCATCGCCCTCATTCTCGGGGGCCTGCTGGCCTTGATCGGCTTCGTGGCGCTCTGCCTCGTCAGCATCCAGTTCAGTGTCCAGCGCCTGCATGATGCTGGCTGGTCTGGTTGGCTCTGGCTGCTGACCCTCGTGCCGTTCGTGGGCAGCATCTTTCCGTTCGTCATGGTGATTGTGCCGGGCAATAACACCGCCAATCGATACGGTGCGCCACCACCGCCCAACAGCACCGCGGTCAAGATCCTGTCGTCACTGTGGCTGGTGTTTATCGCGATCCTGTTCATCGGCGGACTGACCGGCGGCCTTACTACCATTCAGAGCGAATACGAAAGCGCCACCCAGAGCAGCTATGAAAGTGACTCCGTGACCACCGAAGAGATCGAAGATCAAACCGCCGTGGAAGCAGAGCCAGCGCCAAATTCAGCTGACGAAGCAGCCGAAGCAGCCCAGCCCCCTGTAGACTCTGCGAAAGAATGAACAGCGCTCCCCGTCCGTGACACCTGCGTCGCCGGCGCGGAGCTGTTGCGATGGAGAAATGCATGACCCGTTACGCTCTGATCACTGGCGCTTCCAGCGGCATCGGCCTGGCGATGGCCGAAGCCCTGGCCCGGCGCGGCCGCAGCCTGATTCTGGTGGCCCGTCAGCGTGATCAGCTGGAAAGTATTGCGATTGAACTGACTCAACGTTTTGGCGTGGAAGTGTTGTTCCGAGCCTGCGACCTCGGCGAGCCGCTAAGGCTGTCCGGTTTTCTGCTGGAGCTGGAGGAAGGTGACCGACAGATCGATTTGCTGGTCAACTGCGCCGGCATCGGCACCTGCGGCCCTTTTCTGGCTCAGGACTGGATGACCGAGCAGGACCTGATCGAAGTGAACATCCTCGCACTCACTCGCCTGTGTCACGCGATCGGCAACAGTATGGCGCTGCAGGGCGGCGGGCAGATTTTGAATGTCGCCTCGGTGGCGGCGTTCCATCCCGGCCCGTGGATGAGTACTTATTACGCCAGCAAGGCTTATGTGTTGCACTTTTCCGAAGGGTTGCGCGTCGAACTGAAAAAATGCGCGGTCAAGGTCTCGGTGCTCTGCCCCGGCCCTACCCGCACGGCGTTTTTCCGCACCGCGCAATTGGACGCTGGAAAACTGATCGACAGCAAAATGCTGATGAGCCCCGAGGAAGTCGCGCTCTATACCGTGCGGGCTCTCGAGAAAAATCGCGCCATCATTATTCCGGGTCGACGCAACCGCTGGCGCGCCTTCCTGCCGCGGATCGGCTCGCGCTGGCTGACCCGGACAATCGCCGGCATGGTCAACAAGGCTTACTGCCCGCGCTGATCGCACCCTCAAGGTAAAAGGCTGGGCTCGGGCATAACCCATGGTTACACTCAGGCCAGCCCAAACAACGGAGAAAAAGCTGTGGATACTCTGTTCACCAAGATCATCAACCGGGAAATCCCGGCGAAGATCATTTACGAGGACGACCAGGTACTGGCCTTCCACGACATCGCCCCACAGGCACCGGTGCATTTTCTGGTGATCCCGAAAAAAGCGGTGCGCACGCTTAACGACCTGACCGAGGACGACAAGGCATTGGCTGGACATATTCTGTTCACCGCCCAGCGTCTGGCTCTGGAACTGGGTTGCGAAGAAGGCTTCCGCGTGGTCATGAATTGCAATCCACTGGGTGGGCAGACCGTCTATCACATACATATGCATGTATTGGGTCAGCGCCAGATGCATTGGCCGCCGGGCTGATTTCAGCAAGCCCTGTGGGGGTGGGCAATCCCGCGCCCACAAACACCTGCGTCGCAATGACCCAGCGCAAACCTTCCCCGGCCGATTGGGTTAAACTGGCCGCCGAGATTCTTCCCGGAGGTCAGCATGACTACCCAACGTCACTACTCGCCGATTGACCGTCTTCTGCTGCAAGCCGATGCCGCGATGCGTACCTTGTTGCCCTTCAGTGGTCAGCCGTACCGTCCTTCGCCCGCTATCGTTCAGCCGGATGCGCAAATGAGCGACGAGGAGACCCGGCACGTCGCCGGTCTGATGCGCATCAACCATACCGGTGAAGTCTGTGCCCAGGCGCTGTATCAGGGTCAGGCCCTGACCGCCAAGCTGCCGCAAGTGCGCGCCGCCATGGAGCATGCCGCCGAAGAAGAAATCGACCACCTGGTCTGGTGCGAACAACGCATAAAACAGTTGGGCAGCCACACCAGCATTCTCAATCCGCTGTTCTACGGCATGTCGTTCGGGATTGGCGCGGTGGCAGGGTTGATCAGCGATAAAGTCAGCCTGGGTTTCGTTGCTGCGACCGAGCATCAGGTGTGCAAACACCTCAACGAACACCTTGAGCAACTGCCAGCCGAGGACGAAAAGTCCCGGGCGATTCTCGAGCAGATGCGCATTGATGAAGAACACCACGCCGAAAGCGCGCTGGAGGCTGGGGGTTTCCGCTTCCCGGCACCGGTGAAGTTCGGCATGAGCCTGATGGCCAAGGTCATGACCAAGAGTACTTATCGGATCTGATCCCCCCCCTCGAAAAAAATCCCGGGCACAAAAAAGGGCGCTTTTCAGCGCCCTTTCTTTTTGCTCGCGGGAATCAGCTCGGCATGTTGCGCGCGTAGAAGATTTCCAGCATTTCGTGTTTCACACGCTCGGTCACCTGAGCACGCTGCTCAGACGACAGGTTGCTGGTAGCGTCGCCGAACAGGTAGTTATCCAGTTCGAAGTTCTTCAGCAGCATTTTGGTGTGGAACAGGTTTTCCTGGTACACGTTCACGTCGGTCATCTGGTACGCGTCGCGGGTGTCTTCGGAAAGGTAGTTCTGAATCGAGTTGATCTCGTGGTCGATGAAGTGCTTTTTGCCTTCCACGTCACGGGTGAAACCGCGCACACGATAATCCACGGTCACGATATCCGAATCGAACTGGTGGATCAGGAAGTTGAGCGCCTTGAGCGGTGAAATGACGCCACAGGTCGACACATCAATGTCCACACGGAATGTCGCGATGCCATCGTCCGGATGGATTTCCGGGTAGGTGTGCACCGTGATGTGGCTCTTGTCGAGGTGGGCCAGGATAATTTCAGGCAGCGGGCCCGGGGACTCTTCGATCTGACTGTCGGTCGGGGTCACCGGCTCTTCGGAGATCAGAATCGTGACACTGGCGCCCTGGGGTTCATAGTCCTGACTGGCGATGTTCAGGATGTTGGCACCAATGATATCGACAACTTCTGTGAGGATCTGCGTCAGGCGCTTCGCGTTGTATTCTTTATTGATGTACTCGACGTAAGCCTGTTGGTCTTGCGGGGTTTGCGCGTAGCAGATGTCATAGATGTTGAAGCTCAAGGTCTTTGTCAGGTTATTGAACCCGTGGAGCTTGAGTTTGCTTTTCACCGTTAAAGACTCTCTATGTATTGCGGCCCGGCCGCATGATCAAGCATGCCCGTCAGATGCGAACGACGCACCTGCGTAGGACGGTTAACACCTCTGCACAATGGCGATTCTGGTTGTCTGTTGGGGTGTGCGGCCTGTCGGGGACAGGCCACTCCCCTGAAAAAAGTGGCGCATTGTGCAGACGTCAGCTTGGGATCGCCACAGTCTGCACTGCCTTTATGATAGTTGAATGTCGATTTAACCGAGCTCGATGATCTCGTAGTCATGAGTAATTGCCACGCCAGCCGCACCAAGCATGATCGACGCCGAGCAATACTTCTCGGCAGACAGCTCGATGGCGCGTTTGACCTGGGCTTCTTTCAAGCCGCGGCCCTTGACCACGAAGTGCATGTGGATCTTGGTGAATACCTTCGGATCTTCGGTGGCACGCTCGGCTTCGAGGAAGGCTTCGCAGCTTTCAACGGCCTGACGGGACTTCTTGAGGATGCTGACCACGTCGAAATTGCTGCAACCGCCAACACCCAGCAGGAGCATTTCCATCGGCCGGACACCCAGGTTGCGACCGCCGGCATCGGGCGGACCGTCCATGACCACGACATGACCGCTGCCGGATTCGCCGAGGAACATGGCTTCGCCAGCCCATTGGATGCGTGCCTTCATCGCCAAGACTCCACTGTATAAAAAAGGGTCGCCAGCTTAGCACAGGGGCCTTGATTGACGGCGTCTCGCCTTCCTACGACGCATGCCGCTGCGCTGTAGGTAAATTCTCGAATATTGCAGGAAGTGTCTGTTAAGCTGGCGCCAATTGACTGGCGCATGGCCAGCTTTGTAGCAACCTCAGCGACTCATAAGAAAACCAAACACACCGTGAAGTCTTTTCGGGATACAACCATGGTTGCTATTACCCCAACACCCAAAATCAAGAACCTGGACAAGCTGCTGATGCACTGCCAGCGCCGTCGTTATGCGGCCAAAAGCAACATCATTTGTGCCGGCGAGCGCTCGGACACGCTGTTCTTCATCATCAAGGGTTCAGTCACCATCCTGATCGAGGATGACGATGGCCGCGAAATGATCATCGCCTACTTGAACTCCGGAGACTTTTTCGGCGAATTGGGCCTGTTCGAACAGGCCGGCCTGGAACAGGAACGCAGCGCCTGGGTGCGCGCCAAGATCGAATGCGAAGTCGCGGAGATCAGCTACGCGAAATTCCGCGAGCTGTCCCGACAGGATCCAGACATTCTTTACGTGCTCAGCGGACAAATCGCACAGCGCCTGCGCAATACCACCCGCAAAGTGGGTGACCTGGCCTTCTTCGACGTTACCGGCCGTGTCGCACGCTGCCTGCTGGAACTGTGCAAGCAGCCGGATGCGATGACTCACCCGGACGGCATGCAGATCAAGGTGACCCGTCAGGAAATCGGGCGGATTGTCGGTTGTTCCCGCGAGATGGTCGGTCGCGTACTCAAGGACCTGGAAGAACGCAACCTGGTGGACGTCAAAGGCAAGACCATGGTGGTCTTCGGTACGCGCTAAACCCTGAACATGTCTGCCAGCAACTGGCGGTACAACGTGTCGAGTCGCCCCAACGCATCAGGTGCTGCATATTTTTCATGAAGAGCAATGTGGCTCTCGGCGCGAACTCGCTGCTCCAGGCCACAGGCTTCATTGAACCGGTTGACCGCCGCAACCATCGACTCACGCTCGTTATCGAGCAACAAAGCCCCGTGCACCAACCCTACCGGACGCGTACCGCCCTTGCTCTGGCGCCAGCGCTGCGCGGTGCCAACCATCTTGCGCCCATCGAGATTGACGTTGAATCGGCCATCGCAAAACGCGCCATCAACTTCGCCCAAGGACGAAACGCCGCCCATCTCATCAAGCAACTGACAAATCGGGTCGCAGAGTCGACGATAAGCGATTTCGATCCGGTTCTGGTCACCCTCGTTACGCGGTGGCGCGTAGACCAGCGCGATATTGATGGTTGAGGCCGATTGCGGCACTGGTTCACCGCCGGTTTCACGCAATAACACCGGCCAACCCGCCGCAGCCGATACCTCGCACGCGGCCTCGAACCCAGGCAGGCGATTCAACCGTCGAGGCATGACCAGCGCCCGATCACTGGGTTGCCAGAACAGCAGACCAAACTCCGAATCGCCGGTGCACACATGGGCCAACAGATCCTGTTCGGCGAGCAAGCCGGCTTCGACGGTCAGAGAGATTGGCTGAGGCATGAATAACTCCGTAAGACATGAAGTCTTTGGGGCACTTGATGGCCTCTTCGCGGGCAAGCCCGCTCCCACAGGGGATCGGGTTGCCTGCGAAGATGTTTTCAGTCGAGGGTCGAGCCGCTGACCGGACCGCCACGCTCTGGAAAGAACAGACGCTGCAGTTCGGTGCCCGGGCTTTCGGCGCGCATGAACGCTTCGCCAACCAGGAACGCGTACACATCGCTGATTTCCATCAGCTCGACATCGGCCCGGTTGAGAATGCCACTTTCGGTGATCACCAAGCGATCACGCGGGATACGCGGCAACAGATCGAGGGTGGTTTCCAGATTGACTTCGAAGGTGTGCAGGTTGCGGTTGTTCACGCCCACCAGCGGAGTGTCCAGGGTTTTCAAGGCCCGCTCCAGCTCGTCGCCATCGTGAACTTCCACCAGCACATCGAGGCCGACACTTTTGGCCACGGCCGCCAACTCGGCCATTTTCACGTCATCCAGTGCGGAGACGATCAATAGCACGCAGTCGGCGCCCAATGCTCGGGCTTCGACGATCTGGTACGGATCGATCATGAAGTCCTTGCGGATCACCGGCAGTTTGCACGCCGCCCGCGCCTGTTGCAGATACGCATCGGCGCCCTGGAAGTAATCGATATCGGTGAGCACTGACAGACAGGTCGCGCCGCCCTTCTCGTAACTCTTGGCGATGTCGGCGGGAACGAAGTTCTCGCGGATAACACCTTTGCTCGGTGAAGCTTTCTTGATTTCTGCAATGACCGCTGGCTGCTTGAGCTTGGCCTGAGCCAACAATGCCTTGGCAAAACCACGGGGTGCATCGGCCGCCTTGGCCAGACTTTCCAGCTCCGCCAGGCTTACGCGAGCGCTACGCTCGGCGACTTCCTGGACTTTACGGGCCAGAATGTTTTCCAGAACCGTCGGTACACTCATCCCTCATTCTCCACTTTGAATACCGCGGTAAATGCACCCAACTCCTCCAGTTTTTCCCGAGCGAGGCCTGTGTGCAGCGCATCGTGCGCCAGGGCAACGCCTTCTTTCAAACTGCTGGCATGGTCGGCGGCGTACAGCGCGGCACCGGCATTGAGCATAATCATTTCCGCGGCTTTCTGACCGTTCTCGGTCTTGCGCTTGCCCAGGGCATCGCGAATCAGCTCCAGGGAAGCTGCCGGGCTATCCACTGCCAGACCGTGCAGGCTCTGGCTCTTCATCCCCAGGTCTTCTGGCTCGACCCAATACTCGGTGATCTGGTCATCCTTCAATTCCGCCACGAAGGTCGGCGCTGCCAGACTGAACTCGTCCAGGCCATCCTTCGAGTGCACCACCAGCACGTGCTTGCTGCCCATACGTTGCAAGACTTCAGCCAGCGGCCGGCACAACGCCTGATTGAACACACCCACCACCTGGTGCTTCACGCCGGCCGGATTCGTAAGCGGGCCGAGCATGTTGAACAGCGTGCGCAAGCCCAGCTCCCGGCGCGGGCCGGCGGCGTGCTTCATGGCGCTGTGATGGGTCTGGGCGAACATGAAACCGATGCCGACGTTGTCGATGCAGCGTGCGACCTGAACCGGGGTCAGGTTCAGATAGATACCCGCCGCCTCCAGCAGATCGGCGCTGCCGCTTTTGCCCGAGACCGCACGGTTACCGTGCTTGGCGACAGTGCAACCCGCGGCCGCAACCACGAACGAGGAAGCAGTCGAGACGTTGAAGATATTGGCACCGTCACCACCGGTACCGACCACATCGACGACGCCGTCGAGGGTCTTGAGTTCGACCTTGTCCGCCAGCTCGCGCATGACCGACACGGCGCCGACGATTTCGTCGATGCTCTCACTCTTCATACGCATGGCCATCATGAACGCGCCGATCTGCGCATCCGTGCATTGACCGGTCATGATTTCGCGCATGACATCGCGCATCTCATCGGTGCTGAGGTCGAGCTGTTCGACGATACGGCTCAGGGCTGTCTTGATATTCATGAAAAGTCCTTAGCGCGTGCCGCCGGTTTGTTTGAGGAAATTAGCGAACAGTTCGTGGCCCTGTTCGGTGAGGATCGACTCAGGGTGAAACTGGACGCCCTCGATGTTCAGTGTCTTGTGGCGCAGGCCCATGATCTCGTCGACCGAACCGTCTTCAAGCTGGGTCCAGGCGGTCAGCTCCAGGCAATCGGGCAGGGTTTCGCGTTTGACGATCAGTGAATGATAGCGGGTGACCGTCAGCGGATGGTTCAGACCTTCAAATACGCCTTTGTCCTCGTGGAACACCGGGCTGGTTTTGCCGTGCATGACCTGACGGGCGCGGACCACATCGCCACCAAAGGCCTGGCCGATGGACTGATGACCCAGGCAGACGCCCAGAATCGGCAATTTACCGCCAAAATGTTTGATCACATCAATCGACACGCCGGCTTCGTTCGGCGTGCAAGGGCCGGGTGAAACGACGATCCGCTCAGGGTTGAGGGCTTCGATTTCGGCAATGGTGAGCTCATCGTTGCGCACGACTTTGACCTGGGAGCCGAGCTCACCGAGGTATTGCACAACGTTGTAAGTAAAAGAGTCGTAGTTATCGATCATCAGCAACATGGCGTTAAGAACCTCTTGAATTCACTGACTTTAATACAGCCTTCGAATGATTTACCCGCAACGTCCTGCACTTTGTCAGTCGCTGGCGTCGCGCTGCAAAGCGGGTTGTCTTGCGGATAAAGAAGGCAAAGCGGTAAAGATCCGGCCGGGCCGGCAGAAGGATTCAGGCGCGCCAACGCCAACGGGCGTGTGCCTTGATGACTTGATCCAGAAGTTTGCTGACGATCAACACGGGGAAGGTCTCATTTATACGTCTCGGCACAGTAACTTAGCTGGGCAGAGCGTGCAATATGGGGCGATCGAAGCTCTTGAAACAATTGACGGGTTCGCGCCGAACGGCAACAGGCTCTATAGTTTTTGGCACTGTCGTTTTGCTCACTACAACAATAACAAACGGACTTGCTCATGATCAGACAGACATTGGCTGTACCGCTTGCCGGCTGCTTGCTCGCTATGGCCTGCACCCAGGCGATCGCGGCGCCCAACCCCTATTCGAATTTCATCGTCTTCGGCGATAGCCTCAACGATGCCGGGCAGTTTACCGACACGGGCGGCCCTCCCGGCTCGACCCTGCGCTTCACCAACCGGACCGGACCGGTTTACCAGAACGGCAGCGGCGAAGTCTATTCCGCCAACTCGACGCAATTGCTGGGTGGAAGGCTGGGGTTTTCACCGGACCAGACGGCTGCTTCAACCTCGGCGGCACGCGCGAACCAGGGTCTGCCGGACGGTAACAACTGGGCCGTTGGCGGATATCGCACCGACCAGATCCTCACCTCGATCACCAGCGTATCCGCCACGGGGGAACGCACACGCTCGGGCTATCTGCCGACAAACAACTTCAGCGCCGATCCGAATGCGCTGTATTACATTTCCGGGGGTGGTAACGATTTTCTTCAAGGACGTGTACAAAGTGGCGCTCAGGCGAATGCCGCTGCGGATCGACTGGCCAACAGCGTCCAGGTTCTGCAAACCGCCGGAGCCCGGTACATTATGGTCTGGCTGCTGCCCGACCTGGGTTTGACGCCCGCCATCAATGGCACGCCCCAGCAGGCACCCACCTCACTACTGAGCTCTGCCTTCAACCGGCAACTGGTCACCCGTCTCGCGGGGATCGATGCCGAAATCATCCCGTTGAACATTCCGCTGCTGTTGCAGGAAACCTTCGCCGATCCGGCTCGATTCGGTTTTGCTACAGGCCAGAACCTGACGGCGACTTGCTTCAGCGGTAACAGCTGCACCGAAAACGCTACGTATGGCATCAACAGTGCCACCCCGGACCCCAGCAAGCTGATTTATAACGATGGGGTTCATCCGACCGAAGCCGGGCAAAAGCTGATTTCCGACTATGCCTATTCCTTACTGGCAGCGCCTTGGGAGCTGACGTTGTTGCCGGAAATGGCCCACGCTACCTTGCGTGCGCACCAGGATGAACTGCGCAGCCAATGGCAATCGGACTGGGATAACTGGCAAGCGATCGGCCAATGGCGCGCGATTGTCGCCGGTGGCGGCCAGCATCTGGATGTCGATAGCCAAAGCAGCGGAGCCAGCGCCGACGGCGACGGTTACAACTTGAATATCGGCGGCAGCTATCGTCTCAATGACGCCTGGCGCGTCGGTGTGGCGGCGGGTTTCTATCGTCAGAATCTGGAGGCAGGCAGCAACGATTCGGACTACAAACTCAACAGCTACCTGGCCACCGCCTTCGCCCAGTTCCAGCAGAATCGCTGGTGGGCCGATGCCGCGTTGACCGGCGGTAAGCTGGATTACGACAACCTCAAACGCAAATTCGACCTGGGTGCCAGCGAAGGCGCGGAGAAAGGCGATACCGATGGCGATCTCTGGGCCTTCAGCACTCGCCTTGGCTACGACATTGCGCAACCGGGCAGCGAGTGGCACCTGTCGCCGTTCATCAGCGCCGATTACGCAAAAGTGGAAGTCGACGGCTACTCGGAAAACAGCACTCGTTCCACAGCGCTGACCTTTGATGATCAGACTCGCGATTCAAAGCGCTTGGGCGCCGGTCTGCAGGGTAAGTATCAGATCACCCCGCAGACTCAAGTGTTCGGCGAATATGCCTACGAGCGTGAGTATGAAGATGACGTGCAGAAAGTGAACATCGCCCTCAACAGCCTGCCATCCCTCGACTTCAAGCTGGATGGCTATACACCGCAAAGCCACTTGAATCGCGTGAGCCTGGGGGTCAGCCACAAGTTGACGGCCGATCTGGCGCTGCGTGGCGGATACACGTTCCGCAAGGATGATGACTTTACCCAGCAAGGGCTTACCGTTGGGGTTGCGCTGGACTTCTGATCCGGCAAACAGCAGGCACAAAAAACGCGGCGCCCTCACAGGTGCCGCGTTTTTTTATGGTGGTGAGGTCTTTGTGGGAGCTCAGCTTACCGGGGTTTGCTCGGCGAGAGCCACGGCACGGAACATCGCGCGGCGCTTGTTCAGGGTTTCTTCCCATTCCAGCGCCGGTACCGAGTCGGCAACGATGCCGCCACCGGCCTGCACGTGCAGTTCGCCGTTCTTGATCACCGCGGTGCGGATCGCGATCGCGGTGTCCATGTTGCCATTCCAGGCGAAATAGCCGACGGCGCCGCCGTAGACACCACGTTTGACCGGCTCCAGTTCGTCGATGATTTCCATCGCGCGAATCTTCGGTGCGCCAGACAAGGTGCCCGCCGGCAGAATCGCCCGCAGTGCGTCCATCGCCGTCAGCCCGACCTTCAATTGACCGGTGACGTTGGACACGATGTGCATCACGTTGGAATAACGCTCGATCACCATTTTTTCGGTGAGTTTCACCGAACCGATTTCCGAGACCCGACCGGTGTCGTTTCGGCCCAGGTCGATCAGCATCAAGTGCTCGGCAATTTCTTTGTCGTCGGACAGCAGGTCTTTTTCCAGTGCCAGGTCGGCCTCTTCGTTGGCGCCGCGCGGACGGGTGCCGGCGATGGGGCGCACGGTGATCAGGTTGTCTTCGACCCGCACCAGCACTTCCGGCGAACTGCCGACGACGTGGAAGTCGCCGAAGTTGAAGAAGTACATATAAGGCGTCGGGTTGAAGCAACGCAGCGCCCGGTACAAATCGATCGGCGCGGCCTTGAAGTCGATCGACATGCGCTGGGACGGCACGACCTGCATGCAGTCGCCGGCCAGGATGTATTCCTTGATGGTGTCGACGGCTTTTTCGTAATCGTCCTGGGTGAAGCTCGAACGAAACACCGGATCAGCAGACTGTTGCTTGCTGAAATCCAGGCCACGGCGCGGGGTAATCGGCTGACGGAGTTTTTCCAGCAGCTCCTCCAGACGCGCCTGACCTTGCTCGAAAGCATCGTCCTGCGACGGATCGGCCAGGACAATCGCATGCATCTTGCCGGCGAGGTTGTCGAATACCACTACCGCGTCAGAAACCATCAGCAGAATGTCCGGCACGCCCAACGGATCCGGGTTCGGGCACTTGCCCAGACGCTTCTCCACGTAGCGCACGCAGTCGTAACCGAAGTAACCCACCAGACCGCCATTGAAACGCGGCAGGCCAGGGATGGTTGGCACGTTGTAGCGAGCTTTGAATGCTTCGACGAAGGCCAGTGGATCTTCAGCTTCGTGGCTTTCGATCTCGACGCCGTCATGGGTCACGCTGATGTGATGGTCGTGAACCCGCAGCACGGTACGGCACGGAAGGCCGATGATCGAGTAACGGCCCCACTTCTCCCCGCCCTGCACCGATTCCAGCAGGTAGGAGTTGGGCTCGTCGGCCAGTTTCAGGTAGATCGACAGCGGTGTGTCGAAGTCGGCCAGGGTTTCGCAGGCAAGCGGGATGCGGTTATAGCCGGCAGCGGCCAAACGCAGGAATTCTTCGCGGATCATGGGGTAGCCTCGTGGCTTGAGGGTCTAACAGTCAGGTATGCAAACGCGCCGGTATGCCGGCCAGGAACAAGTCAGGCGCGCCAACGCCAGCGGGCCAGGGCCTTGATGACTTTCATCCAGAGTTTGCGAGTGACCACCACGATGGCGTTTCCAGAAGGGGGTTGAACAGCGTCGGGCAACGTTATCTCAGCGGCCGGATCCAGGCAACCGGGAATTAACTTGCGCAGATCGTCGATCACCAGCGCCGGCGACTCTTCGGCAATCGGCCGGCCATGGTTATAGCCGTAACTCAGTGCCACGCATTTGACCCCCGCCGCTTTTGCCGCCAGCACATCGCTGCGCGAATCGCCGACGAACAAGGATTGCGACGCCGGGATGTTGGTCATTTTCATCACGAAGAACAGCGCTGCCGGGTCCGGCTTTTTCTGTGGCAGGGTGTCGCCGCCGATGATCAAGCGGAAATAACGACCGATTTTCATCTGGTCCAGCAGCGGCGCGACGAAGCGCTCCGGCTTGTTGGTGATCAGCGCCATCTCTACACCCTGCTTGTGCAGCCATTTCAGGGTGTCGCGCACGCCGGGGTAGACCACCGTCAGCGCGTGACCGTCCTCATAAAAGCCGTTGAACAACGTCAGGGCATGCTCGGCTTCGACCTCATCGACACCCTCGGCGTCGATGTGGTTGGCCAAGGCCCGGCGCACCAGTACGTGCACGCCGTTGCCCACCCACTCACGCACCGATGCGATACCAGCAGGTTGACGCCCGAGTTTGAGCAGCATGTTATCCACAGCCGCTGCGAGGTCGGGGACCGAATCGACCAGCGTGCCATCCAGATCGAACATCACCAACCGCGGCAGAGACCCCGGGAACAGCTGCTCAAAGCCACTCATGGGCGAGCCAGCGCCAGTTCGGAACGCATCTTTTCAATCACCTCTTGGTAGTTCGGTGCATTGAAGATCGCCGAGCCGGCGACGAAGGTGTCAGCGCCAGCAGCGGCGATTTCACGAATGTTGTTCACGTTCACGCCGCCGTCGATTTCCAGGCGGATGTCACGGCCGGAAGCATCGATCAGTGCCCGCGCTTCACGCAGCTTGTCGAGGGTGCCGGGGATGAACTTCTGCCCGCCGAAGCCCGGGTTGACGCTCATCAGCAGGATCATGTCGACCTTGTCCATCACGTACTTGAGCACGTCCAGTGGGGTCGCCGGATTGAACACCAGGCCCGACTTGCAGCCGCCCTCGCGGATCAGTTGCAGGGAACGGTCAACATGCTGGCTGGCTTCCGGGTGGAAGGTGATGTACGTCGCGCCGGCCTCGATGAAATCACCCACGATGCGGTCCACCGGGCTGACCATCAGGTGCGCGTCGATCGGCGCGGTCACGCCGTACTTACGCAGTGCGGCACAGACCATCGGGCCGATGGTCAGGTTCGGCACGTAGTGGTTGTCCATGACATCGAAGTGCACGAAGTCGGCACCGGCGGCCAGGACGTTGTCCACTTCTTCACCCAGGCGGGCGAAGTCGGCGGAGAGAATCGACGGAGCAATGACGAAGGGCTGCATGACGCACCTTTTTTGAGCAGAATCACGATGGCGCGCATTGTATACCGCATGCTTTGAAGCGCGCACCGTGACGCGATAATCAGTAGGCCGCGCGGTAGATCTTCTCGATATCGACGGCACTCAATTTGCGCGGATTGTTGCGCATCAGGCGCTCAATTCCCGCCGCTTCCACGGCCATGGCCGGGATGGCGTCTTCGGGAACGCCGAAGCTGCGCAGGCCCGGCGGGATTTCCACCGCGGCGCACAGCTCGGTCATCGCCTCTACGGCCTTGTCCGCCGCGTCGTTGGCACTCAGATGAGCGGTCTTCACCCCCATGGCCTCGGCAATATCCTGCATGCGCTCCACGCAGGCCATTTTGTTCCAGGTCATGACATACGGCAGCAGCAAGGCATTGCTGACGCCGTGGGCGATGTTGAACCGCCCGCCCAGCGGATACGCCAGCGCATGCACCGCGCCGACCCCGGCATTACCGAACGCCATACCGGCCATCAGGCTGGCGGTGGCCATGTCTTCGCGGGCCTGGAGATTGGACGGATTGGCGTAAGCCTTCGGCAGCGCCTTGGCGATGAGCTTGATGGCGCCGATGGCCAGCGCGTCGGTAATCGGTGAGGCGTTGAGCGACAGATAGGATTCGATGGCGTGCACCAGTGCATCGACGCCACTGGCGGCAGTGACACTGCGCGGACAGGTCAGGGTCATTTGTGGACTGACCAGCGCCACGTCCGGTAATAGATAATCGCTGACGATGCCTTTCTTCAGCTGCGCGACCTTGTCGGAAAGGATCGCCACGTTGGTGACTTCCGAGCCGGTACCGGCGGTGGTCGGGATGGCGATCAGCGGCGGGCCTTTGCGCGGTACCTGATCGATGCCGAACAGATCCTCCAGCGCCCCGTGATAGCCGGCGTAGGCCGCGACACTTTTAGCGATGTCGATGGCACTGCCGCCGCCCAGGCCGATCAGTCCGTCGTGCCCGCCCTCGCGGTAGACCCGCATGCAGTCTTCGACGATGGCGATTTCCGGGTCTGGCAATACACGGTCGAAAATTTCGTAGGTTCGGTCGCCCAGCTGCGCCAGCGCCAGCTCGACCGTGCCGGACTTGACCAGTGCGGCATCGGTGACGATCAGAGGGTTGTCGATGTCCAGGCGTGTCAGTTCAGCCGCCAACTGCTCGATGGCACCTGCGCCGGTGATCAGTTTGTGAGCGATTTTGAAAGAGGAAAGACTCATGTGCGCAGCCTCTTATAGATAGGGGAGCTGGGCACAAGAGTAGCTGGGGATTGGGGTTTGTCTGCTATTCAGGCCATGAATGACCAGAGATCTCGAACACCGCACAAAACCCCTGTAGGAGCTGTCGAGTAAAACGAGGCTGCGATCTTGTGATCTTAAGAAATCAAGATCAAAAGATCGCAGCCTCGTTTTACTCGACAGCTCCTACAGGGACAGCGTCAGACCTGGGCGGTACGCAGTTTTTCGCTACGGCCGCGCAGCCATTCCAGGGTCAGCAGCAGGATCACCGAGAAGGCAATCAGCAACGTCGCCGCCGCCGCGATGGTCGGGCTGAGGTTTTCGCGGATGCCGCTGAACATCTGCCGTGGCAATGTCGCTTGTTCAGGTCCGGCGAGGAACAGCGTCACCACCACTTCATCGAACGAAGTCGCGAAGGCAAACAGCGCACCGGAGATCACGCCGGGGGCAATCAGCGGCAGTGTCACCCGACGGAACGCCGTGAGCGGCGAAGCACCGAGGCTGGCAGCAGCGCGCACCAGGTTCTGGTTAAACCCCTGCAACGTCGCCGACACCGTGATGATCACAAACGGCACACCCAACACCGCATGCACCACGATCAGCGAGAAGAAGCTGTTACCCAGCCCCAGTGGCGCGAAGAACAGATAGCTCGCCACACCAATGATCACCACCGGCACCACCATCGGCGAAATCACCAGCGCCATCACCAGCGCCTTGCCGCGAAAGTCGCCGCGGGTCAGACCAATGGCCGCCAACGTACCGAAAATCATCGCCAGCACCGTGGCCGCCGGGGCGACGATGATGCTGTTCTTCAACGCACGCATCCATTCCGCCGAAGCGAAAAAGTCGTGGTACCACTGCAGCGAGAAACCTTGCAGCGGGTACACCAGGAAACTGCCTGAGTTGAACGACAGCGGAATGATCACCAGCACTGGCAGGATCAGGAACAACAGAATCAAGCCGCAGAGAATCCGCAAGCTGTAGAACCACACCCGTTCAATGGGCGACATATAAGGACTCAGCATTTCGTTCTCCCCTTAGCTCAGGCGCAGGCGACTGGCGCCCACCAGCCAGCTGTAAATCAGATAAAGCACCACGGTCGCCAACAGCAGCAGCCCACCGAGTGCGGTCGCCATGCCCCAGTTGATGCTGGTGTTGGTGTAGAAGGCGACGAAGTAACTGACCATCTGATCGTTCGGGCTGCCCAGCAAGGCCGGGGTGATGTAGTAGCCGATGGCGAGGATGAACACCAACAGGCAACCGGCGCCGACACCGGCATAGGTCTGCGGGAAGTACACCCGCCAGAAACTGGCGAACGGATGGCAGCCGAGGGAAATCGCGGCGCGCATGTAAGTCGGCGAGATGCCTTTCATTACGCTGTAGATCGGCAGAATCATGAACGGCAGCAGGATGTGCACCATGGAGATGTAAACCCCGGTGCGGTTGAACACCAGCTCCAGCGGTTTATCGATGATGCCCATGGCCATCAGCCCGCTGTTGATCAAGCCACCCGATTGCAGCAACACGATCCACGCGGCGACCCGCACCAGGATCGAGGTCCAGAACGGCAACAGCACCAGAATCATCAGCAGGTTGCTTTGGCGTGATGGCAGGTTCGCCAGCAAGTACGCCAACGGATAAGCCAGCACCAGGCAGATCACGGTGATGATCAAACCCATCCAGAACGTGCGGGCGAAGATGTCGAGGTAGATCGCTTGGTCCGGGGTAGCCGGGGCCACTTCACCGAGGTCGTCGATACGGTGGTCGACCGCCGCCAGCAGGTAGTACGGGGTAATGCTGCTGGTGTTACGGCGCACCGCTTGCCAGTAGGCCGGGTCGCCCCAGCGCTCGTCGAGACCTTCCAGCGCTTCTTTATAAGAGGCCGGCTCGGTGGCGAACGGTAAGGCACGTGCAGTTTTGGTCAGCAGGCTGCGGTAGCCGGCCAACTCCATGTTCAAGCGCTTGGACAGGTCGCCCAAGGTCTGATTCTTGCGGGCTTCAGCCAGGTCTTCGCTGGCGGCCTTGTAAACCGGTTCAGCGGGCAGGCCTCGGCCATCCCAACTGGCGATAGCCGACACGGTGCGCGGCATGCCGCCCACCACTTCCGGGTTACCGACACTTTTGTAGAGCAGCGCCACGATGGGCACCAGGAACACCAGCAACAGAAACAGCACCAACGGCGCGATCAAGGCTTGTGCTTTCCAGCGGTTGATCCGCTCGGCGTGCTTGAGCCGCTGCTTCAAGGTGGGGTCGGTGCCCGCGTTCAGGGGAATGGCGGTGGCCATGGCGTACTCCGGAAATCTTTGATCGTTGCAGAGGCATACAAACAACCTGTGGGAGCGAGCTTGCTCGCGATGGGGGCATTACATTCAACATCAATGTTGACTGACCCACTGCTATCGCGAGCAAGCTCGCTCCCACAAGGATTGCGGTGTTCAAACCACAGGGTATTGCTTACTTCGCAGCCCAGGAATTGAAGCGCTGTTCCAGTTGCTCACCGTTGTCAGCCCAGAAGCTGACGTCGATCTGCACCTGGTTGGCGATGTTTTCCGGGGTGGTCGGCATGTCTTTCAGGACATCCTTGGCCAGCAACGGTACGGCTTGAATGTTGGCCGGGCCGTAGGCGATGTTTTCCGAGTAGGTCTTTTGCTGCTGCGGCGCCACCGAGAAAGCGATGAATTTCTTCGCCGCTTCAGCGCGTGCTTTATCCAGACCTTTCGGGATGGCCCATGCGTCAAAGTCGTAGATACCGCCGTTCCACACGACTTTCAGGTTGCTTTCTTTCTGCACGGCAGCGATCCGGCCGTTGTAGGCCGAGCTCATGACCACGTCGCCGGAAGCGAGGTACTGCGGCGGTTGCGCGCCGGCTTCCCACCACTGGATGCTTGGTTTCAGCTCATCAAGCTTCTTGAACGCGCGGTCCTGACCATCCTTGCCGGCCAGTACTTTGTAGACGTCTTTCGGCGCAACGCCGTCGGCCATCAGAGCGAATTCCAGGGTGTACTTGGCGCCTTTGCGCAGGCCACGTTTGCCCGGGAATTTCTTGGTGTCCCAGAAATCCACCCAGCCGGTCGGTGCGGAAGCCAGTTTGTCGGCGTTGTAGGCCAGCACGGTCGACCACACGAAGAAGCCCACGCCGCATGGCTGGATGGCGCCTTTGACGTAGTCTTCGGACTTGCCGAACAACTTCGGATCAAGCTGCTCGAACATGTCTTCATCGCAACCACGGGACAGTTCTGGCGATTCAACTTCTACCAGGTCCCAGGACACGCTCTTGGTGTCGACCATGGCTTTGACCTTGGCCATCTCACCGTTGTACTCGCCTGCCACGATCTTGCCGTTGCCTGCCGCTTCCCACGGTGCATAGAAGGCTTTGACCTGCGCTGCCTTGTTCGCCCCGCCAAAGGACACCACGGTCAGGTCCGGGCCCGCCGCCATTGCGTGTGCCGCACCGATCATGCCCATGACCAAAGCGGTGAATTTCAGGGATCTCAACATTTATTGTTCTCTCCACGTGCAGGGTTGGTGTTGTTGAAGCAGGGGGGGCGATCAATGCGCCTCTAGAAGTGGGTCGAGCGCGCGAACGTGTTCGACCTGCCAGCCAAGCGGTACTACGTCGCCGACGGCCAGCGCGGGATCGAGCTCGGCAATCGGTTGTTTCACAAAGAAATCGGTCTTGCCGCAGACTTCCAGGCGAACCCGGACGTGGTCGCCCAGATAGATGAATTCCGCCACCCTCCCTGAGAAGCGGTTGACGCAGGATTCGCTCGAACCATTGAGGCTCACGCGTTCCGGGCGAATCGACAGCGTGACCGGTTCGCCGGTCTTGCCGACGTTGACCGCCAGGGCTTCAACCTTTTCACCGCGCCCCAACTCAACCACGCAGCGGTCGCCGGTGTGACTGTGCAAGCGGCCATTGAGGCGGTTGTTCTCGCCGATGAAGTTGGCGACGAAGGTGTTTTTCGGCTCTTCGTACAGAGTGCGCGGCGGCGCGATCTGCTGGATTTCGCCCTGGTGGAACACGGCCACGCGATCGGACATGGTCAGGGCTTCGCCCTGGTCGTGGGTCACGTAGACCACGGTCACGCCGAGGCGCTGGTGCAGGTGCTTGATTTCCATCTGCATGTGTTCACGCAGCTGTTTGTCCAGTGCGCCGAGGGGTTCGTCCATCAGCACCAGTTGCGGTTCGAACACCAACGCGCGGGCCAGGGCCACACGCTGTTGCTGACCACCGGACAGTTGCGCCGGGTAACGCTGGGCGAAGGTGTCGAGCTGAACCATGCTCAGGACTTTTTTGACCTTGTCGCTGACATCGCTCTTGTTCAAGCCGCGCACAGTCAGCGGGAACGCCAGGTTCTCGGCCACCGTCATGTGCGGGAACAATGCGTAGTTCTGGAACACCATGCCGATGTCGCGTTTGTGCGGCGGCACGTTGTTGATGGAACGCCCGGCCAGCTGGATTTCGCCTGCGGTCGGCGTTTCGAAACCGGCGAGCATCATCAGGCTGGTGGTCTTGCCGGAGCCGGACGGGCCGAGCAAGGTGAGGAATTCGCCTTTGCGAATCTCCAGGTTGAGGTCTTTGACGATCAGGTTCTCGCCGTCGTAGCTTTTTTGTACTCCACGAAAGCTGACCAGAATATCGCTGGCCCCTGCGTTTGTATCGACCTGGCTCATACCCACACCTTTGTTGTGATGACTGCTGTGGACTAAGCCTAGTGGACGCTGCCGACCACGCAAATCGGGGCGCAGGAGAGAATGGCCTCAGCCGGATGGAAGGTTGGGGGTAGGGATTGCCCTACAAGGATGGCGGGGATGGATAGGGCCAGCGGCAATCTTGAAGCTGCAAGCCGCAAGAACGGGCAAAAGCGGCTTTGCAGGATGTCGTAAATGGACATGCCACCACGGCCCTGTGGGAGCGAGCTTGCTCGCGATAGCGGCGGGTCAGTCACAGAAATGTTGAATGTGCTGCCGTCATCGCGAGCAAGCTCGCTCCCACAGGGACTGCGGTGTTCTTTAGAGGAGTTTGTGCTCCATCGCGTACTTCACCAGTTCCGCCAGGGAGGTGATGTTGAGTTTCTGCATCAGCCGCGCCTTGTGGGTGCTGATGGTTTTACTGCTTAAGGCCAGTTGCTGGGCGATGTCGTTGACGTTGGCGCCCTGGGCCAGGCGTTCGAACACCGAGAATTCGCGCTCAGACAACAACGAGTGCAACGGCCGCGAATCGGTCAGGCCGACTTCGAAGACCATACGGTCGGCCAGGTCCGGGTCGATGTAACGCCCGCCCGCCGCGACCTTGCGGATCGCCGTCAGCAGCAGTGCCGGATCGCTATCCTTGGTCGCATAACCCGCGGCGCCGACCTTCAACGCACGAGCGGCCATTTGCGCTTCGTCATGCATCGACAACACCAGAATCGCCGGCGGATTGTTCAGCGCACGAATCCGCGGAATCGCCTCCAGCCCGTTAACCCCGGGCATGGAGATGTCCAGCAAGACCACTTCGCAGGGAACATGGCGCAAGGTCTCGAGCAATTGCTCGCCATTACTCGCCTCCCCTACCACCAGCAAATCCTTGGCCAGGCCGATCAATTGCTTGATGCCTTCGCGGACGATGGTGTGGTCTTCGGCTACCAGTACACGGATCACTTACTTCTCCTCATCCAGCGGCACTCGCACGCTCAGGGTCGTGCCTTCACCCGGTTCACTCTCAAGCGACAACTGCCCGCCCATGATCAACACTCGCTCGCGCATGCCGACCACCCCGAAGGAGGTTGACCTACCGGTGGCGGGGACAAATCCTACGCCATCATCGCTGACGGTCAGACACAACTCGTCGCCTTCCAGCGCCAATGTCAGTTCGACAGTATGCGCCTGGGCATGGCGCATGACATTGGTCAGCGCTTCCTGAAGGATCCGGAACAGGCCAATCGCCTTGGCATCACTGAGCACCGGCAGGTTCTCCGGCACCTGCACCAGACACGGAATCTGTGTGCGCGCCTCGAATCGGCGAGCCTGCCACTCGATGGCCGAGGCGATCCCGGCGTCGAGAATCGGCGGCCGCAGTGCCGTGGCTACATCGCGAACCAGTTGGAATAGCTGAGCGATCAGTCGCTTCATGCTGTTCAAGCGTTCGTTCAGACCGGGGTCGAGCTGGGCGTAGGCCAGTTCGCACATGGAGGTTTCCAGCTTCAGCACCGTGAGCATCTGACCCAGTTCGTCGTGAACTTCCCGGGCGATACGGGCTTTTTCCTCTTCCCGCACGCTCTCCAGGTGTGCGGACAACTCACGCAGCTGCTCGCGAGAGCTGGCCAGTTCCAGTTCGATGCGCTTGCTCTCGCTGATGTCCCAGACGATCCCGTCCCAGACATAGGCGCCGTCTTCGAGTCGGCGGGTGATGGCCTTGATTTCGGCCCAGCGCTGTTCGCCCGAACGGGTGAGAATCCGTCCCTGCCACGACCAGTCACTGTCGGTATCCAGCGCATGGTCCTGGGTTTGGTGATAACTGGCCTTGTCGTCCGGGTGCACCAGGCTGCGCAGGCCTTTGTCGCGATGCGCCAGGGTGGCCGGTGAGTAACCCACCAGGCTCTCGCTGCCTTCACTGATATAGGCAAAGTCGATCTGCCCCGTCACCGGCGCCCGCTCCAGACGAAAGACCAGTCCTGGAACGTTGGCGGCGATCCCTTGCAGGCGCGCTTCGCTTTCCTGCAACGCGGCCAATGCACGGCGGCGCTCGGTGACGTCGTTGAGGTAAACCACCAGGTATTCACCGTCACGAAACCGCAAAAAGCTCAGCGAAACATCCGCCGGCAGATTGCTGCCATCCGCCCGCACGCAATTGGTTTCGAAACTTTGCGGGCCGTCCTCACTGGCCCGGGCGCGTTTCCACAGGTTCAGCCAGCGGTCCATGTGCAAGCCGGGTTCGAAGTCGATCAGCGGCCGATCAATGATCCCGCCCGCCGGATAACCCAGCATGGTTTCGGCCGCGCGATTGGCGTAGCGCACATGGCTGTCCCAGTTGACCCAAAGGATACCGACGGTGCTCTGGTCGATGGAAAACTGCGTGAGGCTCAAGGCTTCTTCGCTGGCGGCACGCAACGCAATGTCTTCGCGCGCGGCCCGCAAACGATGCTCAAGACTGTGCTGCTGCCGACGCTGCCAGAACACGATGGCCATGCTGCTGAGCAGCAACACCACCAACAGCAGGCAGAGGTTTTGCCAGAACCCCGGGGACTCGGTCAGCCTCGGGTATTTGGGTTGCAGCCATTGGTTGTGCAGTTGCTCCAGGTCCTTGGCCGGGATCGCCCGCAGCGCGCTTTCGACGATGCCGGCCAGTTCCGGCCAGTCCCGGCGCGTGGCCACCCGCAACAGTTGCGGCAGGCCGATATCCCCGACCACCACCAGCCCGGCGAACTCAGGTTCGACGGACAAACGCCCCAGCTGCGCTTCGTCGACCACGGCATAACTGGCCTGCTGACTCAATAACAGTTGCAGTGCCTGACGCTCGATCGGTACGCCTTGAAGGTTCAGGTGCGGGTAATTGCTGCGCAGGTAATCGGCGGTGGCGCCGGGCATGCGCACGGCGACGCGGGTCTGGCTGTCGAGTTTTTCCAGCTCCACCACGCCGGTGCTTTTCTGGTCGCTGACCACCAGTTGCGGCACCCGCATATACGGGTCGGAAAACTGCCAGAGCCGCAGGCCACCGGGGGTTTGGGTCAGCCCCGGAGCGATGTCGATCTCACCCTCGCGCGCGGCGGCTTCCAGTTGCGTCAGGTCAGGAAAGTTGCGCCAGCTCAGCTCGACTTTGAGCGCCTTGGCCAGCCACTTCATCAGTTCGACATTGACCCCGGACAAACGCTGCAAGCGGCGATCGTATTGGGCGTAGGGCACCTGCAACACCAGCCCTACGCGCAATTCGCCATGTTGCGCCAGCCATTGCTGCTGGCCCGCGGACAATTGCGCGACGTGCACCGGTGGCGCGGGAGCCGCCCAGCCCATCAAGGGAAACCACAAACAGCCGATAACCCACAGGCAGCGAAAACGCATCATCGAAATCTCACACACTGACAAATACTGACCAACCCATTAGGCTGCCGGAATAACTTCTGGCCTGGAATATCCGATGCCCCCTGTCTACCGCCTGGCACTGCCAGCATTGTGCCTGTCGCTGATCCTGCCTTGTGCCTTTTCCGTCGAGGCCGCCGACCCGGCGCCTGCCACTACGGGAACACCCGCCGAAGAAAAACCGGTCGAGCGCCAGCCGCTGCTTGAGCGTAGTCAGGAAGAAGCGTCTGCACTTGAGCGACAGATCCCGGCTCAGGAACAGCAGCAACTGCAAGCGGGCAGCGACACGTTTCTGGCCTTGTGGAAACCGGCCAATACCGGCGAACCCAAAGGCGCGGTGATTATCATCCCGGGCGCCGGCGAAACCGTTGACTGGCCGCAAGCAATCGGTCCATTGCGACGTAAATTGCCGGACGCCGAATGGAGCAGCCTGAGTATCACCTTGCCGGACCTGCAAAGCGATGCCATTGCGCCGCGTATCGTAGAAGTGGCACCCACACCCAAAGCCCCTGACACCGGCAGCAAAGACTCGACCACCGCCGCGCCCATCGAACAAGCGGCGGGCGGTGAAGCGGAGGTGGCGGACAAGGCGATCGCCGAAACCACCGAGGAACAGGCCAAAGCCGACGCCGAACGAATCTTCGCCCGCATCGACGCCGCCATCGCCTACGCCGAACAGCAACGCGCTCGCAGCATTGTCGTTCTGGGGCATGGCACTGGCGCTTACTGGGCCGCGCGCTACCTGAGCGAAAAGCAGCCCTCGCAAGTGGAGAAGTTTGTGATGGTCGCCGCTCAGATGCCGGCGAAAGCCAAACCAGAGCTGGCCGAACTGACACCGAGCCTGAAGCTGCCCACCGCAGACATCTTCTATATGGACAAGCCGCTGGATCGCAACCTGGCGCTGGAACGCTTGCAAGCCAGCAAACGTTTGAAGACTTCGGGGTTCAGTCAGGTCTCGCTCAAGGCTTTGCCGGGTAATTCCAAGGCTGAGCAAGAGCAGCTGTTCCGTCGGGTGCGGGGCTGGTTGAGTCCGCAGAACGCGAATTAAGCAAAAGCAAAAGATCGCAGCCTGCGGCAGCTCCTACAGGTGTACGCATAACCCGGTGTAGGAGCTGCCGCAGGCTGCGATCTTTTGATCTTCCGGGCCGCTACCGAAAATCCCGCCGCTCGCGAATCAATGTGTAGGCGCTATGCAGTTCGCGAGTCTTGTCTGTGGCTTCACGCACCTGCAGCGCCGTCGCACCGCTGCCGGCGATCTTGTCCGGGTGATGGCGACTCAGCAGGCGTCGATAAGCACGCTTGATTTGCGCCGGCTCGCTGGTCGCCGAAACGCCCAAAAGCCGCAGAGCATCTTGATAGGTCAGCGCGCTGCTGGCCTGTGCAAACTTGTGCTGCTCGTAATCGGCCGACAGCGCCTGCACCTGTCGTGACGTCCAGCCCAGCCATTTACCCCACTGTCTGATCAGCTCTCGCTCAGCGCTACCGGCGCGGCCATCAGCCCAAATCATCCGCCAACAGGCGCGCAAGACGCCTTCGGCCGCATGGGGCTGAGCGCTCAAGCGGCGCAAATAACCGCGCAACCGGTCATCTCCCGACTTGCCACGATTGAACGCGGCAATGGCCCGACGCTGGGCCGACTCGGTCATTTCCAGCGAACGCATTTCCTGACGGGCCTGCTGGATGTGGCCTTCCACCACCCGTCCATCGCACTTGGCCAGCCGCCCCAACAACACAAACAGCAGTTCATCGTTGCGCAGCACCGAGCGGCCACCGAGCTTTTCTCGCAAGTGCGCCCAGCTCTGCAAGTGCAAGTGCCGGTCCAGCACCTGCCCCAACAAGGCGCCAAGCATGGCCCCCGGAATGCTGGCGATGTAAAAGCCCGCTCCGGCTCCAATCAGAGTCCCTGGCCACAACATGTCAGCGTCTCGCTTCTAACAGGGTTTCGACTTCAGCCAGACGTTCGTGAGTGCCAACATCCACCCAATGTCCATTCAAGTGCTCGCCGGTGACGTGTCCATCGGCCATGGCCTTGCGCAGCAGCGGTGCAAGCTTGAACGCCCCGGCAGAGCAACCGTCGAACAGCTGCGGGTGCAGGACCGCGATGCCGCTGTAGGTCAGGGTTGCAGTATCTGGCTGACCGTCGCGTACTTGCCCGTCGATCAGGCTGAAATCGCCGGCCGGATGATGGGCCGGGTTATCCGCCAACACCAAATGCGCCAGCCCGGTGATGGGTTGGTGCAACACGCTGAAGTCGTAGTCGGTCCAGATGTCACCGTTGACCACCATAAAGGCCTCGTCACCCAGCAACGGCAGCGCACGGAAAATCCCGCCTCCGGTTTCCAGTGGCTCACCTTCCGGCGAGTACTGAATACGTACGCCGTATTGCGAGCCATCACCCAGGTAGTTTTCGATCAGTTGGCCGAGCCAGGCATGGTTGATCACCACCTCGGTAAACCCCGCCACCGCCAAGGCTTTCAAGTGATACTCGATCAACGGTATACCGCCCGCGCGAACCAGCGGTTTCGGCGTGGTCAGGGTCAGCGGGCGCATGCGCTCGCCTTTGCCTGCTGCCAGAATCATTGCCTTCATGCATTCGCTCCAGCACGCAGACTCAGCAGCAACACATCCAGCTCGGCCAGTTCAGGACGGCGGGCGATCACGGCGTCTATATAAGCAAAGAAGCGTGGCACATCGCCGAGATAGCGTGGCTTTCCGTCACGGTGGCAGATGCGGGCAAAGATGCCGATCACTTTCAGGTGCCGCTGCACGCCCATCAGGTCGCTGGCACGCAGGAACTCTTCGAAGTCGGGCTGAACCGGGATCCCGAGATCACCCGCTTGCTGCCAGTAAACTTCCAGCCAGCCGCGCACACGCTCCTCGGGCCAGCTGAGGAACGCATCCTTGAACAGGCAGGTCACGTCGTAGGTCACGGGGCCATAGACGGCGTCCTGGAAATCCAGCACGCCGGGATTTGGCTCGCTGAGCATCAGGTTGCGCGGCATGTAATCGCGGTGCACCAGCACTTTAGGCTGGGCCAGTGCGCTGTCGATCAATAGCTCGGTCACGTTCTGCCAGAGCATTTGCTGCGCCGAGTCGAACTCGATGCCCAACTCGCGCTTCACGTACCACTCAGGGAACAATTCCAGCTCGCGTCGCAGCAGCGCCACGTCATAACTTGGCAACGGTGCAACCATCGGCAACTGCTGAAAAGCCAGCAGCGCTTGCAGGGCATCCTTGAACAAATCGTCGGCATTTTCGCTGTCGATCACGTCAAGGTAAGTCTTGTTGCCCAGGTCATTGAGCAAAAGAAAACCACGTTCGAGGTCTTCGGCATAAATTTTCGGAACATTTATTCCGGATTTCGCCAGCAAAAAAGCGATATCCACGAAGGGTTTACAGTTTTCCTGGGGCGGTGGCGCGTCCATCACGACGAAGCTTCTGCCCTCGCCTTCCCAGCGAAAATAACGTCGAAAACTCGCATCGCTACTGGCCGCGATCAACGTGGCCGGGGGTACGGCACCCCAACCCTGTTCTGCAAAGAGGGCAGCCAATTGCTCATCGAGCCAAACTTTCAGGTGTTGCAAACGTACATCTTGGTCAGGCATTGCAAGGGTCTCCGACGGCGCTAGCCGTCAAGCGGGTCATGCTTTATTATCCAGCATCTTTTTCAGACCATCGAGAGGCGTGCGGCCCACACCGCGGGCAGATGGCACGCAGGAAGCCCGGACTAATAAGATGGCATTGAAATCCCCCGCGTTTCGTAAAAAATTTCCGTTGTTGGTTACCGGCAGTCTGCTGGCCCTGCAACCTCTAGCCACTTCGTTCGTGGTTGCCGCGGAACAGTATGACTGCTCAGTCTCTGCTTCGGGTGCCTGGAACTGTGCGCCAAAATCTCCAGCAGCTGCGCTGCCACCTCGCCCCGTCCATGACGGCAGTGCGGCGGTAAGCACGAGCGGCGAGACTCCGGCTGACAGCGGTTTTAGTCAAGACACCGGCGCCAAGCCTGTGCTGGTGACCGAATCCAAGGGCCGTGGCCTGAAGTCGCGTAGCGAAGACTACAGTCACCTCGATTGGGTTCCACGCGAGAAGCTCACTGCAGCGCAATTGGCCGAAACCGGTCCTTACTGCGCTGGTTCCTATATCGAACCGATTCGTCCTGGCATGAATGACAAGACGAATAAAAGTGACGCTCCGACCTTTCTCGGCGCCAAAGCCTCTCGTTATAAGCAGGATGAGCAGGTCGCGACCCTGGCGGGTGACGTGGTCATGCGTCAAGGCAGCATGCAGGTCGAAGCCGACGAAGCGAACCTCTACCAGGCCGAGAGCCGTGGCGAACTGAGTGGCAACGTCCGTGTTCGCGACAACGGCGCCCTGATCGTGGGCGACCACGCCGACGTGCAGCTCGACACCGGTGAAGCCAAGGTCGACAACGCCGAATACGTGATGCATAAATCCCGTATCCGCGGTAATGCGCTGTACGCCAAGCGTGCCGAAAACGCGATCATCCGCCTCAAGGATGGTACGTACACCACGTGCGAACCGGACAGCAACGCCTGGCAGCTCAAGGGCAACAACATCACCTTGAACCCGGCCACCGGTTTCGGTACCGCGACCAACGTGACGCTGCGGGTCAAGGACATTCCGGTTCTGTACACGCCGTACATCTATTTCCCGATCGATGACCGTCGCCAGTCCGGTTTCCTGCCGCCGACCATCGGCACTGGCACCGATACCGGCTTCCTGCTGGTCACACCGTATTACTTCAACCTGGCACCGAACTACGATGCCACGTTGTACCCGCGCTACATGAGCAAGCACGGCTTGTTGATGGAAGGCGAATTCCGTTACCTGACCCCGTCCAGCGAAGGTCAGTTCGGCGCCGCGTACCTCAACGACGAAGACACTGATCGCAGCAAGCAGACCGACTACCAGAAAAACCGCTACATGTATAACTGGCAGCACAAGGGCGGTCTCGACTCGCGCGTTCTGACACAAGTCGATTACACCAAGATCAGCGATCCGTATTACTTCCAGGATCTGGAAACAGATCAGATCGGGGTAAAAAGCGCTGACTTCGTGAATCAGCAGGGTTCTGTCACCTATCGTGGCGACAGCTACACCGCTCGCTTGAATGCACAGGCTTATCAGCTCGCGACCGTTTCGGAGATTACTCCGTACGATCGCTTGCCGCAGATCACTTTCAACGGTCAGTTGCCGACTCACCCTGGCGGACTGAACTTCGACTACGAGACAGAAGTCGTACGGTTTGACCGTGACTTGAAGGACGGTGAGTTCGTAAACGAAGATGGCACCGCTGAACCGCGCCTTGATAACAACGTTCAAGGCCTGGCACGTGCCAACGGCGACCGTTTGAATCTCAAACCGGGTGTCAGCCTGCCTTTGGACTGGACTTATGGCTTCGTGAAGCCATCGCTCAAGTACCAATACACCCAGTACCAACTGGACCTAGACGGTACCGGCAAAAGCCAGATTGACGCGCAAACCGCGGAGCAGCAAAAGCTCAACGGTACCTTCAGCAGCAGCCAGAACCGTGGCGTGCCGATTGCAAGCATCGACAGCGGCCTGTACTTCGATCGCAACACCCAATGGTTCGGCAAGAACTATCGCCAGACCCTCGAACCGCGCCTGTTCTACCTGTACGTACCTGAAACGGACCAGGAAGACATTCCGGTATTCGACACCAGCGAATACACCTTCAACTACGCGTCGCTGTTCCGTGACAACCGCTTCTCCGGCTCCGACCGCGTCGGCGACGAGAACAAACTGTCTCTGGGCATAACCAACCGCTGGATCGAAGACAATGGCTTCGAACGCCAACGCATCAGCGTTGGCCAGGCCGTGTACTTCAAGGATCGTGAAGTTCAGTTGCCGGGCATCGATGCAAAAACCCGCGACGACGCGCAGGCTAATGTCTCGCCATACGCGCTGGAATACGAATATCGCTGGAACCGCGATTGGCGCACCACGGCCGATTACAACTGGGACCCGGACAGCCGCAGCCCGCGCTCGGGCAGCGCAATGTTCCACTACCAGCCTGAAGACAACCCGAACAAGGTCATCAACGCTGGCTATCGCTATCGTAATGACCAGGTCCGTTACGACCAGAACACCGGTAAGTGGCAAGTGGGCGGTGGTGACTACGGCACCCCGGGCACTCCTGGCTACGTGAAGGACTACTACAAGATTCAGCAGCACGACTTCTCGGTGATCTGGCCGATCGTGCCGCAATGGAACGCCATCAGCCGCTGGCAGTATGACTACAACCGCAACCGTACCCTGGAAGCTTTCGGTGGTTTCGAGTACGACAACTGCTGCTGGAAACTGCGCCTGATCAACCGTTACTGGGTTTCGTATGACGAGTTCAGTCAGAACGCCCCGGAAAACGAAAAAGGCGACCACGGCATCTTCCTACAAATTGTTCTGAAGGGACTCGGCGGCCTCACCGGCGCCAAAGTAGAGAGCTTCCTCGACAAAGGCATCCAAGGTTATCGTGAACGTGAAGACCAAGCTTTCTGATTGTCTGCGCCCGCTGATGCTGGGCGCGCTGTTCCTGGGTACCGCGGCGAACGCCGCGGTACAGTCCATCGATAAAGTGGTGGCCATTGTCGACAACGACGTGGTCATGCAGAGCCAACTGGACCAACGCGTCCATGAAGTTCAGCAAACCATCGCCAAGCGCGGTTCAGCCGTGCCGCCGGCCGGCGTGCTGGACCAGCAGGTGCTTGAGCGCCTGATCGTCGAAAACCTGCAACTGCAGATCGGCGAACGTTCCGGCATCCGCATTACCGATGAAGAGCTGAACCAGGCTGTCGGCACCATTGCCCAGCGCAACAACATGTCTGTGGATCAATTCCGCACCGCCCTGACTCGCGATGGTCTGTCTTATGAAGACGCCCGCGACCAGATTCGTCGCGAGATGGTCATCAGCCGTGTGCGTCAGCGTCGTGTGGCCGAGCGCATCCAGGTTTCCGAACAGGAAGTGAAGAACTTCCTCGCTTCCGACCTTGGCAAAATGCAGTTGTCCGAAGAGTTCCGCTTGGCCAACATCCTGATTCCTACGCCGGAAAGCGCTAACTCCGACGCCATTCAGAATGCCGCCAAACAAGCCGACGCGGTTTACCAGCAGCTCAAGCAAGGCGCTGACTTCGGTCAGTTGGCAATCGCCAAATCCGCCAGCGAAACCGCACTGGAAGGTGGCGACATGGGCTGGCGTAAAGCCGGTCAACTGCCACCTCCGTTCGATCGCATGCTTAGCACCATGACTGTCGGCGACATCACTCAACCGATGCGCACACCGGGCGGCTTCATCATCCTGAAGATCCTCGACAAGCGTGGCGGTGAGACCCAGACACGCGATGAAGTGCACGTGCGTCATATCCTGGTCAAACCGAGTCCGATCCGCGACGAAGCAAAAACCAAAGCCCTCGCTGAGTCCCTCTACACCCGAATCGAAGCGGGCGAAGATTTCGGCGAACTGGCGAAAAGCTTCTCGGAAGATCCGGGTTCCGCCCTCAACGGTGGCGACCTGAACTGGATCGACCCGAATGCACTGGTTCCCGAGTTCCGCGAAGTGATGGCCAAGACCCCACAAGGTCAGCTGTCCAAGCCGTTCCAGACCCAATATGGCTGGCATGTTCTGGAAGTCCTTGGCCGTCGTGCCACTGACAGCACCACCCAGGCCCGCGAGCAGCAAGCAATGACCGTATTGCGTAACCGCAAATATGACGAAGAGCTGCAAACCTGGCTGCGTCAGATCCGTGACGAAGCGTACGTAGAGATCAAACTCCCTGGTGCAGACCAGGCAGCGCAGTGAAACCCAAACGTTTCGCGCTGACACCCGGCGAACCGGCCGGCATAGGTCCTGACCTGTGCCTGCTGCTCGCCTCGCAAGCCCAGCCACATCCCCTGATTGCCATTACCAACCGCGACCTGCTCCTTGAGCGGGCCGTGCAGCTGGGTGTGGTTGTCGATTTGCTGCCGGTAAACCCGGGCAGCTGGCCGGATGTACCCGCGCCAGCCAACAGCCTGTATGTCTGGGATACACCGCTCAACGCCAAGGTCACTGCCGGGCAACTGGACAAGGCCAACGCGGCTTTCGTTCTCGAAACCCTGACTCGAGCTGGCCAAGGCTGCCTGGACGGGCATTTTGCCGGCATGATCACAGCCCCTGTGCACAAGGGCGTGATCAATGAATCCGGGATCGCCTTTTCCGGGCACACAGAGTTTCTCGCCGACCTGACCCATACCGCACAAGTGGTGATGATGCTCGCTACTCGCGGATTGCGCGTGGCGCTGGTCACCACTCACCTGCCTCTTCGCGAGATTGCCGATGCGATCACGCCGGAGCGTCTGGAACGGGTCACGCGAATTCTGCACGCCGATCTACAAGAAAAATTCGGCATTGCCCAGCCACGCATCCTCGTGTGTGGGCTCAACCCCCATGCTGGCGAAGGCGGACACCTGGGCCATGAAGAAATCGACATTATCGAACCTACATTAGAGCGCCTGCGCGGCGAAGGAATGGACCTTCGTGGCCCCCTGCCCGCCGACACTCTGTTTACCCCCAAGTATCTGGAGCACTGTGATGCAGTGCTGGCGATGTACCACGACCAGGGCCTGCCTGTGCTGAAGTACAAAGGCTTCGGTGCGGCAGTCAACGTGACCCTCGGCTTGCCGATCATCCGCACATCGGTCGACCACGGCACTGCCCTGGACCTGGCCGGCAGCGGCAAAATCGATACCGGCAGCCTGCAAGTCGCCCTGGAAACCGCCTACCAGATGGCCGAGACCCGTTTATGACCGAGCATTACCAACACCGTGCGCGCAAGCGCTTCGGCCAGAACTTCCTGCACGATGCCGGCGTTATCGACCGCATCCTGCGCGCCATCCACGCCAAGCCCGAAGACCGTCTACTGGAAATCGGCCCTGGCCAGGGTGCGCTGACTCAAGGCCTGCTGAACAGCGGCGCCCAGTTGGACGTGGTGGAACTGGACAAGGATCTGATCCCGATCCTTAACCAGCAGTTCGCCGGCAAGAGCAATTTCAACCTGCATCAGGGCGACGCGCTGAAGTTCGACTTCACCAGCCTGAACGCCGCGCCGAACAGCCTGCGGGTGGTCGGCAACCTGCCGTACAACATCTCTACGCCGCTGATTTTTCACCTTCTGCATAACGCCAGCCTGATTCGCGACATGCATTTCATGCTGCAAAAGGAAGTGGTCGAGCGCCTGGCAGCAGGCCCTGGTGGCGGTGACTGGGGTCGCTTGTCGATCATGGTTCAGTATCACTGCCGGGTTGAACATCTGTTCAACGTTGGCCCGGGCGCGTTCAATCCGCCGCCCAAAGTCGATTCGGCGATCGTGCGCCTGGTGCCTCACGCGGTACTTCCGCACCCGGCAAAAGATCACAAGCTGTTGGAGCGCGTCGTTCGCGAAGCTTTCAACCAGCGCCGCAAGACCCTGCGCAACACCCTCAAGCTGCTGCTGAGCAACGCTGAAATCGAAGCCGCCGGCGTTGATGGCAGCCTGCGCCCCGAACAACTCGACCTGGCCGCCTTCGTGCGCCTGGCCGACAAGCTCAGCGAACAAGTCCTACAGAAGCCCGACGCCGACTGACAGGCTATGAGCGTTATCGGGTAGGACACCAGCCTTCATGTCTGGTTTACTACCCGATACTTGGCCTAGACTGATCTCCATCAGCTACGCCCCGCGTTCCGCTTCGTTTAAGGCCTCTTGCATGTCCGATCCTCGTTACCAGGTCGACGTCAGCGTCGTCACCCGCTATCTGGCAGAACAATCGCAACCCGAGCAAAACCGCTTTGCCTTCGCCTACACCATCACCGTGCACAACAATGGCGAGCTACCGGCCAAGCTGTTGTCGCGGCACTGGGTGATCACCGACGGTGACGGGCATGTCGAGGAGGTTCGCGGCGCCGGCGTTGTTGGCCAGCAACCATTAATCGAGGTGGGCGAGAGCCACACCTACAGCAGCGGCACCGTCATGACCTCCAAGGTCGGCACGATGCAGGGCACTTATGAAATGGTTGCCGACGACGGCAAACACTTCGACGCCATCATCGCCCCATTCCGCCTGGCGGTGCCCGGAGCCCTGCACTGATGGCAACGTACGCCATCGGCGATCTGCAAGGCTGCCTTCAAGCATTGCAATGCCTGCTCAAGCAGGTCGCCTTCGACCCGACACGGGATCGTCTGTGGCTGGTAGGCGACCTGGTCAACCGTGGGCCGCAGTCCCTGGAAACCTTGCGCTTCCTCCATAGCATCCGCGAATCGCTGGTATGCGTGCTCGGCAACCACGACCTGCACTTGCTGGCGGCAGGGAAAAACATCGAACGCTTGAAGAAGTCCGACACCCTGCTCGAGATTCTCGCGGCGCCCGATTGCGCGGAACTGCTGGAGTGGCTGCGTCAGCAAAAGCTCATGCATTACGACGAACAGCGCGATGTCGCCCTGGTACATGCTGGCATTCCGCCCCAGTGGTCACTGCGCAAGGCCTTGAAGTATGCCGCCGAAGTCGAGACTGCATTGCGCGATGACAACCTGTTGCCGCCCTACCTCGATGGCATGTACGGCAACGATCCGGCGAAATGGGACAACGACCTCAAAGGCGTGACACGCCTGCGGGTGATCACCAACTATTTCACCCGCATGCGGTTTTGTACCGCCGAGGGCAAGCTTGACCTCAAAAGCAAGGAAGGCCTCGACAATGCGCCACCGGGCTACAAACCCTGGTTTCAGCACAAAGAGCGCAAGACCAAGGGCCTGAAGATCATCTTCGGCCACTGGGCCGCTCTGGAAGGCCGATGCAATGAGCCGGGCATCTCGGCCCTCGACACCGGTTGTGTCTGGGGTGGCGCACTGACCCTCATGAATGTCGACAGCGGTGAACGCCTGTCTTGCAAATGCGACGAGCATGGCCTTGCCCTGCCGCCAGTCGCCGCACTTATCCCCGAACCATCGTCAGCAAGCGCCCCGCGCTAGACTGCGCTTTCAGCCGAGCCACAGGAGCCCGCAATGAGCGAATTCAAACGTATCCCCCCGGAACAGGCCCAGGCCCTGCGCGAACTAGGCGCGGTGGTGGTCGATGTTCGCGACCCAGCGACCTTTGCCGCACTGCACATCGCCGGCTCGAAGCATCTGGATAACCACTCCATCTCGGATTTCATCCGCGCTGCCGACCTCGACGCACCGACCGTGGTCGTCTGCTACCACGGCAATTCCAGCCAGAGCGCCGCTGCGTACCTCATTAGTCAGGGCTTCTCCGACGTCTACAGCATGGATGGCGGTTTTGAGCTGTGGCGTACGACTTACCCTTCGGAAACGGCGCAAGGCACTTGCGAATAATTTTTTTGTAACGCGCAAGCCCCGGTCCCCGCGGGCTCGCGCGGTGGCAGACGAACGGTCTGCCACAACTAATTACGTATCTCGCCTTTACCTCCCGAATTCCCAACTATCCTTAAGCGCAGGCCATCCAAAACAGGGGAGAGCCGGTACACCGGCGCGCGGGTCATCGGGAGTAGCTTTCGGGGTAGTCAGCTTCGAAAGAGTTCTGGGGGGTAAACAGCGACTGCATATTCGGTCGCTGCCAGCATCGACTGAATGATCCGGCGTCGGCTCCACGTATCGAGCGAGGTGACGTCATGAGTATCTTTAGCCACTTCCAACAACGCTTCGAGTCCACACGCCAGGAAGAACTCTCGCTGCAAGAGTATCTTGAGCTGTGCAAAAGCGACCGTAGCGCCTACGCCTCCGCCGCCGAGCGTCTGTTACTGGCCATCGGTGAACCGGAGCTCCTCGACACCTCGGCCAACTCGAGGCTGTCGCGAATCTTTTCCAACAAGGTAATCCGCCGCTATCCGGCCTTTGAAGACTTCCACGGGATGGAAGAATGCATTGACCAGATCGTGTCGTATTTCCGCCATGCCGCTCAGGGCCTGGAAGAGAAGAAACAGATTCTCTATTTGCTCGGCCCTGTGGGTGGCGGTAAATCGTCCCTGGCCGAGAAGCTGAAACAGCTGATCGAGAAAGTGCCCTTCTACGCGATCAAGGGCTCGCCGGTATTCGAATCACCTCTGGGTCTGTTCAACGCCACTGAAGATGGCGCGATCCTCGAGGAAGACTTCGGCATTCCACGGCGCTACCTCAACACCATCATGTCGCCATGGGCTACCAAACGCCTCGCCGAATTCGGCGGCGACATCAGCCAGTTCCGTGTGGTGAAGCTGTATCCGTCGATCCTCAACCAGATCGCAGTGGCCAAAACCGAGCCGGGAGATGAAAACAACCAGGACATCTCGGCGCTGGTGGGCAAGGTCGATATCCGCAAACTCGAAGAGTTCCCGCAGAACGATGCCGACGCCTACAGCTACTCGGGCGCACTGTGCCGGGCCAACCAGGGCCTGATGGAATTCGTCGAAATGTTCAAGGCACCGATCAAGGTGCTTCACCCACTGCTGACCGCCACTCAGGAAGGCAACTACAACAGTACCGAAGGTCTGGGGGCAATTCCGTTTACCGGGATCCTGCTGGCCCACTCCAACGAATCGGAATGGCACACCTTCCGCAACAACAAGAACAACGAAGCCTTCATCGACCGGATCTACATCGTCAAAGTGCCGTACTGCCTGCGGGTCAGCGACGAAGTGAAGATCTACGACAAGCTCTTGTTCAACAGTTCCCTGGCCAAGGCTCACTGCGCGCCTGACACCCTGAAGATGCTTGCCCAGTTCACCGTACTCTCGCGACTGAAAGAGCCGGAAAACTCCAACATCTACTCCAAGATGCGCGTGTATGACGGCGAAAACCTCAAGGACACCGATCCGAAGGCCAAGTCGATCCAGGAATACCGCGACAACGCGGGTGTCGACGAAGGCATGAACGGCTTGTCGACCCGCTTCGCGTTCAAGATCCTGTCGAAAGTGTTCAACTTTGATCCGCACGAAATTGCTGCCAACCCGGTGCACTTGCTTTACGTGCTGGAACAACAGATCGAACAGGAACAATTCCAGGCGGAAACCCGCGAACGCTATCTGCGCTTCCTCAAGGAGTACCTGGCACCGCGTTATATCGAGTTCATCGGCAAGGAAATCCAGACCGCCTACCTCGAGTCTTACAGCGAGTATGGCCAGAACATCTTCGATCGCTATGTGCTGTACGCCGACTTCTGGATCCAGGACCAGGAATACCGCGACCCGGAAACCGGCGAGATCCTCAACCGCGTAGCGCTGAACGAAGAACTGGAGAAAATCGAAAAACCGGCCGGAATCAGCAATCCGAAGGATTTCCGCAATGAAATCGTCAACTTCGTACTGCGCGCCCGGGCCAATAACAACGGCAAGAACCCGACCTGGCTCAGCTACGAAAAACTGCGGGTGGTCATCGAGAAGAAAATGTTCTCCAACACCGAGGACCTCCTGCCCGTCATCAGCTTCAACGCCAAGGCCAGCAAAGAGGACCAGCAGAAGCACAACGACTTCGTCACACGGATGGTCGAGCGGGGTTACACCGACAAACAGGTTCGACTGCTGTCCGAGTGGTACCTGCGGGTCAGAAAATCACAATAACCCGCTGCCGGTCAGACCGGTTGTCGTCAGCCAGAGGCCTGTGTACTCATTTTCTGTTACACAGACTTCTGGGAGGTGTTCGAAAGTCGGTAGCGAGGTTCAGGCAGCGTCCAAAAGCGCTTGGGGGAGCGTGAACATCCCTTGGCACCGTCGATGCTGCATAACCGCTCGCCCCTTTCAGGACAGCTTCTAAGGAGCAGTCATGAGCTATGTGATCGACCGACGTCTCAATGGCAAGAACAAGAGCACGGTGAACCGTCAGCGGTTTCTGCGGCGCTACCGTGATCACATCAAAAAGGCTGTCGAAGAGGCGGTCAGCCGGCGCTCCATTACCGATATGGAACACGGCGAACAGATCAGCATCCCCGGCCGCGACATTGACGAGCCGGTGCTTCACCACGGTCGCGGTGGCAAGCAGACCGTCGTGCACCCGGGCAACAAGGAGTTCACCAGCGGCGAGCACATTGCCCGCCCGCCCGGAGGTGGCGGCGGCAGAGGCCCCGGCAAGGCCGGCAACTCGGGCGAAGGGATGGACGAGTTCGTCTTCCAGATCACCCAGGAGGAATTCCTTGAATTCATGTTCGAGGACCTTGAGCTGCCGAACCTGGTCAAGCGCAACCTGACTGGCACCGACACCTTCAAGACCGTTCGTGCCGGGATCAGTAACGAGGGCAATCCGTCGCGGATCAACATCATCCGCACCTTGCGCTCGGCCCATGCACGGCGAATCGCCCTGTCTGGCAGCAGCCGGGCAAAATTACGCGAAGCCAAAGAAGAACTGCTGCGATTGAAGCGGGATGAACCGGACAACTTCGGCGATATTCAGAAAATCGAAGCAGAAATCGAAAAACTCAGCGCGCGCATTCATCGCGTACCGTTCCTCGATACCTTCGACCTCAAGTACAACCTGCTCATCAAGCAACCCAACCCCAGCTCCAAAGCAGTGATGTTCTGCCTGATGGACGTGTCCGGCTCCATGACCCAAGCGACCAAGGACATCGCCAAGCGTTTCTTTATCCTGCTGTACCTGTTTCTCAAGCGTAACTACGACAAGATCGACGTCGTGTTCATCCGCCACCACACCAGTGCCAGGGAAGTGGACGAAGAGGAGTTTTTCTATTCTCGCGAAACCGGCGGCACCATCGTTTCCAGCGCCTTGAAACTGATGCAGGAGATCATGGCCGAACGCTATCCGAGCAATGAGTGGAATATCTATGCCGCCCAGGCCTCCGACGGCGATAACTGGAACGACGATTCGCCAATCTGCCGCGACATTCTGATCAACCAGATCATGCCGTTCGTGCAGTACTACACTTACGTTGAGATCACCCCGCGCGAACACCAGGCCTTGTGGTTCGAGTACGAACGCATCGCCGAAGCCTTCTCTGACACTTTTGCCCAGCAACAACTGGTCTCGGCCGGGGATATCTATCCGGTCTTCCGTGAACTCTTCCAGCGCAGGTTAGTGACATGACCGCCAAAGAGCAGAAGCGCCAACCCATTTCCACCGGCTCCGAATGGACGTTCGAGCTGATTCAGGCCTACGACAAAGAAATCAGTCGTCTGGCGGCTCGCTACGCGCTCGATACTTACCCCAACCAGATTGAAGTGATCACCGCCGAGCAGATGATGGACGCCTACGCCTCCGTCGGCATGCCCCTGGGTTATCACCATTGGTCCTACGGCAAACACTTCCTCAGCACCGAGAAATCCTACTCTCGCGGCCAGATGGGGCTGGCGTACGAAATCGTGATCAACTCGGACCCGTGCATCGCCTATTTGATGGAAGAAAACACCATCTGCATGCAGGCTTTGGTCGTCGCCCATGCCTGCTACGGGCATAACAGCTTTTTCAAAGGCAACTACCTGTTCCGCACCTGGACTGACGCCAGTTCGATCATCGATTACCTGGTCTTCGCCAAGCAATACATCATGCAGTGCGAAGAGCGCCACGGTATCGACGCGGTCGAAGACCTGCTGGATTCCTGCCACGCCCTGATGAACTACGGGGTCGATCGCTACAAACGCCCCTATCCGATTTCCGCCGAAGAAGAACGTCGCCGGCAAAAGGATCGGGAAGAGCATTTGCAGAAACAGATCAACGATCTGTGGCGGACCATTCCAAAAGGTGCGGACAAGTACAGCGACAAGGACAACGCGCGCTTCCCCGCCGAACCTCAGGAAAATATCCTCTACTTCATCGAAAAACACGCACCGCTGCTGGAGCCATGGCAGCGGGAAATCGTGCGGATCGTGCGCAAGATCGCTCAGTATTTCTACCCGCAACGTCAGACTCAGGTGATGAACGAGGGTTGGGCCACGTTCTGGCATTACACCCTGATGAACGACCTGTATGACGAAGGCCTGGTGACCGACGGCTTCATGATGGAGTTTTTGACGTCCCACACCAGCGTGGTCTATCAACCCGGCTTCGACAGCCCCTACTACAATGGCATCAACCCCTACACCCTGGGTTTTGCCATGTACCGGGATATCCGCCGCATGTGTGAACACCCGACCGAAGAGGACTACCGCTGGTTCCCTGAGATTGCCGGCACCGACTGGCTGTCGAGCATCAAGTTCGCCATGAGCAGCTTCAAGGATGAGAGCTTCATCCTGCAGTACCTGTCACCCCAGGTGATCCGTGACCTGAAGTTGTTCAGCATTCTTGATGACGACCAGAAGGACGATCTGCTGGTCCCGGCCATTCATGACGAAGGTGGCTACCGCATCATCCGTGAAACCCTGGCGGCGCAATACAACCTCGGCAATCGTGAACCCAACGTGCAGATCTACAGCATCGACCGGCGTGGTGACCGCTCGCTGACCTTGCGTCACCAGCAACACGACCGCAAACCGCTGGGCGAGTCCACCGAGGAAGTGCTCAAACACCTGCATCGCCTCTGGGGCTTCGATATTCATCTGGAAACCCTGCAAGGGGACCAGGTGATGAAAGTCCATCATGTCCCACCCAGAGGTGAACACAGCGAGGGGGATTACGGCCGACTGGACCTCGCTGTCATCCATCTTTGATCCTGTTTCTGCCTCCGGAGGTTCGACGCAAAGGTTATTCTGTCGGGCTAACGGAGGTTTTTTATGCAGATTTATAAAGTCGGCGGCGCGGTACGTGATCGCCTGCTGGGCAAGCCTGTCACCGACATCGACTGGGTTGTGGTTGGCGCCACCACGGAAGAAATGCTCGCCAAGGGCTTTCGCCCGGTGGGCGCGGACTTCCCGGTGTTTCTTCACCCCAAAAGCGGTGAGGAATACGCCCTCGCCCGCACCGAGCGCAAAAGCGGACGCGGTTACGGCGGCTTTACCTTTCACGCCAGCCCCGAAGTTACCCTCGAAGAAGACCTGATCCGTCGTGACCTGACCATCAATGCCATGGCCGAAGACGATCAGCAGAACCTGACCGATCCTTACCACGGCCAGCGCGATCTCGAGGCGCGCTTGCTTCGTCACGTTTCCCCCGCGTTCGCCGAAGATCCGCTCCGGGTTTTGCGTGTTGCCCGCTTCGCTGCTCGTTATGCGGGGCTTGGTTTCACCGTTGCGCCAGAGACAGTGGAACTGATGCGCCAACTCAGCGAGTCAGGTGAGCTGGAAGCCTTGACCGCCGAACGCAGCTGGAAGGAAATTTCCCGCGCCCTGATGGAAGATCAGCCACAGGTGTTCATCGAAGTGCTGCGCGAGTGTGGCGCTCTCAAGGTATTGATGCCGGAAGTCGATGCCTTGTTCGGCGTACCGCAACCGGAGGCCCACCACCCGGAAATCGACACGGGCGTGCACACCTTGAGCGTGCTGGAGCAAGCGGCGCAGCACAAACAATCACTCACCGTGCGCTGGGCCTGCCTGCTGCACGACCTCGGCAAGGGACTGACGCCCGAGGAGGAGTGGCCGCGACACATTGCTCACGAGCACAAGGGCTTGAAGCTGATCAAAGCGGTCAACGAACGCTTCAAGGCACCGAAGGACTGTCAGGAACTGGCTCTGCTGGTGGGCGAATATCACACCCACGGCCATCGCGCCCTGGAGCTGAAGCCGTCGACGTTGCTAGAGTTGCTGCAGAGTTTCGACGTTTACCGTCGGCCGCAGCGGTTCGAGGAATTTATCGCCGCGTGCGAGATGGACGCGCGTGGACGTAAAGGCCTGGAACAGCGAAGTTATCCACAGGCTGATTATTTGCGGGGGGCGGCGAATGCTGCTCGGACCGTGGCAGTTCAGCCGTTGCTGGAGAAGGGATTCAAAGGGCCGGAGCTGGGCGAGGCGATCAAGCGTGAGCGGCTCAAGGCGCTGAAGGCCTACAAAGACGCTGCGCCTGCCTGAAAAGCATCGTCGGATCGCCGCCCGGAGCAAGCTCGCTCCCACATTGGATCTCTGGTGCTCACACAATCCAGGGTGGGAGCGAGCTTGCTCGCGATGGCGTCACCCGCTTCACAATAAATTTGAAGGGGTCAACTGCTCACCGCGCCATTCAAACGCCACCGGCGCCAACACCTGGTCAATCTGCGCCTCGCGCCACAACGCCGCAAAGCTCTTGCCTACACCCGGATGCACGCGATCCGGCGCAATCAGCGACAACGGCCACAGCACGAAGGCATTTTTCAGAATTTCTGCCCGCGGCAGAATCAAGCCATCGAAGTTGCCTACCAGATCGCCGAACAGCAGCACGTCGATATCCAGCGGCAAACCCTTGCGGTCCGGCGCATAACGGCCGTTGTCCGCCTCGATGAATTTCAGCCGGCGATCGAGCTCCATCAGCGGCAAATCGGTAAAAGCCGACACCACAAAATTGAAGAATGGCCCGCTCTTGATCCCCACCGGCTGGCTTTCGAACACCGCCGAGCAGCGTATATCCACCAGAAAACCTGCCAAGGCTTCCAGGCCAGCCTGCAAATGGGATTCGCGCTCAATATTGCTACCGAGCCCGAGAAACACCTGAGTCAGCGACATCCGCGCTCGATCTCCACGCCCACACCACCCGTGGCAGCCGGGATGGCGCCTGGCTTGGTCAGCTTGAGCCGCATCCAGGTGATGTTGAATTCGCTCATCAGCACTTCAGCCAGACGCTCGGCGAAGGTCTCGACCAGCTGGAACTGCGCCTGCTCGGCAAAAGCCTGGATACGCGACGACACACTGGCGTAATCGAGCGCCAGCGTCAGGTCATCACCGGCGGCGGCCGGGCGATTATCCCAGGCGAAACTCAGATCAAGACGCAAGCACTGTCGGATGCCTCGCTCCCAGTCGTAGGCACCAATCACGGTGTCGACTTCCAGGCCCTCGATAAACACTCTGTCCAAGCACTCTTCTCCGCTGCACGACAAGGGCGCAATGCGCCGTTAGAATCAGGGCGTCCTCGCCCGGAATAGTTAGCATGTTTTGGTTACTGGCGACCCTCGCCTACCTGCTCGGCTCTCTGTCCTTCGCCATTTTGCTCAGCCGCCTGACCGGTAACCCCGATCCGCGAATGAGTGGCTCGGGCAATGCCGGTGCCACCAACATGTTGCGCCTGGCCGGCAAAAAACTCGCCGTCCTGACCTTGCTCGGGGACCTCTTCAAAGGCCTGCTACCCGTACTGATCGCCGGCGTTGCGGACCTTTCGCCTCAAGAACAGGCCTGGATCGGCGTCTGTGCCGTTATCGGTCACCTGTTCCCGCTGTACTTTCGCTTTCGCGGTGGCAAGGGTGTCGCCACTGCTGCCGGCATGTTGCTGGGCCTCTACCCGCCCGCCGCACTGCTGGCGGTCTGCACCTGGCTGCTGACGTTCTACCTTACTCGCACCAGCTCACTGGCGGCCTTGATCGCCACACCCCTGACCCTGCCGCTGCTGGCCTGGCAAGAACCGGCGGCACTGCTGCCCATGAGCGCACTCACGGGACTGATTGTCTGGCGTCATCGGGGCAATCTACGCGACCTGTTTGCCGGGCGCGAACGGCATTTTTAATTACCGGGCATGAGCGCCGCTCATCACAGCGCCGACAATTGCTCCATCGGCCAACGCGCCTGCACGCTGATCGCCAGGCTTTCATGCTGACCGGCCTGCAAACGCTGGCAGCCGGCAAAGGCAATCATCGCGCCGTTGTCGGTGCAGAACTCCGGACGAGCATAAAAAACATCGCCCTTCATGTCGCCGAGCATCTTCTCCAGTGAGGTACGCAGTGCCTTGTTGGCGCTGACGCCGCCAGCGATCACCAGACGCTTCATACCGGCCTGTTTCAGGGCACGCTTGCACTTGATGGTCAAAGTCTCCACCACGGCCTGCTGGAACGCCAGCGAGATGTCGCAACGGGCTTGCTCGCTGTCGTCCCCGGCGCTGACGCTCTGCTGCCAGGTGTTCAGGGCGAAGGTTTTCAAGCCACTGAAACTGAAAGCCAGTCCTGGACGGTCGCACATCGGGCGCGGGAAAGTGAAACGCCCTGCAACTCCTTGCTCCGCCAGCCGAGCGATTTCCGGACCACCCGGATAATTGAGCCCCATCATCTTCGCGGTCTTGTCAAAAGCTTCACCGGCGGCATCGTCGAGGGTCTCGCCCAAGAGCGTGTATTGACCGATCCCGTCGACCTGAACCAGTTGCGTATGACCGCCAGACACCAACAAAGCGACGAACGGGAATTCCGGTGGTTGCGACTCCAGCATCGGCGCCAGCAGGTGACCTTCCATGTGGTGCACACCCAGCGCCGGAATCCCCCAGGCGAAGGCCAGCGCCTGAGCGCAAGAGGCGCCCACCAGCAAGGCACCGACCAGGCCAGGACCCGCGGTATAAGCGATGGCGTCGATCTCGGTCGGCACACAGTCAGCTTCGGCCAACACCTGACGAATCAAGGGCAGCATGCGTTTGACGTGGTCACGCGAGGCCAGCTCCGGCACGACCCCGCCATAGGCGCGGTGCAGGTCGATCTGGCTGAACAGCGCGTCGGCCAGCAGGCCGCGTTCGCTGTCATATAATGCGACACCGGTTTCGTCGCAGGAGGTTTCTAATCCCAGTACTAGCATGGGTTTGCGCCTTGTTTAGGCTGAATTCGAAGGCGCGCATAATAGTCGCCATGGGATGCCCCGACCAGCGGTTTTCGATCAGAGGCTTTGCATTCCGAGCGATGAGGGGTTAACATCCGCAACCCTTAAAAACCGACGTCTTCAAGGGCTCTTTGGCCACGAGGATGTTGAC
>NZ_JBIWAM010000007.1:0-253378 GCF_044760065.1 Pseudomonas sp. NPDC098740 | reverse complement strand
GCTCTGGATGCCAGCCGTCAAAGTAAAAGAGAACGAACCCTTCGACGTAGCTCTGCGTCGTTTCAAGCGCTCCTGCGAAAAAGCCGGTGTACTGGCTGAAGTTCGTAGCCGCGAATTCTACGAGAAGCCTACTTCTGAGCGTAAACGTAAAGCAGCAGCCGCTGTTAAGCGTCACGCCAAGAAAGTACAGCGCGAACAGCGCCGCGCCGTTCGTCTGTACTAATACACAGACGTTCGTAGCAAGCTTCTGCCAAGCCCGGCCCTCAGCCGGGCTAATGGCATTTGCGGACAACGCTTGATGCTTCACCGTCAAAGCCGCACACGCGACCAAGACAAATCTGCTTCACAGCGTCAGACCTGGCTCTTTTGCCAGCGGTGCACGTCTTTTCTGACGAGCCTTCCAAGGCTACTGACGAGCACACCCACTGATTCCTCTCACGACGATCAGCCCAAGGCACCTTCTTGCGTGCCAGCTTATGAGCTATCCGAGGCCATCGACAGGCCGTAGCCGGATTCAGCGCAACACTTTCAAATAGTCGAGTACTGATTGGTACTAACGTCAGTGGATTTTCGGCAGATACACTTCCCGACAGCGATTACGCAGACGACACTGGTCGAGCCGCACATTTCGCGCGCCTCAAACAACGACCCGCGCTCAGCCGCTCTTCGTTTCGGATCCATTGCAGCGCAGATGACGAGAACGCCATGGCCGGGCTAATTCCCCAGAGCTTCATTGACGACCTTCTGAACCGCACCGACATCGTCGATGTGGTCAGCTCGCGCTTGCAAATGAAAAAGGCCGGCAAGAACTACACCGCTTGCTGCCCGTTCCACAAAGAGAAAACCCCCTCCTTCAGCGTCAGCCCCGACAAGCAGTTCTATTATTGCTTTGGCTGCGGCGCTGGCGGCAACGCCCTCGGCTTCATGATGGACCACGATAATCTGGATTTCATCCAGGCTGTCGAAGAACTGGCCAAAGCCGCCGGCATGGAAATCCCCCGCGAAGAAAGCGGACGGCCGCACAAACCGCGGCAGCCGACCGATTCGCCGCTCTACCCGCTACTCACCGCCGCCGCCGACTTCTACCGTCAGGCACTGAAAAGCCATCCATCGCGAAAAGCAGCCGTGGATTACTTGAAAGGTCGCGGACTGACCGGCGAAATCGCCCGAGACTTCGGCCTCGGCTTCGCCCCGCCTGGCTGGGACAATCTGTTCAAGCACTTGAGCAGCGACACCCTGCAACAGAAAGCCATGATCGATGCCGGCCTGCTGATCGAGAACGCCGAAACCGGCAAACGCTATGACCGTTTCCGCGATCGCGTGATGTTCCCGATCCGCGACAGCCGCGGACGAATCATCGCCTTCGGCGGCCGGGTATTGGGCGACGACAAGCCGAAATACCTGAACTCACCGGAAACCCCGGTATTCCATAAGGGCCAGGAACTCTACGGCCTTTATGAAGCACGCAAGAACAACCGCAACCTCGACGAAATCATCGTCGTCGAAGGCTACATGGATGTTATCGCCCTCGCCCAGCAAGGCCTGCGCAATGCTGTCGCGACCCTGGGCACCGCCACCAGCGAAGAGCACTTGAAGCGCCTGTTTCGCGTCGTGCCCAACGTGCTGTTCTGTTTCGACGGCGATCAGGCAGGTCGAAATGCCGCCTGGCGGGCATTGGAGGCAGCGCTGCCGAGCCTGCAGGACGGGCGGCGCGCACGCTTTCTGTTCCTCCCCGAAGGCGAAGACCCCGACACGCTGGTCCGCTCCGAAGGCACTGATGCCTTCCGTGCACGGATCAACCAGCACGCCCAACCATTAGCGGATTATTTTTTTCAACAGCTGACCGAGGAATCGGACCCACGCTCGCTCGAAGGCAAGGCCCACATGGCCACCCTCGCCGCGCCGCTGATCGACAAAGTCCCGGGTGCAAACCTGCGCATCCTGATGCGTCAGCGCCTGACCGAAATTACCGGGCTTAGCGGTGAAGCCGTGAGCCAACTGGTACAAAGCGCACCTCAGGAAGCACCGCCGGCGTACGACCCGGGCATCGATTACGACGCCATGCCAGATTACAGCGACTACCATCAGCCACAGGCACAAGAGATGTATGTGCCGCAGCAGGAATGGACGCCGAAGAAACCCGGCGCCGGCGGCAAAAAATGGGACAAAAAACCATGGGACAAAAACGGCAAACGCGGTGGTGATCACGATCAACCCCGCGCGCCACGGGTGCCGGCCGCTGTAGAGCCGCCGACCCTGGCCGCCTTGCGCACGCTATTGCATCACCCGCAATTGGCCGAGAAAGTCGAGGATGCCGGGCACTTTGCTGCCGAGGATCACACCAACACGCAATTGCTGGTGGCCCTTCTCGAAGCCGTACAGAAGAATCCCAAGCTAAACTCATTTCAGTTGATTGCACGCTGGCACGGTACGGAGCAAGGACGCTTGCTCAAGGCGCTGGCGGAAAAGGAATGGCTGATTGATGGAGATAACCTTGAACAACAGTTTTTCGACACCATTACTAGCTTGTCAGCCCGCCAACGCGAGCGAAACCTGGAACAACTTCTCAGGAAAGCACGTCAAAGTGAACTGAGTGCCGAAGAGAAAAATCAACTGCGCGACCTATTAAGTCGCAATGTTTCCGCAACAAGCCCGACCTCAACTGGCGCGTGAGGTCATAGCTCAGGTATAATCCTCGGCTTGTTTTTTGCCCGCCAAGACCTTCAGTGGATAGGGTGTTATGTCCGGAAAAGCGCAACAGCAGTCTCGTATCAAAGAGTTGATCACACTTGGTCGTGAGCAGGGTTACCTGACTTACGCGGAGGTCAACGACCACCTGCCGGAGGATATTTCAGATCCGGAACAGGTGGAAGACATCATCCGCATGATCAATGACATGGGGATCAACGTATTCGAGGTTGCGCCAGATAAGGATTCCCTTATGCTGGCCGACGCCGATACCGACGAAGCCGCGGCCGAAGAGGCAGCAGCAGCGTTGGCAGCGGTCGAGACCGACATTGGTCGCACCACCGACCCAGTGCGCATGTACATGCGTGAAATGGGTACGGTAGAGCTCCTCACACGTGAAGGCGAAATCGAAATCGCCAAACGTATTGAAGAGGGCATCCGCGAAGTGATGGGCGCAATTGCGCACTTCCCTGGCACGGTTGACCATATTCTCTCCGAATACACTCGCGTCACCACCGAAGGTGGCCGCCTGTCCGACGTCCTGAGCGGTTATATCGACCCGGACGACGGCATTGCGCCGCCTGCTGCAGAAGTGCCGCCGCCTGTCGACCCGAAAGCCGTGAAAGCGGACGACGACACCGACGACGATGACGCTGAAGCCAGTACCGACGACGAAGAAGAAGCCGAAAGCGGTCCGGATCCGGTTATCGCAGCTCAGCGCTTTGGCGCTGTCTCCGATCAGATGGAAATCACCCGCAAGGCGCTGAAAAAGCACGGTCGTGGCAACAAGCTGGCAATTGCCGAGCTGGTGCTCCTGGCTGAGCTGTTCATGCCGATCAAACTGGTTCCGAAGCAATTCGAAGGCCTGGTCGAGCGTGTTCGCAGTGCCCTGGATCGTCTGCGTCAGCAAGAGCGCGCGATCATGCAACTTTGCGTTCGTGATGCCCGCATGCCGCGTGCCGACTTCCTGCGCCAGTTCCCGGGCAACGAAGTTGACGAAAGCTGGACCGATGCACTGGCCAAAGGCAAAAGCAAATACGCTGAAGCCATTGGTCGCCTGCAACCGGACATCATTCGTTGCCAGCAGAAGCTGACCGCGCTGCAAACCGAAACCGGTTTGACGATCGCCGAGATCAAGGACATCAACCGTCGCATGTCGATCGGTGAGGCCAAGGCCCGCCGCGCGAAGAAAGAGATGGTAGAAGCGAACTTGCGTCTGGTGATCTCCATCGCCAAGAAGTACACCAACCGTGGTCTGCAATTCCTCGATCTGATCCAGGAAGGCAACATCGGTTTGATGAAAGCGGTAGACAAATTCGAATACCGCCGCGGCTACAAGTTCTCGACTTATGCCACCTGGTGGATCCGTCAGGCGATCACTCGCTCGATCGCCGACCAGGCCCGCACCATCCGTATTCCGGTGCACATGATCGAGACGATCAACAAGCTCAACCGCATTTCCCGCCAGATGTTGCAGGAAATGGGTCGCGAACCGACCCCGGAAGAGCTGGGCGAACGCATGGAAATGCCTGAGGACAAGATCCGCAAGGTATTGAAGATCGCTAAAGAGCCGATCTCCATGGAAACCCCGATCGGTGATGACGAAGACTCCCATCTGGGTGACTTCATCGAAGACTCGACCATGCAGTCGCCAATCGATGTCGCCACTGTTGAGAGCCTTAAAGAAGCGACTCGCGAAGTTCTGTCCGGCCTCACTGCCCGTGAAGCCAAGGTTCTGCGCATGCGCTTCGGTATCGACATGAATACCGACCACACCCTCGAGGAGGTTGGTAAGCAGTTCGACGTGACCCGTGAACGGATTCGTCAGATCGAAGCCAAGGCGCTGCGCAAGCTGCGCCACCCGACGAGAAGCGAGCATTTGCGCTCCTTCCTCGACGAGTAACAACAAAACCCCCGGCCCAGGCCGGGGGTTTTGCTTTTATACAGATTAAATCCCCCGCACCTCCCTCCCTCCGAATTGCCCGTCTACACTCGAAACATTCCCAGAGCCATAACGAGACCGTTATGCCCAGACTGCCGACCGTGCTTTTTTTGCTGTCGCTATTGACCTGGACCGCAACGGCTGGCGCGCTGACTCTCACCGACGAAGAACGTAGCTGGCTGGCGGCTCACCCGGACTTGCGCCTGGGTGTCGATGCGTCATGGCCACCCTTCGAGTTTCGCGACGATCAGGGTCGCTATCAGGGCCTTGCAGCAGACTATATCGACCGGATCCGTCAACGCCTGGCCATCAAGCTCACGCCCATCGAGCCCGTCAGTTGGACAGTCGTCCTGGAGCAGGCCAAACAAGCCAAGCTGGACCTGTTGCCCGGCATCATGTCGACCCCGGAGCGCCAGACTTATCTGTCATTCACCCGCCCCTACCTGGACTTTCCGATTGTCATCCTTGCCCATGTCGGAGGTCCCCAGCCACGCAAACTCGAAGACCTGTACGGGCTGAAAGTCGCCGTGGTGGAAAACTACGCACCCCACGAGCTGTTGCGCACCCACAATCCCGACCTCAATCTGGTGGCGATGCCTAACGTCAGCTCAGCGCTGCAGGCGCTGGCTACCGATGAAGTGGATGCGGTGGTCGGCGATCTCGCCTCCAGCGTCTGGAGCCTGCGTCAGCTCAAGCTCGACGGGCTCTACGTCAGCGGCGAAACCCCCTATCGCTATCAATTGGCGATGGGCGTGCCCCGGGACAACAAGATACTGGTCGGCATTCTGGATAAAGTCCTGGCGGACATGACCCCGAATGAAATCAATGAGATTCAGGAGCACTGGGTCGGCAACGTCCTCGATCATCGAACATTCTGGAACGATCTGCTGGTTTACGGTCTGCCGGGGTTGCTGCTGCTGATCATCGTGCTGGCGATGGTTATCCGGATCAACCGCCGGCTGAGTTCAGAAATTTCCCGCCGGGTCGACCTGGAACAAGAACTGCGCAGCAGCGAATACCACTACCGCGGGCTGGTGGAGAGCCTTTCGGCCATCGCCTGGGAAGCGCGGATCAGCGATTTCACGTACAGCTATGTGTCGCCCCATGCCGAGGATCTGCTCGGTTACCCCTTGTCTCATTGGCTGATTCCGGGCTTCTGGCGCAACATTATCCACCCGGCCGACCTGACCCGCGCCCAGACCTTCTGCGATCACGAAGTACTGGCCGGACGCGATCACAGCCTCGATTACCGGGTCATCACCGCCGATGGCCGCTGCATTTGGGTGCGAGATATCGTCAGCCTGATCGAGCACGGCCATGAACCGGTGATGCGCGGGCTGATGATCGACATCAGCGAAGCCAAGCGCACCGAAGAGGCGTTGCGCCTGTCGGAACAGAAGTTCGCCTCGGTGTTCCAGCAATGCCCGGACATTCTGGTCATCGCACGACTCTCCGACGGCTGCCTGCTGGAGGTCAACGAAGCGTTCGAAGAACAGATCGGTCTCAAGGCCGAAGACGTCATCGGCCAGACGGCCACCGACCTGAACATCTGGGGCATACCCGGCGTCGGGCCGGGCTTGTTGCAACGGTTGCAGGCCGGCAGCATCCGTAACCTGGAGATGCCCTTTCGCCGCAACAATGGCCAAGTGTTTACCGGCCTGATCTCCGCTGAGCCGTTCGACCTCGATACAACCCCTGCGCTGGTAGTGGTCGTGCGGGACATCACCCAGCTCAAAGAAACCCAGAAACAGCTGCAAACCTCCGAAGAGAAATTCGCCAAGGCCTTCCATGCCTCACCCGACGGCTTATTACTGTCACGGCAGAGCGACGGTTTATTGATTGAGGTCAACGAGGGTTTCAGTCGCATTACCGGTTTCAACAGCGCGATGTCCGTGGATCGCTCCGCCCTCGAGCTGGGAATCTGGGTCAATCTCAACGAACGCAAACAGATGCTCGATCTGCTGCACCGGGACGGTTTCGTCCGCGACTTCAGTTGCCATATACGCCGCAGCGACGGACAGATCCGCCTCTGCGAGGTGTCCAGCCGTCCGCTACCGATCGGCGATGAAGATTGCATGCTGACCATCGCCCGGGACATCACCGAGCGACACCTGATGCAGGAGAAACTGCAACAGGCTGCCACGGTATTCGAGAGCACCGCCGAAGGTGTATTGATCACCGACACCCAACAGCACATCAGCGCGGTCAACCGTGCGTTTACCGAAATCACCGGCTACAGCGAGAGCGAAGCATTGGGCCACACCCCTCGCCTGCTCGCCTCGGGCCTGCACGACAGCGCATTTTATGCCGCCATGTGGCATCAACTGACCGCCGAAGGTCATTGGCAGGGCGAAATTTCCAACCGACGCAAGAATGGCGAGCTCTACCCGAGCTGGCTGACCATCAGTGCGGTGCGTAACCGGGACAAATTCATCACCCACTTTGTCGCGGTGTTCGCGGACATTTCCAGCCTCAAACACGCCCAAGCCAAACTCGATTATCAGGCCCACCACGACCCGTTGACCGGGCTGCCAAATCGCACGCTGTTCGAGAGCCGATTGCTGACCGCGCTCAACAACCAACAGGAAAACGGCGGCCAGGGCGCGGTGCTGTTCCTGGACCTGGACCGTTTCAAACACATCAACGACAGCTTGGGTCACCCGGTCGGCGACCTGCTGCTCAAGGGCATTGCCGTGCGCCTCAAGGAACAGTTGCGCGACATCGACACCGTGGCGCGCCTGGGCGGCGACGAATTCATCATCCTGCTGCCCGGTCTGCAGCAAGCCAGCGACGCCGACAACATCGCGACCAAGTTGCTCAATTGCTTCGGTGCACCGTTCCAGGCCGGCGAACATGAGTTTTTTATCAGCGCCAGTATCGGCACCAGCCTGTATCCCAAGGATGGCTGCGACGTCGCCACGCTGGTCAAGAACGCTGATGCGGCGATGTACCGCTCCAAGGCCAAGGGTCGCAACCGGGTCGAAAGTTACACCCGCGACCTCACCGCTCAAGCCAGCGAGCGAGTGGCACTGGAACATGAACTGCGACGCGCTATCGAGCGCAACGAACTGCACCTCCATTATCAACCGAAGATCAGCCTGGTCGACCATCGCCTGGTCGGCGCAGAAGCGCTCATTCGCTGGCACCACCCGGCCTTCGGCGATGTACCGCCGGAGCACTTCATTCCGCTGGCCGAAGAAAACGGCATGATCCTGCAAATCGGCGATTGGGTTCTCGAAACCGCCTGCCGGCAGATGTTCGAGTGGAATCAGGTTTACGAACCCGTCGGCCCGCTGTCGGTCAACCTCGCGGGCGCTCAATTGCGCCAGCCGAACCTGCTCGGCCGGATCGAACAATTGCTCAAGGACAACCGCCTCAAACCCGGTTTCCTGCAACTGGAAATTACTGAAAACTTCATCATGAGCCAGGCTGAAGAAGCGCTGGCAGTGCTGCATCAACTCAAACACCTGGGCGTGCAACTGGCGATCGACGACTTCGGCACCGGTTACTCGTCCCTGAGTTACCTCAAACGTCTGCCACTGGACATTCTCAAGATCGACCAGTCTTTCGTCCGCGGCCTGCCGGATGATCCCCACGACGCAGCCATCGTTCGCGCCATCATCGCCCTGGGCCGCAGCATGCAATTCACCATCATTGCCGAGGGCGTCGAAACCCTCGCACAGCAGCAATTCCTCGCGGCCGAAGGCTGTGAACAGATCCAGGGCTACATCGTCAGCCTGCCCTTGCCACCGGAAGAATTTGCCGCGACGTTTCTTCGTATAGCCATTTCAGACTTTTCGGATAGCACAGCCGAGAAACCGTCGCTATAATCCGCGGCCTACTGAGGGCCTATAGCTCAGTTGGTTAGAGCAGAGGACTCATAATCCTTTGGTCCACGGTTCAAGTCCGTGTGGGCCCACCAACTCCAAAGCCGCGCATTGCGCGGCTTTCGCGTTTCTGGCTGGTCCATCACAGATACAGTCCTATGGTCCAAGGGTACAAATTAGGTACAGTGCTGGTTCGCCAGCCGCCTAGGAGCACCCTCTCATGGCTACTCTCGTCAAAACTCCTTCCGGCACCTGGAAGGCGCTCATTCGTAAAAATGGCTGGCCCACTGTCGCCAAAACCTTCCGCACAAAGCGTGATGCGGAGGACTGGTCGAGGCGTACCGAAGAAGAAATGGTGCGTGGCGTGTACATCCGGCGTAGCGGCTCGGAGAAAATGACGCTAGAGGCTGCACTCAAGCGCTACCTGAGCGACATAACCCCCACCAAGAAGCCCACCACTCAGCGGGGCGAAACCTCGAAAGCCAAGAAACTCATTGAGCACCTGGGCAAATACTCACTGGCTGCCCTCTCCGCTGAAATCATCGCCGGATATCGTGACAAGCGCCTGAACGAACCCAGCCGTGGTGGGACCATCAGCAACAACACCGTGCGCCTCGAACTGGCCCTATTGAGCCACCTGTACACGGTAGCTATTCAGGAGTGGGGTTTAGGTCTGACGTTCAACCCAGTGCTGAACATCCGTAAGCCAAGCCCTGGGGATGGTCGTGACCGAAGGTTATCACCGGAGGAAGAACGCCTTCTGCTCGCGGCCGTGAATCGACACAGCAACCCTATGCTGGGCTGGATTGTTTGCATCGCTCTGGAAACGGGTATGCGCTCGTCAGAGATCTCATCCCTACGGCGACCCCAAGTGGATCTGGCAAAGCGTGTCATACGTCTCTCAGACACGAAGAACGACGGCTCCCGAACCGTTCCACTGAGCAAGCGCGCCACTGAAGTGTTCAAAGCTGCGATGGACAACCCGGTGCGACCAATCGACTGCAATCTGGTGTTTTTTGGTGAGCCTGGGAAGGACAAGAAACGTCGACCGTATACCTTCACGAAAATTTGGGGACAGCTGAAGAAGAAGCTCGATCTGCCTGACTTCAGGTTTCACGACCTCCGCCATGAAGCTGTAAGTCGGCTTGTCGAAGGCGGGCTATCTGACCAAGAGGTTTCAGCCATCAGTGGTCATAAGTCGATGCAGATGCTCAAGCGATACACCCATCTTCGAGCTGAGGACCTGGTGGATAAACTGGACAAAATCTCAAGATGACTAGTTCTTATAAAAAATCGTGAAAAAAATGCGACTATTTTTATAGTCGCATCATCGAAAACTAAAAAACACTAGTAAACATCCGGCATATATAGACCTTATCAGACACCCACCATTTAATTTCAAAACCAACATAGCCAACCAAAGACTACCAAGCCGTATAAATCAGTCAACCAAGATACTATATATTGGTAATTTAGGCGCATGAGCCAGTTTGACAATACGCCAATACACCTCAAGAATTCGCAGACCTTCTCCAGACACTGCGAACTTACACATGACAACTGAAGAGTATCTACTTAATCGTTTCGGCCCCTTAATGAGCATTCCAGACGTTGCCACGTTACTAGGGCGCTCTCCTGATGGAGTGAGGGTCTCTCTTTATTCCGACACTGATATCTCCCGCAAACTCAAACCGGCAATGATCCGGATCGGCCGCCGCGTATATTTCAGGACAATGCAGATCAATGACGCTCTTAACTTAGACTCTGAGGTAAGTCCCCAGGACAAGCTGCAATGAGCTACAAGGCCTACGACTGGGTCTGGACGCACAAGTTTGGCTCACCTACCGCGAAGCTCGTAATGATGGCTGTAGCTAAACATGCGGACGAAAATGGAATGTGCTGGCCAAAAGTGCGAACCCTAGCAGAGTTTTGCGGCATTTCTTCCAGAACAGTGCAACGTCAACTCAAGGAGTTTGAGCGCGCAGGTCTGTTAACCATCCAAAAAAAATATCGTGGCGATGGCGGTCAAACGGCGAATATATATTGCATAGCGCTTCCAGCAGTAAAAGCCTCAGCCCCCACTGACAAGGCTGTCACCGGGGGGATGTCATCTACGACACCCCTGCCCCAGACAGCACTGTGTCACGGGGGGAATGACACAGCGGTGACATGCCAAGAACTAACAAGAGAACCCAAAAAAGAACTACTACAAACAACAGATGATGATCTGCGCCTCCCCCAGCAGCTCAAGGATGGAGACCGCGCATGGATCGTTCAACTCTTGAACGACATCCCGAGACATGATCACCAAATGCTTCTTGATGAGCTTTCGGAGGCACTGAAATCAGGAAAGATCACAACAACCCCCCAGCGGTGGTTTTATGGTTTGAAGAAAAACTATTTGAAAGGCGATTTTTGCCCTCTTGCAAAGCCAAGTAAGCCGAAGCCAAGAATCGTAGCACCCAATGAAAGTCACAACAGCGACAAACCATCGTGGGTGCGCACTGAAAACAAAAAAGACAGCATAAATGCCTTGAAACGATTGATAGGGAACAAAGTTAAACCTCAGTGACTATCAATCACCTGAACCGCACGCCAAACAAATAGCATTAAAAGGACGGAAAATGTCACTCCATTTTAAACAACTTGAAAGCTATTGCGACAGCCTGGACAGAACAGGCGACATACAAGTTATCCTTCGAGCACACTACAAAAACGGCTTCGCGCTCAGCGTATCGGACGGTGTAATTGATCACGCAGTCATCGACGAAGAAAACCGCCCCTACTGGTTTAGAACAGTAGAAATGGCATTAGATGAGCTTGCAAACATTCCGTATATTGCTGACCAGATTGTAATTGATCGAAAATTCTGGTCTTGATTAAAAATCAAACAACCGACCACTGAGCGCAGCTTATTTATACCCTAAGAACGCTCCTGCGTACTGGGTGCTGGGGCTGAAAAGAAAACCCCTGACAGGTGGGAACAGCAGCTCGATAGAAAGAGCCACCGGACAAGCAGCGGAAAGACGCGCCGTATAGACCACATCCCAAGAGCGCCACGTAAGCGCACTGGATACGGGCCTTAAACAAGCCCTGACTGGCGGGAAAAGTAGCTCGATAAAAAGAGTCGCCGGACGGCTGGAAAGACAGCACTGCGTTCGCCCTTAACCAAAGGAGCAACACAATGATTTCGTACCTCTACCTACCGATTCTCACCTTTTGCACGTTCGCTCTCATATCAATCCGCCGATACTGGGTATGCATAGATCGGCTCGGATACATGAAAGAGATCTCTAGACGGGCGCCATCGTTATTGCAACGAGACCTCACGGCCGCAGTACTTGCGATGGTGCCGTTTTCAATGGCCGCCATCGACTGGTTCGAAATAACGCTCCCCCGCCAGTCAGCCCCCATCCCTCCAGGCTTCGCTGCACTGCTCTCAGTCTGCTGCGTGTGCGCCTGCATAGGCATTCTCAACAATACCTTTGGACGCCTAGCGGGTAGTTGGGCCGGAACCAGGGAAAGCGCCCTGCGTACGGTCGCGGCGCTACGAATCATTGATCAAGCAGAGCTGGCCTCAGCGCTGAATGTCCTGAGCAATCGCAACGCGAACATGACGAGCGCTGATTCAACCAGCAACACTGATCACAAGGTGAAAAAATGAAAAGTATTCCTGCCCTCCTACTCATCACAACGTCAATTCTTGCTGGCTGCGAACGACAAGAATCCGTTCAAACCGTCGATTGGTACAAGGCAAATACATCTGAGCGTTTGAAGGTGCTTGAGAGGTGCAAGGCTAGCCCTGGAGAGCTTTCGATCTCTGCGAACTGCATCAACGCGTCATCGGCCGCGAATGCAATAACGCTGGAGCTCCGCGGCTACAAACACCGCGAACCAATCAATTTTTCTTCTCAGGGAAAATAGAATGACGACCACGACAGGAATATTCGAATGGATGGCGGGGAGCATGGACCAAACCCTACAGACCTTCATAAGCGTCACCTCCAGCCAAGTCATCGATGACTTTTCACTAACGGTAACGCTTTGTGGAACGCTCTATTTAACCATGATGGGCTTCATGATGATCACCGGCACAATCGAGCAACCCGCATCCCATTTCCTCAAGACCTGCGGAAAGTTTCTGCTTATCAGCGGGCTGGCAATGAACGCAGACACCTATATGTCGTGGGTAGTGGAGGCACTACACGGCCTGGAAACAGGGGTTGCTTCTGCCTTTTCAGCTACTGGCGACTCAACGGCCTCAAGGTCTGTATTTCAGGTAGTGGACAAGGCCATGTCCGACGGCTGGGCAATAGGCGCCGATATTCTAACGAAGATGGGACTTCGTGCTGGGTACGACGTCGGAATGATATTTTTTGATTTGTTGACCGCCATAATCGTATACGCGGCAACACTTATTATCGCGGTTCCAGCGGGGGCAATGATCATCGTTGCAAAGGGAATGCTGTCGATCATGCTTGGCATCGGGCCAATTTTTATCATGATGCTGTTGTTTGGTCAGTTCACTTCCAAATGGTTCGATAGTTGGTTCGCCCAGGTCATCACCTACATCCTGCAAATCGCACTGGTTGTCACGGTGCTCAGTTTCGGGATCAAGTTTTTCTCATCGCTAACGAGCGACATACTCGCGACACCCGGTGACTACCCGATATCCACCTTCCTGGAGCTTTTGGTGGTGACGGTCGTTGTGCTGTACATGCTGCAGCAAGCCAATGCCGTCGCTGGCAGCCTTGCAGGGGGAATATCCAGCGCAGGGCTCACCCTACGTGGAATCGCAAGCGGTGCCGCCTCACCAATCACCAAAGGGCTCAACCGACAGTCCACGCGCCGCGACATGCAGTCGGGGCAAATGGTCACTGCTGGACGCTTGAACCACCTCGCAGCCGGTAACACAGCCTGGAACCCAGCCTACCGACAGCACGTCATGCAGAACATGGGCAAAAACTGGGGGAGTGCTACCGGGGGCAAAGTTAATCAGTAGCCCCTGACGCACGGCTCATCAGACCTCGCTTCGGCGGGGTCTTTTTTTGAGTACCTTCAACAAGCGGATGACGGGTCAAGGGGTTGGTGCGGCCCGCAGGAGCGAAGCAACGAGGACTCGGCCCCTTGACGCGGCAGGAGCGACCAACGCTCACGGCATGGGTGTAGGGGATCAAGGCCGCAGGCCTCCCCTGCACCCTTGACGACAGAGGGCGACTCGCTCCCTTCCCGCTTGCGGGAAGGGCGGGGGGATGGGATATGAAAGAACGTTAACACTATGAATTTAATGAACTAATCTCAAAAACAAGACAATTTCAGCGTTCTTGTTTTGATGAGTCATGCGTGCAAACCCATCCCGGGACAGGTGGTCACTTGGTCCGGTAGATCCGTCGAAACCAGGTCCTGCCGGTATAAAGGCGTTTACAGATCTTTATGGACAGAACGCCTACCAGTGCGAAGACGACCCCAAACACAGCCCACAGGAAAGTCGAATTGGTAGACAGGTGATCGTGAACGAGCTTCGCCGCATACCAGCCTGCTGCCACCGAAACGATAATGAAAACGACGACACTTGCCCGAGGGGTGCCATAGGAAATTTCAGCATGACAGCCTCTACAAACTGAGGCGCCCCATGGAACGTTGTTCATGCAATGTGGGCAACTGACGGTTCGGTTGGTTTGCACCGATTCACTCCTTTGAAAAGTTTCCTTGAAGAACCACTAGTCTAACCGAGGTTCTCCCCAGTAAGGCACCGGAGGAGATGCCTACACCGATCAGAAACCCAAGCGATGGGAACGTTTGAATACCGATCCTGAAGCTCCGCGCTCCGCTTGGGCAACCCCTTCGGTTGCATCCCGTGTCCGAACTTGCCGGACTGGCTGCGGGGCAGGCACGGCGGGCGAAGCCCTTGACCTACCCCTGGCGATAGGCTGAGCGCTTCCTGTGGAGTCAAGGGTGCGGCTACGCCCGTCATCCTCACCCGTTCGGTGCTCGCCTTCGGCTCCGCTCCGCATGCGGCCTCCGGTGCCGCCCTTGACACCACATCCAGCAAAAACCTTGGTACTTTGATCAATGCACACTTTCACATGTGCCATGTACCTCCATCACATTCGCAGATTACAAGGCGTGCTTGCGCGCAACCGGGACTGCTTCAAATCTAAATTCCTTGTTCATGAACAAGACTTCTCAAAACTCGTCAGGAAAACAGCATGACTTCAGGAAATCATAAAACCACTCAACAGCAAGACAACGCTGCCCTATCAGCCGAGATTGACCAGCTCAAGGAACACCAGATATCGGAGTCTGAGCAGAGCAAACGGAAGGAAACCGTGGACTTTGCCAACGCCTCGGTAAAACTGTCTGGATTTGAAATCACTGAGGGTATGAAACGCCTCTGCGAGCGCTACATCAGCGGCGAAATTGATCTGGACGAGTTTGTGTCGATCTCGCAGCAAGAGAGCTCTTATTCCCTACCGAAGTGAGCGTAAGTTCACCGATGCTTGAACATCTTGAGCCGCATACCCGACATTTTTCGAACTAACAAGACAACAACTGCACGCCGACTGGCAGCGCAGCAGTGAAAAAACAAGAAGCATATGCCTGAGAAAGGACCCCCTATGCATGACCCCACAACAGATTTCACCGGCCCTCTGAGAGAAGGGGGATGGCAAGCATGCAGCGCCCACGCCTAAAGCCTCCAGCGTCAATCTGGAAACGAATCGATAGCTCCCCGGAACGTCTGATCTCTCTCGCCGCACTTGCCGTTGCGTTTGGCGCCCTATGCGTGTCGTTATGGCAGCTTGATATGGCTAAGCAGCACAATGTGCTTTCCGTAAGACCTTACCTGATGGTCACGCCTCACCTCGCAGGTGCCAACGGAAAGAACGGGCTGTTTCTCACCAATGAAGGTATCGGTCTCGGGATACTTACTTCCCTGAGCGTTTCCGTATCGGGGAAAGTCTATGCAGGCTTAGGCAAGAATCAATGGCCGAAAATCTTGCGCGATATGGGCTTGGAACCGCTTTGCTTTTCTATTGGCTGGCCAACCAAGGTTGCCGCCTTAAGGCCCGGAATGGAAATCGAAATTCTGGGCAAGTCAAAACTGTTCAACTCTGGTTGCGAGCTTGCGCTGGCTACGTTCCTAACAACGAAAGACGTCTCGATTGAGCTGCGTTACACCTCGCTTTACGAAGAAGAACACACATTTTCAGGTGATACGTTCTTGAATCTATAGCGCCAGGCTCCGTAGCTGAATCCGTCCGGGCTTTGTTCATGAACAAGAACTTGGCCTATTGGAGATCTAGTGCAGGATAGGCTTTCACCGGAAAGCTGTATTACACAACGCCACCTCCACTACGATTTTTCCTTGTTCATGAACAAATTTGAAAGACGGTGGAGCACTAGTGCAGGATAGGCTAACCGCCGGTAAGGTAGGCGCCTACGACCCTAATTACTCGCCCTGTCAGGCAGCACTCTGGTCGTCGGAGGACGTGGCCTTAGTAGTTGCTGTCCGGTCGTAATGGCCGACACAGCGACCCAGCAATATTATCGGGCCATTACGTCAAATTTCGGTACTATTCGGTTAACGCCGGACTTTCCAAAAGGTCGAGAAATGGATTTCACCTCTGTCATTGCCCAAGTGTGGGGCATGCTGATCTGGTTTATCCCAGCCGTATTTCAGGCCATGCTTAACGCCCTGCAAACCGCTCGCCCCTCGCCAGCCCCTGCGAGCATTTGCAAAACCTTGAACGCCTTAGAGAGGTGGCAGCCGAGCGGCGATGCTAGGGATGCGACAGCGCGCAGCACATGTGTACCGTCAAGTCGGACACAAAAGCAGGTCAGCGATTTGGGGGGTGCTTGGTTTCCCCCTCGTACCGAACCATGCGGAGCGTATGAAGAGAACCAGCGTAGAATCGAGGTTTGCCTCTATCGTGACAAAAAAGCATCACTGACCTTGCTTTGGATACTTGAGCCAGGTTTGAAAGTGGTAGTACATAAGCGCACAAAACATGTCCATCTTTATGAAGCATGACGTTATGCCTAACCGAATAGAGCTAGATTAAATTTAAATGCTTCTGGTTTAAAAGGTGATGCTTTGACCCAAAAAAATAAGGCAGCGAACTCCGGCATAGATGCCCTACTAGGTTTTGAGTTTCAGCGTAACTGCGCACTGTACTTACTGCTGAATGACTACGTGCAGATCATAAATCGAGAATTTTTTATATGCATAGAACATCATGATGATTTTTTATTTTGTTACAGATCCGATTGCCGCAGCAATTTAGAAGTAATTCACTCATATCAAGCGAAAAAACTTTCGGGCAACATATGGACAATAGATGCAAGATTTGCCGAAATCATAGCAAAAATGCTCGGGGTGGGGAACAATCTCAAAACCGACTCAGCACCTAAGGGCACAAGCTACACACATAAATTAACTTTCGTTTCCAACACCGACATCAAGTTAAATTACAAGCCTACGCCACAAGAGAAGAAAAAAGGCAAAGGAGAAGCGACCCATCTTCTTAATGAGCAGAACTCTAACAGCAAATATAATGAAATAGCTGAAGACATAAAGAACAAAATCGATAAGAAAGTACGTGACCATTGCAATCAAGAGTCAATTTTTTTCCACGAGACTGAGCTATGTAATTTACATATGCAGTGGATAGATTTCCCGCGCAACAAAAGCTCCCAAAAAGATATCCTAGTCGGGCTGATGCACAGGAAATTCCCTCATGTTTCAGACCCTTTATCAGCAGTCGAGCTGCTTCTTAGCCTATTTAGAGATGTAGAAGCAGTCTACAATCAGGGCAAAGTTATCAACTTGCTCGATAGCACTAAGAGGGTTGAAGGCGAAGAGATAAAAAAGGCGATTAATATCATCGAAACAGAGCAAAAGACATTCAAGCTCTGGCGAAATTACTCCAAAGAATTATCTCGCAAGTTTAATGTTTCTCTAGACATACAAAACAACTACGAAAGCCGCATAAGTGACACCTTCGAACTACTAAAAGACATGAGCAACAACGAACACCAAATAATAAAGAGCTTTATTCGACAAAACAACTATTCTATGAATCATTCGACTTACGAAGATATGTTTGAAGCATACGTTGCCATCATTAAAGACAAGAACCATCTAAACCTGAAGGATATAGATATTTTCTTTTCTTCGTTATGTGCATTCGTGGAGTACTACGGCGAGAATTTAACATGAATACAACTCTCAGATTTAACCGGCTATTTGTCAGTTCCGAATCACATGGAGTTTGCTTCTGCGACGAGTTTTCGCCAGCGGCAAACATTGTTAGCGGCCGTAATACATCAGGGAAAAGTTCACTAATCCAGAGCTTATTATTTACTTTTGGCGTCAATGACATCAAAGAAAATTTGGATGAGATCCTGAAGTATCAGCCGACGTTCAGATTAGACTTCTCCAAAATTGTCGATGGCATCGAAGAAAAGTATACAATTGTAAGGACCCAAAAATCGATTTACGTGAAGGAGCCAACTGGCAAGGTGGTTCCGTTCCACGGCATTAATGCTGACAATAGTGCTGAGCACATGGCGCTAAAGGAATACGTGCGAAATTTAGTCGGATTTACTTTACAACTCGAGCAAAAAGGCGAGCTCAAACCGGGCCCGCTCGAAAGTTTGTTTTTGCCATATTACATTTCTCAGTCTGTAGGATGGGTATATTTACGCGAGTCATTCTCAAACCTCGAATATTATAAGGGTTTTAAAGACGACTACCTAGACTATTATCTCGGGATAAGCAATAACTTTGATCGCGTCGAGCATAGAAGCTTGACGCAAAGAAGGGAGAGGCTTTCGGCAGATATTAATAATCTTAAACGATATGGAAAAAACGCAGATTTTCAGTTCGCCAGCTTGGTCGACGAAGAGTTTGGAGAATACGCAGAAAAGCACATCGAAGGCTACGTTACAAAAACGAGCCTCTTGCAAAAAGAGCGAAATAACTACATACATATCTGCAACAAACTTTCGTTACTGCAAAACCATCACAAGATACTTAAGAGAACCAAAAGTAATATAAAGAAGCAAAACTACAACAACGTGGATCGCTGCCCGGCATGTACGCAGGTACTGACATATTCTTTAGAAGGCTTGTACAGCCACTATCAAAAATACAATGATACTGTCGAACTTGAGTCACACATTGCAGAGCAGCTAACTGATAAAAAATCCGAAATACACACATCTAATAAAAAAATGACAGCTGTAAGGAAAGAAATATCTGAAGATTATGGCGTTCTAATGAGCAAAACTGTGGATGGCCTTACGTTTGATCAATGGATATCTAACAAGGCAAACATCGCGCTCTACAAAAAAATGCAAGTTGACATTGAAAAATCAGAGCGCGAGCTAGAGGATGTCAAGATTGCTCTGGGCTCTATGACTACAGAAAAGGAAACCCTAACCAAACGGACAGATAAAGAAACTGAATTCAAGAGACTTTTTTCAGGCTACATGTCGCTGCTAGCACTTAAGCCGCTGACCGACCCTAAATATCTCGACTTGTACAAAATCAGTTCTTTTCCACGTCAAGGCGTTGAGCTTCACAAGACCGTAATGGCTTATCATTTTGCGCTGAATGCTATTATTGCAAAGTCGAAATCCGCTCATAGGTTACCATTTTTGTTAGACGCGATACTCAAAGAGGATATCGACGAAACTAGCCTGACGACTATTTTGTCATTTGTTGGAAAAAATCTACCTGCGGATACCCAAGCCTTCATTTCTATATCTGAACATATTAAAGACACTACCACAAACGAAGAAGGTGCCAAACCAATAGAAAAGATCAAAGTCAGTGAAATTAACGATACTTATTTCCCGAAAAACACAAAGATTATTTACATTGGGGCGGGTCGACTAGAGCGTAGTTTTCTGTCTCAAGCCCTAGATGATTATCAAGAAATTTACTTGGACACCGTCGAGATAACAAGTGTGTGAATAAATTGAATAGTAGCCCTTATATATGATGAGCTTACTTCCTCTAGCAGCAGTCTAGAACCCACTCACTGCTAACCCACAAGAAACGGTCAGTTTGCCATTTCTCGGTGGAAAACGGTACGCTCGCAGTACAGTACCAAGTTTCTGAAGCTTTCACTAAATTACGCTCAACACCATCAAATACGGGGCCTCCAGCTATGCCAACCTACGTTCACCTACGAACGATTTCTCTAGGCATAGCACGTCGCCCAGCAACTCATAATCCTTTGGTCCACGGTTCAAGTCCGTGTGGGCCCACCAAACAAGAAAGCCGCGCAATGCGCGGCTTTTTCGTGCCTGTTGGAATAACTCAATCGTGACGACCGCCTGCCGAAACATCACTCAGTTGGCGAAATTCTCGATCCTGACCTGGCCCTCAGGAAAGGTCGCGATAATTTCCAGTTCGCCGCCCATGGCGCGGATGTAGTTTCGCAAGGTGCTGATGTACATGTCTGTGCGCCGCTCCATTCTGGAGATCGCTGCCTGGTTGACGTGCAACGTCTTGGCCAGCGTTTCCTGACTCAGCTCTTGGGCCTTACGCAGCTCGTGCAGAGGCATTTCTTTCAGGTGCTGCTGGAACAACCGCTCTGCGTTAGCGCGAGACTCCGGCGTCATGCGAGCTTGAAGTTCAGCAAATTTTTTAGCCATCGTTGCGGCCCTCTTTACGCAATGTTTCCAAATGGTCGTCATACAATGTTTCCGCCTGCGGGACATGCTCGTCATACAACGGTTTCGACCGGTTTTGTCCCCTCCGATTAAAAGTAACGCGCATCGGCGTGGATCAAACGCATAGAGCACACGATAAGGCCGACCCGCATACTGGACCCGCAACTCTCGGAGATTGCCCAGTCGCGAGCCTTTAATATCGCTGCTATGCGGGTAACGCAGACCCGGCCCGAAAAACCCCAGCAGATCGACGCTGGCTGAAACCGAGGCTTGCTCCTTTGCATCCAACCCCTCCCACCAACCTTCAAATTCATCGGTGTATTCAATCTCCCAGCCCATACCAATATGCCACCCAAGGAATATGACCTCAAGGGAATAACTTTAGGCTTTAACGGCCGTGCGACCACCTTGGTTGCCAATGAAATTGTTAACGGTGGTTTCTGGTTGGATCTGGGTGTTCGGTGCCTGGCGTTTGGTTGTGTTTACCTAAGGTGTCGAAATATCGGATGACGCCTGAGGACCTTGTAGGCAAACTCCGAAAATTGCATTTTGGCACTCTGCTGCCATGTTGCGCTTTTCTTCGACGGGATACTCTCGGACGTCGCTGACCATTCAGCGATCGGGCTTGGAAACCCGTCGAACCTCAGCGCAACAGCACCCCATCAGGACTGCGGACGTTTTATACGATTGCAAGACCTGTGTTATGGCGGCTGTGCGTGGGACGCCTTCGGGCGTGCCGGTTCCTTGGTTCCCGGTTTTCCAACCTGCGTACAGCCGTCACCCATTCGCTTGGAAACGAATTTGCCGGCTCCTTGAACCCAGGAGATTGAGCATGACCAAAACAAACCCGTCCGAACCTTCAGAACTGAAAACTATCGGTTTCACACCTTTCATCTACCGCTCAAATCAAGCGCTGTTCAACGTCCGCGCCGGCGTCCCGATCAGCGATGCATTGGCCCAAGCTTCCGATCTGCTGTTCCTCGCCAAAGCGCTCGCCGTGGATGCCGCCTACGCAAAAGAAACCGACCATCATGCATGGGCCGCACACTATCTGACGGCGATGAGTAAAGCGGTGATTGATTATGTGGTGAAGGTGCTGACACGCTGACCTGCTCGGACGGCGACGAAATCTGAAGAGTAGCGGCAGCCCCCATGAATACGCCCCGAGTTATCGGGGCTTTCACCCTCAGCTTAAGAAGCAACACTTAACGCTGGAATGGCCTGCACGGGCCGCATCCGCTCAAGCATTTCACCCGTCCATACGACTTCATACATATCCGCCGCCCTGCCCCACTGCTCCACGATGACCATGCCGTCGACCAGTACGCGTCCCAATTCGGTAATCGTATCGGCCAATTGCTCTACGATCGTTTGAGTCCGAAACCACACACGATCAGTAATCTCTTTCAGCTCGGCCGTAATGCGGTCAGACGACGCCGGATCCGTATTGGGATAGGCGATATTGCGCAGCAAGTGCCGTAACTCCCTTATTTTTGCGTAATCCTGTTCCGCCCCCAGCTCTCCTTTGAGGATGGCTGTCGCTTTCGACTTATCCACGCGCTTTTCGGGCGCATGCTTTGAAACTAATGCCTGCCCCATAGCGCCAGCAAACAGGACCATCAACCGCGCTTCCAGATGTTCCCTCATGGCTTCTATCGACGAAATTGACCGCGCCAAGCTTATGGACGCCCCGCCTTGATGCCTTAAGTCCATGGTCACTGTCAGGGTCACGCCACCCGTTTCAAACCCCAAGGCTCGGGCAATCACGTAATGAGCCATTTCATGATTGGCAATCTGCAATGCATGATCCCGCAATGCGGGAGGTATTTTGTTTGTCATTTCCATTGCCTCGCATCCCTCGATTTCGCATTCGACTACGACTGACTGTTGGTGTCCATCCTGTCGATCGCGCCTTGCTCAAGCCAAAGAAAAACCCGAGATGTAGAAAACGGTATGAATGGTACTGAGGCGAGATCAAACATCCGCTGTGCGAGATGTGCCTGTAACATGCCAACCCATTGATCTGTGCCGCTGGAGACGACCCTTGCCTGACACTCGCCCGCCCGTTCTTGACGAAATCGACCGACAATTGATTGCAGCCCTGCAGATCAATGCCCGCGAAAGCGTGGCCATGCTCGCGCGACAATTGGGCATTGCTCGCACCACCGTGACTTCGCGATTGGCCCGGCTGGAAAAAGCCAAGGTGATCACCGGTTACGGCGTGCGTTTGGGTCAACGTGTCGTGGATGGCGGATTGCAGGCGTACGTCGGGATCACGGTGCAACCGCGCTCGGGCAAGGAAGTGTTGCGACGTCTCAGTGCGATGGCTCAGGTGCAGCAGTTGTGTGCGGTGAGTGGCGAATTTGATTATGTGGCGTGGTTGCGCACCGATTCACCTGAGCAGTTGGATCAGTTGCTGGATCAGATCGGCAGTGTGGATGGGGTGGAGAAGACCACGACCTCAATCATTCTCAGCAGCAAGATTGATCGCGGCCAGCCGGTTTAATCCAATTTGTTCGCCGCACTCGTCTAATTGAAGTAATTACAAGCAAAACGACGACACATTGTGTCTTATTAACGTGTTCTACGCTCTCTAGAATGGCTGCCATCTTTTCCTATACTCAGACGCGCATTCCGCGTCCGGTCGCCAGCAAGGTCAGCCATGAACAAGAACAATCGCCATCCTGCAGACGGTAAAAAACCAGTCACCATTTTCGGTCCGGACTTTCCCTTCGCCTTCGACGACTGGATCGAACACCCGGCCGGCCTGGGCAGCATCCCTGCGCACAATCATGGCGCTGAGGTAGCGATCGTCGGTGCCGGCATCGCAGGTCTCGTGGCAGCGTACGAATTGATGAAACTGGGCCTAAAACCCGTCGTCTACGAAGCCTCGAAAATGGGCGGTCGTCTGCGCTCGCAGGCGTTCAATGGCGCCGAAGGCATCATCGCCGAGCTCGGCGGCATGCGTTTCCCGGTGTCGTCCACCGCGTTTTATCACTACGTCGACAAGCTCGGCCTGCAAACCAAACCGTTCCCTAACCCGCTGACGCCTGCCTCGGGCAGCACGGTGATCGACCTCGAAGGTCAGACCCATTACGCACAGAAACTGGCGGATCTTCCTGCACTGTTCCAGGAAGTCGCCGACGCCTGGGCCGATGCGCTGGAAGCCGGTTCGCAGTTCGCTGACATCCAGCAAGCAATCCGCGACCGCGATGTACCGCGCCTCAAAGACCTGTGGAACACCCTCGTTCCGCTGTGGGACGACCGCACCTTCTACGACTTCGTTGCCACTTCCAAAGCCTTCGCCAAGCTCTCTTTCCATCATCGCGAAGTGTTCGGCCAGGTCGGTTTCGGTACCGGCGGCTGGGACTCGGACTTCCCGAACTCGATGCTGGAAATCTTCCGCGTAGTCATGACCAACTGCGACGATCACCAGCATTTGGTGGTCGGCGGCGTGGAACAAGTGCCATTGGGGATCTGGCGTCATGTGCCGGAACGTTGCGTGCACTGGCCTGAAGGCACCAGCCTCAGCTCCTTGCACAACGGCGCGCCGCGTACCGGCGTGAAAAAAATTGCCCACGCGGCAGACGGGCGCTTTGCCGTAACCGACAACTGGGGCGACACCCGCGAATACGCAGCGGTGCTGACCACGTGCCAGAGCTGGCTGCTGACCACCCAGATCGAATGCGACGAAACCCTGTTCTCGCAAAAGATGTGGATGGCCCTCGACCGCACCCGCTACATGCAATCGTCGAAAACTTTCGTGATGGTCGACCGGCCATTCTGGAAGGACAAGGATCCGGAAACCGGCCGCGACTTGATGAGCATGACCCTCACCGATCGCCTGACTCGCGGTACTTATCTGTTCGACAACGGCGACGACAAGCCGGGCGTGATTTGCCTGTCGTACTCGTGGATGAGCGACGCGCTGAAAATGCTCCCGCAACCGGTGGAAAAACGCGTGAAGCTGGCGCTGGATGCGTTGAAGAAGATCTACCCGAAAGTCGACATCGCTGCGCGGATCATCGGCGATCCGATCACCGTGTCCTGGGAAGCCGACCCGCATTTCCTCGGTGCTTTCAAGGGCGCCCTGCCCGGCCACTATCGCTACAACCAGCGTATGTACGCACACTTCATGCAGGCCGACATGCCGGCCGAGCAGCGCGGGATTTTCATCGCCGGCGACGATGTTTCGTGGACGCCTGCGTGGGTCGAAGGCGCGGTGCAGACCTCGCTCAATGCGGTGTGGGGCATCATGAAACACTTCGGCGGTGAAACTCACGTCGAGAACCCGGGTCCAGGAGATGTGTTCAACGAGATCGGTCCGATCGCCCTGCCCGAATAAGAGGAATCCCGAATGCGCGTAGCCCTTTACCAATGTCCACCGCTGCCCCTGGATGTCGCCGGCAATCTGCAACGTCTGCATCAATTGGCGCTGGAGGCCAAGGGCGCGGATTTGCTGGTGCTGCCGGAGATGTTCCTGACCGGCTACAACATCGGCCTCGACGCGGTCAGCGTGCTGGCGGAGGTGCACAACGGTGAGTCGGCGCAGCAGATCGCGCGCATCGCCAAGACGGCCGGGATCGCCATTCTTTATGGCTACCCCGAGCGTACGGAGGACGGCCAGATCTACAACGCCGTACAGTTGATCGACGCTCATGGCGAGCGGTTGTGCAACTACCGTAAGACTCACCTGTTCGGCGACCTCGATCACTCGATGTTCAGCGCCGGAGGGGATGATTTCCCGCTGGTCGAGCTCAATGGCTGGAAGCTCGGCTTCCTGATCTGCTACGACCTGGAGTTCCCGGAAAACGCCCGACGCCTGGCCCTGGCCGGCGCCGAGCTGATTCTGGTGCCGACGGCGAACATGGTTCCCTACGACTTCATCGCCGACGTCACCGTCCGTGCCCGGGCCTTCGAAAACCAGTGTTATGTGGCTTACGCCAACTATTGCGGTAACGAAGGCGAGATCCAGTATTGCGGCCAGAGCAGCATCGCCGCGCCGGATGGCAATCGCATCGCCCAGGCCGGCCTCGATGAAGCACTGATTGTCGGCGAGCTGGATCGTCAGTTGATGGTCGATTCCCGCGCCGCCAATCGCTACTTCCTCGATCGCCGCCCAGAGCTTTACAGCGAGCTGAACAAGCGCTGACCACCTAGGGGGCGTTCTCAATTAGTTTCCCCGGCGCGGTGTGGAAACTAATTGAGAACGCCCCCTAATCCGCTAGCATTAGCGCTTCTCTGCTCTGGAAGTGCTCATGCCTGCGCTGAACCACCCCCACCTTCACACTGAAACCCTGGCCAACGGTCTGCGGGTGACGCTGCGTCATGTTCCTGATTTGAAGCGCAGTGCTGCGGCGTTGCGCGTCGCGGCGGGCAGCCATGACGTGCCGCTGGCCTGGCCCGGACTGGCGCATTTTCTCGAGCACTTGCTGTTTCTCGGCACAGAGCGTTTTCCTGCAGGCCTTGGGCTGATGGCCTACGTCCTGGGTCATGGCGGCCAGGTGAATGCGCGGACCTGCGAACGCACCACGGACTACTTTTTCGAGTTACCGCCTCAGTCGTTTACCGGGGGACTGGAGCGCCTGTCGGACATGCTCGCTCATCCGCGTATGAATCCGGACGATCAGCGGCGGGAACGGGAAGTGCTGCACGCAGAATTTGTCGCATGGTCTCGGGATACGACCGCTCAACAGCGATTCGCGCTGGTCGACGGTCTTTCAGCGGCGCATCCACTCCGGGCGTTTCATGCCGGTAACCGCTACAGCCTGCCGGTCCCGCAACCTGAGTTCCAGCACGCTTTGCTGGATTTCTATAAGCGGTTTTATCAGACCAGGCAGATGACCTTGAACCTGGCCGGGCCGCAGAGCATCGATGAGTTGAGGGCGATGGCTCAGAGCTTTGGCGCGGCTATTCCCGTAGGGGAAAAGGTCCCGCAACAAGCACCTACATCGCTGATGGATTCTTCGAACAAAAGTTATCAACAGGTTGGTGCACGTCGACTGGATCTGCTGTTTGCCTTCGACGCGCTGCCCGATTCATCGCCCGAGGCACTGGCGTTCCTGTGTCATTGGCTGAATGCCGCGAAACCCGGTGGTCTGCTGGCGCAATTGCGCGAGCGCGGGCTGGCTGACAGCCTGAAAGCTGCGCCACTGTATCAATTCGCCGGCCAGGCTTTGTTGCACATCGAGTTCACGTTGCCTGCCGACGCGACTCCCAACGGGATCCGCGAGCGGCTACTGGATTGGCTTGGATTCTTTGCCTCACAGCAACCCTGGACCGGTTTGCAGGAAGAATACGCCGCCCTGCTGCAACGTCAGCAGCAAATCAGCGGCGCCCTGCAACTGGCCCGACTGGACAGCGAACAGCGTGAAGCCGGGTTATCCGAATCGGGCGTTTCAGCCCTCAAGGAAGTCCTGAAACAAATCGGCGCTGTGGATAACTTCACCGGCCAATGGCAACTGCCAACACCTAATCCGTTTTTACGCGCCGAAGCTCCGGCCCCGAGTGCCGGACTGATCCGCGGCCAGACCAGCAAACACCGAGGCTTGCGGACCTTTGCTCAGGATCGTTCGCGCGGTCGTCGCGAACGGTCACCCATGCAGTTCAGTCAGGCGTTGCCCGATAGTAGTGCCGAAGGCGCCGTTTACCTGCGCTGGCGTCTGGACTTGGCACCTCGCAGCAACCTTCAGGCGAGCCTGGAACACCGCCTTCAGCCGTTGCGTGAAGACGCTCGTCAGGCAGGTGTCGATTTTTCCTTCAGCGCATCAGGCAATGAATGGCTGCTGAAAATGACCGGGCTACAGGAGCCGATACCGACCATCCTCGAACACGCGCTGAAAGAACTGACAACACCTGATGCCGGTTTCTCGCAAGAGGAGCCGCCGAGCGTTGCGATGATGCCGATTCGACAGTTGCTTAAAGCGCTGCCTGATCACTGCCTTGAGCGCACCGCTGACTCGGACGATTTGATGCAGCTTTGGTCGAGCGCGCGCTGGGATGGTCTGGCGACCGGCCTGTCCGCCCAGACACAGGCGGCGATGGGCCTCGCCTTGAGTCGTGTGCCTGGCACTGCGGACAATCAACTGACGCCACCCTCCCCGATCAACGCGCAGCATCTGTGGAGCGCGGTCGATACCGGGTCCAGCGAACACGCCTTGTTGCTCTTCTGCCCGACCGCAACCGCGGACATCGCTGACGAAGCCGCCTGGCGCTTGCTTGCTCACGTCTGCCAGACGCCGTTTTACCAACGCCTGCGGGTAGAACTGCAGCTCGGCTATGCGGTGTTCAGCGCCCTGCGGCAGGTCCATGGGCAGACCGGGCTGCTGTTCGGCGTGCAATCACCCAGCGTCGCCCCTTTGGATCTGCTGGAACACCTCGAACATTTCCTGCGTGGATTGGCCGGGATGATCGAAGACATCAATAACGAGACCTTCATCGACCAGCGCCAGGCACTGGCCGATCAATTCGATAGCGCGGCACTGCCCAATGCGCAGGCCGCCGAACTGCTCTGGCAGGGCAAACTGGCCGGCCACTCGTCGGAATATCTGACTCAACTGCCTCAGGCAATTCTGATGATCGAACGTGAAACGTTACTGGCCGCAGCACAACGACTGAATCAGGCCGAAGGCGGTTGGCGCTGTCTGGCCAGCGGACCTTGCCCGACCTCGCCTTGGCAAGCGGCAAAATGATCATTACCGGTGCTGCAATTAGCTTTCTCAAAGATTCCCGGCCAATCGCCCTGAAATTTTGAGTAACATAGCCACCTAACTATCTGAACATCTCCGGCTGGAGGTGGACTATATGTATAGATCTCAACTGTCCCATCACCTGAAGGAGCGCTTCTATGTCCTGGTCCAAACCTGCTTACACCGACCTGCGTATCGGCTTTGAAGTCACCATGTACTTCGCAAGCCGCTAATCTTTTTGTAGCGCAGTGCAACGCCTCGGCTCGCCGAGGCGTTTTTATTTTCAGTTTTCAAAATGATGGAGCGGCCATGTTTGTCCAGATTCTAGGTTCCGCCGCCGGCGGTGGTTTCCCCCAGTGGAACTGCAACTGCGTGAACTGCGCCGGTTTTCGCGATGGCAGCCTGAACGCCAAAGCGCGGACCCAGTCGTCCATCGCGATTTCCGATAACGGCGTGAACTGGGTGTTGTGCAACGCATCGCCGGATATCCGCGCCCAGCTCCAGAGCTTCGCCCCTATGCAACCGGGCCGCGCCCTGCGCGATACCGGCATCAACGCGATCATCCTGATGGACAGCCAGATCGACCACACCACCGGCCTGCTCAGCCTGCGCGAAGGGTGCCCGCACCAGGTCTGGTGCACCGACATGGTCCACGAAGACCTGAGCACCGGTTTTCCGCTGTTCACCATGCTGACCCACTGGAACGGCGGGCTGACCTGGAACCAGATCGAGCTCGACCGCAGCTTCACCATCCCGGCCTGCCCGAGCCTGCGCTTCACCCCATTGCCGCTGCGCAGCGCCGCACCGCCGTACTCGCCGCACCGTTTCGACCCGCACCCGGGCGACAACATCGGCCTGATCGTTGAAGACCTCAGCACCGGTGGCAAACTGTTCTACGCACCGGGCCTGGGCAAGGTCGACGCACCGCTGCTGGAGATCATGGCCGGCAGCGATTGCCTGCTGGTGGACGGCACGATGTGGGATGACGACGAAATGCAGCGCCGTGGCGTCGGTACCCGCACCGGCCGGGAAATGGGCCACCTGGCACAGAACGGCCCCGGCGGCATGCTGGAAGTGCTGGAACAGCTGCCCAAACAGCGCAAAGTGCTTATCCACATCAATAACACCAACCCGATTCTCGATGAGGATTCGCCAGAGCGTGCAGAACTGGTTCGGCGCAATGTTGAAGTGGCGTATGACGGCATGAGTATTGTGTTGTAGCGGATGGCCCCGGAGAACCGAAATGACTGATACAGCAATGTCCCCCGCCGAGTTCGAAGAAGCCTTGCGAGCCAAGGGCGCCTATTACCACATCTATCATCCGTATCACGTGGCGATGTACGAAGGCCGGGCAACGCGCGAGCAGATCCAGGGCTGGGTCGCCAACCGCTTCTACTATCAGGTGAACATCCCGCTCAAGGACGCCGCAATCCTCGCCAACTGCCCGGACCGCGAGATTCGTCGTGAGTGGATTCAGCGCCTGCTCGACCATGACGGCGCCCCCGGCGAAGACGGCGGCATCGAAGCCTGGCTGCGTCTGGGCCAGGCCGTCGGCCTCGACCCGGATCAGCTACGCTCGCAGGAATTGGTACTGCCCGGCGTGCGTTTTGCCGTGGACGCCTACGTCAACTTCGCCCGCCGTGCCAATTGGCAGGAAGCCGCCAGCAGCTCGCTGACCGAACTGTTTGCGCCGCAGATCCACCAGTCGCGCCTGGACAGCTGGCCGCAGCATTACCCGTGGATCGACCCGGCCGGTTACGAGTATTTCCGCACGCGTCTGGGCCAGGCGCGCCGCGACGTCGAACATGGCTTGGCGATCACTTTGCAGCACTACACGACGCGGGCCGGCCAAGAGCGCATGCTGGAAATTCTCCAGTTCAAACTGGACATTCTTTGGAGCATGCTCGATGCCATGAGCATGGCCTACGAACTGAAACGCCCGCCGTATCACAGCGTGACCGAGCAACGGGTCTGGCATAAAGGAATCACCTTATGAGTTTTGATCGCAGCAAGACCCCGAGCTGGCGTACCGGCTACCGCTTCCAGTACGAACCGGCGCAGAAAGGTCATGTGCTGCTCTACCCGGAAGGCATGATCAAACTCAACGAAAGCGCCGCACTGATCGGCGGTTTGATCGACGGCGAGCGTGACGTTGCGGCGATCATCGCCGAACTGGACGCGCAGTTCCCCGGTGTGTCCGAGCTCGGTGACGACATCGATCAATTCATGGAGGTAGCCCGTGCTCAGCACTGGATCGAACTTGCCTGATTGCGCGTCAGACAAGTTACCGCCCAAACCGGAAATCGGCCTGCCGCTGTGGCTGCTGGCCGAGCTGACGTATCGCTGCCCGCTGCAATGCCCGTACTGCTCCAATCCGCTGGACTTCGCCGAGCAAGGCAAAGAACTGAGCACCGAACAGTGGATCAAGGTCTTTCGCGAAGCGCGGGAAATGGGCGCGGCGCAATTGGGCTTCTCCGGCGGCGAACCGCTGGTGCGCCAGGACCTTGCCGAGCTGATTGCCGAGGCGCGCAAGTTGGGTTTCTACACCAACCTGATCACCTCCGGCATCGGCCTGACTGAGCAGAAAATCAGTGACTTCAAGAAGGCTGGCCTGGACCACATTCAGATCAGCTTTCAGGCCAGCGACGAGCAAGTGAACAACTTGCTGGCCGGCTCGAAAAAGGCCTTCGCCCAGAAGCTGGAAATGGCCCGCGCAGTGAAAGCCCACGGCTATCCGATGGTGCTGAACTTCGTGACCCATCGGCACAACATCGACAAGATCGACCGGATCATCGAGCTGTGCATCGCCCTTGAGGCGGACTTTGTGGAACTCGCCACGTGCCAGTTCTACGGTTGGGCGCAGCTCAACCGGGTCGGTCTGTTGCCGACCAAGGAACAACTGGTCCGCGCCGAACGCATCACCAACGAATACCGCGCCAAACTCGAAGCCGAAGGGCATCCGTGCAAGCTGATTTTCGTCACCCCGGACTATTACGAAGAACGCCCGAAAGCCTGTATGAATGGCTGGGGCAGTATTTTTCTGACAGTCACGCCGGACGGAACCGCTCTGCCCTGCCACGGCGCCCGACAGATGCCGGTGCAGTTTCCCAACGTGCGCGACCACAGCATGCAGCACATCTGGTACGACTCGTTCGGCTTCAACCGCTTCCGCGGTTACGACTGGATGCCCGAGCCGTGCCGTTCCTGCGACGAGAAAGAGAAAGACTTCGGCGGTTGTCGCTGCCAGGCATTCATGCTCACGGGTGACGCGAGCAACGCCGACCCGGTGTGCAGCAAGTCGGAACATCACGGCGTGATCCTCAAGGCTCGCGAAGAAGCCGAACACGCGACCCAGACCATTGAACAACTGGCCTTTCGCAATGAACGAAATTCACGACTCATCGCTAAAAGCTGAACCCTTCAGCGCTGCCAGGGCCGTCGCGGCCGGCATCGACTTCGCCGAGTTGCAGGTCGGCCCACATGGCTTGTTCTGGAACGAGTACCGTCCCGAGGACGCCGCCTGCCGAATCTGGCATTGGCGTGACGGCCAGGCGCATTGCGTGACGCCTGCGGGCTTCAGTGTGCGCAGTCGGGTGTACGAATACGGCGGCGGCGCGTTCTGTCTGACCGATGACGGGATAGTGTTCGTCAACGAGGCGGACCAACAGCTGTATCGACAGTCGCTGGCCGGCGAGACACCTGAGTTACTGAGCTCAGGCGAATGCCGATACGGCGATCTGCAGTTCGCTAACGGGCAGGTATTGGCGGTTGAAGAAAATCGCGACCGGCACCGTCTGGTGGCTATCGATGTGGCTGACGGGGTACGTCATCTGCTGGCCGAAGGCGCTGATTTCTATGCCGCGCCGACGTTGAGTCCCGACGCACAACGATTGGCGTGGATAGAATGGAGCCGCCCGGATCAGCCATGGACCGCGACTCGCCTGATGGTTGCCGAACGCCAGAACGATGGCCGTTTTGCTCTGCCGCGTTGCGTGGCGGGCGAAGACGGTGAGGAATCGCTGCAACAACCGAGGTTCGATACAAGCGCCCATCTGTTTTGCCTGACAGATCGCAGCGGCTACTGGCAGCCTTGGGTGGAATCGGCAGACGGTCTGAGCCCGCTGCCGAGTGCAGCAGCGGATCATGGGCCAGCGCCGTGGCAGTTGGGTGGCAGCACCTGGTTGCCGCTGAGCGAAGGCAGCTATCTGGCGAGCTGGACCGAAGACGGGTTTGGCAAACTGGGTCTTGGTGGTGACGCCTGTGAAGATTTCACGGGCGATTACAGCCGCTTCCGCTCTCTCGCACTGGATGAGCAGTTCATTTACTGCATCGCCGCTTCGTCAGTCAGTTCGTCGTCAGTCATTGCCATCGACCGCCAGACCCGGCAGGTCAAAACACTGGCTGGCGGTATTGCACCGTTGCCTGCCGAGCAGATCAGCGTCCCGCAAACCCTGCACTACCCGACAGGCTCGGGCGAGGCACACGGCTTCTTCTATCCAGCGATGACCGGTGATGCGAAACCGCCTCTGGTGGTGTTCATCCACGGCGGCCCGACTTCGGCCTGCTACCCCATGCTCGATCCGCGTATCCAGTACTGGGCGCAACGTGGCTTCGCCGTGGCCGACCTCAACTACCGCGGCAGCAGTGGCTATGGCCGGGCTTATCGACAAGCGCTGCATTTGAGCTGGGGCGAAGTGGACGTGGAAGACGCTTGCGCAGTCGTCGCTCATCTTGCCGAACGCGGACTGATCGACGGCGACAAGGCGTTTATTCGCGGTGGCAGTGCCGGTGGTTACACCACCCTGTGCGCATTGGCCTTCCACAACGTCTTCCGCGCCGGCGCCAGCCTGTATGGCGTCAGTGATCCTGTGGCGCTGGGCCGGACGACTCACAAGTTCGAAGGCGATTATCTGGATTGGCTGATCGGCGACCCGGTGCAGGATGCCGAACGCTACGCCGCACGAACGCCGTTGCTGCATGCGGGCAACATCAGTGTGCCGGTGATTTTCTTTCAGGGTGAACTGGACGCCGTGGTAGTGCCGCAACAGACCCGCGACATGGTCACGGCGCTACAGGACAACGGCATTCTGGTTGAAGCGCATTACTACGCTGACGAACGCCATGGCTTTCGCAAGGCCGGCAATCAGGCCCATGCGCTGGAGCAGGAGTGGTTGTTTTATCGAAGAGTGATGTCGTTGGCGGACTGAGATCGCAGCGTTCCATTCGCGGGCAAGCCTTGCCCGCGAATGCAATCTATCTGACGCCGCGAAACTCAGCGCTTGGCGATGATATACACCGCATGCACGATCCCGGGGATGTAACCGCACAGCGTCAGCAGAATATTCAGCCAGAACGCCCCGGCGAAACCGACTTGCAGAAACACACCCAGTGGCGGCAACAGAATGGCGATGATGATGCGAATAAAGTCCATGGGGTCAGCTCCTGATTAAAGTTGGCTCGTGTGAGCCTACAGCTAATCGACCTTTGCCGTTCGTCAGGGTTCAGTGCGGTTCTTCAGGCCAGTATCTCAAGACCGTGTTTCTGAACGATGCTCAGCAACTTCAGCGCCATGCCGCTGGGGTTGTCTCCCGCTTCCCATTGTTTAACCGTCGAAGCGCTGGTGTTCAGATAACGCGCGAACACCGGTTGGCCGACATTGTTGCGCTCGCGCAGCGCTTTGATCTGCTCAGCGGGGATCGCGTCTGGAACCGTTGCAAGGCGCGATTCATCGAACTCACGCATGGTTGTCTTGCTGATTGCACCGATGGCAAACAAGGCACTGGCCGATTCGTGTATCGATTCAAATACTTCACTTTTGAATTTTTTACTCATGGGATATCTCCACAAACTCCTTAGCGTCCAGCAAGTGCTGGACTTGCATCTCGGTCAGCCCCTCATAGGTCTTCGTCATTTTCCGAAAACCGATCAGCTCAGTCTGACTGATATTGCTCTGATCTTTCTTGCCCTACAGAAACGGATAATTTCTACCGCCCCCCCCCCTAAAAAGCCACTTATCTAGCAATCGCTCAAGCACGGAAATGCAGTTGGCAAAACGCAGAGACAAAAAACGCCCCACGCCAAAAGAATCAGGCATGGGGCGATGCGTTATACCGCGAGACGGTTCGGGAATTCGTGTAGGGCGGGTCTGATCAGACGGCAATCCCTTTGCGGCATTGCAGTTGAGCGGTGCGCACTCGGGAGGACTGGCGACGGTGCTGCCGGGGCGCTCACAACAGGCACACGGCAACAAGGAACTGTTGTGGAAACCATTGAGCGAGCCGAGGGTGTCGCTTAAAGTTGGATTGGTGTGTCGGGATGTGCAGCGACAACAGGCCTCGCTGGCCTTATTGCGTACGTTGCTGGAAGAAGTGATGAATGGCACGGATGTGCGTTTGAGCAGCCCGGCAACACTGGATGAAATGAGCTGAGCACTTTTCCGCAGGTAAAAGAAAACCCCGCCGAAGCGGGGCTTTGCAGACTGTATCCCTGACATCCATTTCACTCCGCCGTCCTGGCAGAATCCTACGTGTCCGTGTTGTTGCTTTGCGCTTCCTGCGCGACGTCCATGTGAAGTAGATTAGCTGTGGATCCAATCTTCATCTATGGGAGAAGAGCAGCACGCCATGTAAGAGAATGCTTACATGACGTTACATTGTCAGAACTGTCCTGCGTCCAGCAGGAATAGTGACTCGCTACCGGCCTTCACCGACGCGCTCAACGAGTGGATACGCGGCAGCAGACGTGCGAAATAGAAGCGCGCCGTGCCCAACTTGCTCGCGTAGAAATCTTCTTGCGCTTCTTTGCCAAAAGCGGCCTTGGCCATCAGTGCCCACATGTACGCATACGCCACGTAACCGAATGCTTGCAGATACTCGACCGAGGCAGCACCGATTTCGTTCGGGTTGTTTTTCGCCCGATCCAGCAACCAGGCGGTCAGTTCGTCGAGGGTAGTCACCGCATCGTTCAGCGGTTTGGTGAACTCCACCAGATCAGCGCTGGCGGTCGCGGTGAAATGACGGATCTCGTCAGCGAACAGGTTGTAGAACGCCCCGCCGGTGCCGACGATCTTGCGTCCTACCAGGTCCAGCGCCTGAATGCCGTTGGTGCCTTCGTAGATCTGGGTGATGCGCACGTCGCGCACCAGTTGCTCCTGGCCCCACTCACGGATGTAACCGTGGCCGCCGAAAACCTGCTGGCCGTGAATGGTGGTTTCCAGACCTAGGTCGGTCAGGAACGCCTTGGCCACCGGGGTCAGCAAGGCCACCAAATCTTCCGCGCGTTTGCGGGTCGTGGCGTCTTCGCTGAACTTGGCGGTGTCCAGTTGCATGGCCACGTACGTCGAAAAGGCACGACCGCCTTCGTTCGAGGCTTTCATGGTCAACAGCATGCGACGCACGTCCGGGTGGACAATGATCGGGTCAGCGACCTTGTCCTTGTTTTGCGCGCCGGTCGGCGAACGGCTTTGCAGACGGTCGCGGGCGTACTCGACGGCGTTCTGGTACGAGCGCTCTCCGGTGGCCAGGCCCTGGATGCCAACACCCAGACGTTCGTAGTTCATCATCGTGAACATCGCGGCCAGGCCTTTGTTCGGCTCGCCGACCAGATAACCCACGGCCTCGTCGAAGTTCATCACGCAGGTCGCGGACGCCTGGATGCCCATCTTGTGTTCGATCGAACCGCAGGTCGCCGGGTTGCGCGCGCCCAGGCTGCCATCGGCATTGACCATGAACTTGGGCACCAGGAACAGCGAAATACCCTTCGGCCCCGCCGGTGCGTCCGGTAGCTTGGCCAGCACCAAATGAATGATGTTCTCGGTCAGGTCGTGCTCACCGCCGGTGATGAAGATCTTGGTGCCGCTGACTTTGTAGGAACCGTCGGCCTGAGGGTCGGCTTTGGTGCGAATGATGCCCAGGTCCGTACCGGCGTGTGGCTCGGTCAGGCACATGGAGCCAGCCCAGACGCCGGCGTACATGTTTGGCAGGTAGGCGGCTTTCAGCTCTTCGCTGGCGTGGGCGTTGATCGACAGGCAGGCGCCAGCGGTCAGCATCGGGTACAGGCCGAACGACAGGCTGGCGGAGTTGACCATTTCCTCGACTTGCGCCGAAACGGCCTTGGGCATGCCCATGCCGCCGTAGGTCGGATCGCCACCGACACCGACCCAACCGCCTTCAGCGTAAGTCTGATAAGCCTGTGGGAAACCTGCCGGCGTGGTGACGGCACCGTCCGCCCAATGGCAACCCTCTTCGTCAGCCGCACGGCTCAGGGGCGCAATGCTTTTGCTGGTGACCTTGCCGGCCTCTTCAAGAATGGCTTCGACCGTTTCAGCATCGACAGTCTCGGCCAGCGCAGGCAGCTCGGCCCAGAGTTTGGCGACCTCGAAAACTTCATTGAGGACGAAGCGCATATCGCGCAGGGGCGCTTTGTAGTCAGCCATGGCAAACCTCGCAAGATCTAAACAGGTGATTCGTAGGAGTGGTGCTTTCGTTGAGTTTGAGTGTAACCCAACAACTTTTACGACACATAGGGTCAGCTCATGACCGTTTTGTTATTTTTAGTCACTGAAAAGTGAACCATTAAAGAAGCCCGCAACTAGGCGGGCTCTTTTACGTCGGCTTGAAACACTATAGTGCGAATAACTCCGCAGGCAGGTTCATCAAACAATCGCTGCCCGCCTCGATTGACGCACGATGAGCCGCCGTGCGTGGCAGCAATCGCTTGAAGTAAAACTCGCTGGTCGCCAGTTTTGCCTGGCAGTAATCGGCATCGCCGCTGCCCGAATCGAGCTGTGCCTGAGCGACCAACGCCATGCGCAGCCACAGATAGCCGAGGATGATGTAACCGCTGTACATCAGGTAATCCACCGAAGCCGCGCCGACTTCATCCGGATTTTTCATCGCCGCCATGCCGACCTTGGTGGTCACCTCTCCCCACTGCTGATTCAGGTCGTTGAGCTGCGCCACGTAGCTGGCAAGTTGCGGATGTCCGGCGTTTGCCGCACAGGATTTGTGGACGATTTTGGTGAACCCGCGCAGCAATTTGCCCTGGCTGCCGAGGACTTTTCTTCCGAGCAAGTCCAGCGCCTGAATGCCGTTGGTGCCTTCATAGATCGGTGCGATCCGGCAGTCGCGTACCAGCTGCTCCATGCCCCACTCGCGGATAAAACCGTGACCACCGAACACTTGCATGCCGTGGTTGGTCACTTCCAGCCCGGTATCGGTCATGAAGGCTTTGCAGATCGGCGTGAGGAACGCCAGCAGGTCTTCGGCATCCTGACGCGCCGTTTCATCCGGGCTCAGATGCGCCACGTCCAGCAACTGCGCGGTGAAATAAGTCAGCGCCCGATTGCCTTCGTTGAAGGCCTTCATGGTCAGTAACATCCTGCGCACATCAGGATGAACGATGATCGGGTCGGCAGGTTTATCCGGTGCTTTCGGGCCGGTCAGCGCGCGCATTTGCAAGCGGTCGTTGGCGTACTTGATCGCCCCCTGAAAGCTCGCCTCCCCCAGACACAAACCCTGCATGCCGGTGCCGAGCCGTGCGTGGTTCATCATGGTGAACATGCAGTTCAGGCCCTTGTTCGGCTCACCGATCAAGAAGCCCTTGGCGTCGTCGAAGTTCAGCACGCAGGTAGCCGAGGCCTTGATGCCCATTTTGTGTTCGATCGAGCCGCAGGAAACGCCGTTGCGCTCTCCCGCCTCACCTTCGTCGTTGGGTAGGAATTTTGGAACGATAAACAGCGAAATGCCCTTGGTGCCTGCCGGAGCGTCCGGCAGTTTCGCCAGCACCAAGTGAATGATGTTTTCACTCATGTCGTGCTCGCCGGCAGAGATGAAAATCTTGCTGCCGGAGATCGCATAACTGCCGTCGGCCGCAGGCACGGCGCGGGTTTTGATGATGCCCAGGTCAGTGCCGCAATGGGCTTCGGTCAGGCACATGGTGCCGGTCCATTGGCCGGCGGTGAGCTTGCTCAGGTAAGTCTGCTTCTGTTCTTCAGTGCCATGGGCGTGGATCGCCGACATTGCACCGTGAGTCAGACCGGGGTACATGCCCCAGGAGGTGTTGCTGGAGCCAACCATTTCGCTAATGACCAGCCCCAGCGAACTCGGCAACCCCTGGCCACCGTAAACCGGATCAGCCGCCAGACCGTGCCAGCCACCTTCAACGTATTGTGCGAAGGCCTGCTTGAAGCCTGTAGGCGTAGTCACCACGCCATTGTCGAAATGGCATCCTTCTTCGTCGCCGCTGCGGTTCAGCGGTGCGAGAACGTTCTCACAGAACTTTGCACCTTCTTCGAGGATCGCGTTGACCATGTCCGGGCTGGCATCGGTGGCACCCAGTGCGGCGTAATTGCTGTGAAAATCAAAGACGTGGTCGATCAGAAAGCGCATGTCGCGCAGGGGAGCTTTGTACTCAGGCATGATCATTTCTCCGGCAGCAGATTCCCCAAACCTACTGCCGCGCCCCCGGCCTCACAATCACAGTCCAGACGCTGAATGCGCCATCATCACTCAATCAGTAGCGGCGTCCATGCGCACTGCGCCACGACGGTTCTGACCGAATGCCACCACACAGTTTCGCCCCGCACCCTTGGCACTGTAGAGCGCCTCGTCAGCGGACTTGAGCACTTTTTCGGGGGTGCGCTGCTCCAGGCGTTCGGCGACGCCGATGCTGACGGTGACCGACACACTTGAGGCGCCCGAGCCTGCGCGACGTTGACGACCTTGCTGGTCGTCCTGAGGACGGCTGTCCTGATTGCGCAGCTGAATGTTATAGGTGGCGATGGACTCGCGGATCACTTCCAGGTGCGGCATACACTCTTCGAGGGTCTTGCCTGCGAACACCAGGGCGAATTCCTCACCACCGTACCGATACGCCCTACCGCCACCACCGATTTTCGACAGCTTGCTGGCGACAAGTCGCAGTACCTGATCGCCGACATCGTGACCGTGGGTGTCATTGAATTTCTTGAAGTGATCGACATCGCTCATCGCCAGCACGTAATTGCGGCCGAGCCGCTGCATGCGTTCGTTCAGCGCACGACGTCCCGGCAAACCGGTGAGTTCGTCGCGGAACGCCATCTGATATGCCTCGTGCGCCACGGCGGCCGCGATCATCAACATGACCTGGCTGCACATGATGTTCAGGGTAAACGGCAGGATGAAGGTTTTCGGCAACATCCAGAACAAGCCGAGCAAACCGACCAACTGCGCCGCATGCAGCGGTCGCGGGTTGCGCCAGTACTGCCAGGCGAGCAGCACGAAAGAGGCGATGAACACCGGATACGACAGCTGGATCAGACTCATCCACGCGCCATGCAGTGCCGGCCAGCGAATTTCCGAGAGCCACATCAACAGCGCTTGTGGATAACTTTGTTCGAGACCGAGCGCGACACTACCGAACGCCAGCAACACAGCGAACCGCGCCACCATGTCTTGAAACAAATGAGTGCGTTCCTGCCACACGGCGAAGATGCCGAACAGCAGCGGCAACAGCAGGCAACACAAATGGAACACCACGGCTGCGTCTTCACGAACCTTGCCGTTGTCGCGGTAATAGTCGGTCTGGGTGTCGAGCAGGAAGTAGGCGATGTACACCGTGACCATCAGGAACAGCTCGCGCTGTCGCCGATAAACCGCACAATACGACCCGCCAAGCAGCAGGACCAAGGTCGGCAGGACGTTGAACAATGACGTGAAGAATACGTTGAGATCTTTGACGTAGGCCGCGGCAAGCCCCGCCAGTAACAGGACCAGGGACGGCAGGAAATGGTTGATATGAACAGCAGAAGAACGCGGCAAGGGGTTGAGCTCCGGCCCGGGCAAATCAAAGATGGCATTGTGCCTTCGCTTGGCGCAATTAAGCACACGCAATGTGATCTGCATCACACCGCACCCTCTATAACGGCAGGAATTCGGTTTTTCTGAGCGATTTGCCAGGTATTTCAGAAAAAAAGTGGCTGATAGCCATTAGATCGATCAACCATGGCTTTTTTACAGATGTTGGATCGCCGTAGCAGGAAGCCTTCAGAGCTTCGCGCTTGGCACCACCACGCCTCATGCAACATGCGCGCCATTGAGACTGTCAGTTATGACAGTATCGTCCGGTATTTTTACGGCGTTTAATTCCCTGTACCACTCACCGGAGCCCGACCACCACTTTCGGGATAGGAGAGTGTCGTCCGAACCTGACAGGAGTGACACGTATGGAAGACCCAATTATCGAGGCAGTCAGCACCACTTCACTTACTCTGATTCGTGATGCGATACCCAGGCTGCTACCGCTGAGCGTGGTGGAAGCCATACCCAATTTCGGTGGCTTGATTCCCCTGACGGCGACGGCACGTGACCTGCGTATTGGCATCCCGGCATTGCCACAGCCCGGTCCCGTCAGGTCGCGCCCCATTATCCGGATATACGCAGAGTTACCGTCTCCGGGTGAGTATGAAATCCTTGCCCACCATCAAATGGCGGCGTATCCCGCCGGGGATTTCGAGGTGCTTGTACCGCGCCGTAAGGTAGGCAGTGAAGGCGAGTATCGGCTCACGTACGTTCTGGATGACGGCGACAATTTACTGAGCGCCACCGCCAGCACCCGGTTGCTGATTCAGAAGACTGCACCTTTTGGCCACCTGACCATCACACCGCCACGCCCGCTGCTACCGCTCAACCTCGACACTGCGCTGATCAGCGAGGCTTATCTGCTCGCCAACGACCCCGTCATGTTCCGGATGCCACCGCACCCCGAAATCGATAACCAGATTGCCCTGCGCTACGTGCCCTACTACGGCAATACGGATAGCCACATGCAGGTTTCTTACGCTGATCCAGCGGTGATTACGCTGCCCGACACTCCGGCTGACCGATTTATCCCCGTACCAGCGGCAACTATTCGCGCCCGAGGCAATGGCCTACAGCAACTGACCTACCGTTGCATGGACCGGGCCGGCAATCGTGCTCGAGACTCATTGATCCTTGAAGTCAGGGTCGCGCTTCAAATAACGCCTTCAAATATTCCCGTGCCGCGGGTGACGCAGGCTATTGCGCCAGACAACACGGTGACCCTGGCTGACATCACCCCAGCCGGGATGGAGGTGTGGCTGGACAGTGTCGACGGTTTGCAGATTGGCAACTCCATCACGGTGCTCGTCGGTACGCTGGCGGCGGTGGCTGTTGTGTATGCAGGGCAGTCGTTGCCGATGCGGTTGGTGGTCCCTGCGGCACGCGTGCAAGCCGCTGTTCCGGGAGCCACCACCAATGATACGCCGGCATCCGTCAGGTTCAGGATCACCAGTGGCGGGGTAAACTTCGACGGGCTGGTCGCCAGGAATCTGATCTTCAATCTGTCGACCTTCATGCAGTTGCTGCCGCCAGTGATGAGAAACCTGAACAACGGCAATCTCACCTGCAACTCCCCGCAACCCAGCGACCTGCCCTATTCCAACCGTATCATTGAGGTATTTATCCCGCCCTCGGTGCTCTTGCGGGCCAATGCGACGGTTACTGTGAACTGTGCACTCAGTCGACAGGACGATGGCTCGACGCTGATCAATCCGCCAGTCACCGTCTCTGCCTTGCTGTCAGCCGACGCTGCGACGCTGGGCCAGACCTTGAACGTGCCGTATCCATCGACCATGGGCCTGATCGGCAGAGGGGTAATGTACGTCTTCTATACGACGCTCAATGCGGCCGGGCAAGCGATTCGATCAGCCCCGGTGCCCGTACCGGTCAGGGGTGTTTTGCCGGGGAACTTCTATTGCGACGGCACACCTTTTATCCCGACGCCTTGATGGACGCTGCAGCGTTGCGTGTCTGGCGCCCATAAAAAAACCGCCGCTCCCAAAAGAAGCGGCGGTTTATTGAAGAGCGGCGTGAGGCTTAGTAACCCAGCGCGAAGTCTTCTTCTTTCATGTCCATCAGATTGTTAGCGCCCGACAGCATGGTGACAACGTGAGTGCGGGTACGCGGCAGGATGCGCTGGAAGTAGAAGCGCGCAGTCTGCAGCTTGGCGGTGTAGAACGCCGTTTCGGTGGTGCCGGCAGCCAGTTTCTCGGCCGCCAGACGCGCCATGTCAGCCCAGAAGTAAGCCAGGCAGGCGTAACCGGAGTACATCAGGTAATCCACCGACGCTGCGCCGACTTCTTCGCGATCCTTCATGGCCGCCATACCGACCTTCATGGTCAGCTCGCCCCACTCTTTGTTCAGCGCAGCCAATGGCTCGACGAACTCTTTGACCGCTTCGTTGCCTTCGTTGGTCTGGCAGAACTTGTGGACGATCTTGGTGAAGCCTTTCAGGGCTTCGCCTTGAGTCATCAGCACTTTACGGCCCAGCAGATCGAGTGCCTGGATACCGGTGGTGCCTTCGTACAGCATCGAAATGCGGCTATCGCGAACGTTCTGCTCCATGCCCCACTCAGCGATGAAGCCGTGGCCGCCGTAGATTTGTACGCCGTGGTTGGCGGATTCGAAGCCGACTTCAGTCATGAAGGCTTTGGCGATCGGCGTCATGAACGCCAGCAGTGCGTCGGCCTTCTTCTTCTCTTCTTCGTCCACGCCGTACTTGACGATGTCGACTTGCTTGGCCGTGAAGTAAACCATCGCACGGTTACCTTCGGCGAAGGCCTTCATGGTCAACAGCATGCGACGTACGTCAGGGTGAACGATGATCGGGTCAGCGGCTTTTTCCGGCGCTTTCGGGCCAGTCAGGGAGCGCATTTGCAGACGATCACGAGCGTATTTCAGACCGCCCTGGAAGCCGATCTCGGCGTGGGCCAGACCTTGCAATGCGGTGCCCAGACGTGCGGTGTTCATGAAGGTGAACATGCAGTTCAGGCCTTTGTTCGCCGGGCCGATCAGGAAACCGGTGGCCGCGTCGAAGTTCATCACGCAGGTGGCGTTACCGTGGATGCCCATCTTGTGTTCCAGGGAACCGCAGGTCACAGCGTTGCGTGCGCCGACCGAACCGTCTTCGTTCGGCATGAACTTGGGAACGATGAACAGCGAAATGCCTTTGGTGCCCGCCGGTGCATCCGGCAGACGTGCCAGCACGATGTGGACGATGTTGTCGGCCATGTCGTGTTCGCCGGCCGAGATGAAGATCTTGGTGCCGGAGACTTTGAAGGAACCGTCGGCCTGTGGTTCAGCCTTGGTGCGCAGCATGCCCAGGTCGGTGCCGCAATGCGGTTCGGTCAGGCACATGGTGCCGGTCCATTCGCCAGAAACCAGCTTGGTCAGGTAAGCCTCTTGCTGCTCAGGCGTGCCGTGCTCGGAAATGGTGTTCATCGCGCCATGGGACAGGCCTGGGTACATGCCCCACGACCAGTTGGCTTCGCCAACCATTTCGCTGACAGCCAGGCCCAGAGATTCTGGCAGACCTTGGCCGCCGTGCTCTACGTCATGGGCCAGGCTTGGCCAGCCGCCTTCGACGAATTGTTTGTAGGCTTCTTTGAAGCCCGTCGGGGTTTTAACGCCGGACTCGCTCCAGGTGCAGCCTTCGGTGTCACCCACGCGGTTCAGCGGAGCCAGCACCTGCTCACAAAACTTGGCGCCTTCTTCGAGAATGGCGTCAACCATGTCTGGAGTTGCGTCCGAGCAAGCCGGAAGGCTCTGATAGTGCGCTTCGTAGCCGAGCAGTTCGTCACGAACGAAGCGAATATCACGCAAGGGGGCCTTGTAGTCAGGCATAGCGATAAACCTCTGCTGATGTAACCGGGGATGAACGACCGTATTGATTTGTTGTGACGGTCAAACAGTTGTTTGAAACATACGTTTACGCCCAAATCTTGTCAAGCGCCGATCTTTTGCCGCTCGTCATCACCTGAGGCAAATACCAGACCCACAGCAACGCAACACCGTCGCCTGAGCCATACGCTGTGGAGGAAAGATTAGTTGAGAGAGAAGGATTCACGCAGAAAAACGCCGCGAATAGTCGCGGCGTTGAGGGAGCGGGTTCAGCGAGGGTTCAGGCGAAGGTATCAATCAACGTACCAAGCACCTCATCGGATGCCTTGGCGACTTTGACGCCCAGTTCAACCTGAAATTTGCCCTGTGACATCTCGACCATGTTGCTGGCCAGGTCCGACTGCTGACTGAGATCTACCGAGCGCAGACGATCAACCTGAGCCTCGGAAGACTGGCTGGTCACCGAACGCTCGATCGTCGTGTTGGCGATTTGGCCAGAGGCCTGATCGACACGGTTCTGCCCTGTCTGAATAGTGCTCAGACCGGCATAAAAAGCGGTGTTTCCTGAGATTTCCATGGGAGAACTCGTCCTACAAAGGATCAACAGCGGCCATTGAACCAGACCCACCGACAAAAGGCCCGACAAAAACACTAATGGCACAGTGCCTTGTCATAGTTAAAACCCTTGCCAGAAAACTCAGTCCAGTAGATCCAGCTGCAGATACTCCGCCACCGCTTCAGCCGTCACCACCTTGAGTTTCGGCACTCGCCCAAGGCACGGTGCCGGGATCCGCTCAGCAAGTGTTGCAAGGTTTTCTTCCAGGCGCGAAGTCTTCGGATCGATGATATTGGCCACCCACCCCGCCAACTGCAAACCGTCCTGAGCAATCGCCTCGGCTGTCAGCAGCGCATGGTTGATGCAACCCAGGCGCACACCCACCACCAGGATCACCGGAAGATCCAGCGCCATCGCCAGGTCCGACAGATTGTCCTGATCCGCCAAAGGCACTCGCCAGCCTCCAGCACCTTCGATCAAGGTGAAGTCCGCTTGCATATCGAGAATTTCCTGCATGGGCGTCAACAGTGATTGCACCGTCAATGCCACGCCGGCCTCCCGCGCTGCCAGATGCGGTGCGATCGGTGGTTCGAATGCCACTGGGTTGACCTGCGCATAAGTCAAAGGCACTGAGCACTCCGCCAGCAACGCCAACGCATCGGCGTTGCGCAAGCCCTTGGGCGTCACATCGCAACCGGAGGCGACCGGCTTGCCCGCCGCCGTGCTCAAACCGGCCGACCGAGCGGCATGCAACAAACCTGCTGCAATGGTGGTCTTGCCGACATCGGTGTCAGTGCCAGTGATGAAATAGGCTGCGCTCATAAAGGTTTCTCCAACACGGCGTAGACCACTTGATAAGTCGCCGGCAATCCTTCGGCCTGACGAAATTGCTCATACGCCTCGATCAATCCGAGGATCCGTGCCCTGCCGGTCAAACCGCCCGGGCGACCGGGGTTCAAGTTGTGGGCACCCAGTGCCTTGAGTTCATGGGTCAGGCTGCGCACATCCGGGTAATGCAACACGTGCGGTCGGGTTTCCAGACTCGCGACTCTCAACCCACTGTCCGCGCAAAGCTGTTGATAAACCCCGAACTCGCGAAAGCGGTTGACGTGCACCATGCCATCCACCTGACGCCAGCTGTCACGCAGCTCGAACAGTGTGCCCACGCACAGACTAGCAAACGCGAAAATTCCGCCAGGTTTCAATACGCGATTGGCTTCACTGAGCACCGAAGCGAAGTCCGCACACCACTGCACCGCCAGGCTGGAGAAGATCAGATCGCAGGTCGAATCCTGCAACGGCAACCGCTCGGCATCGCCTGCGATGAAATGCGTTGCACCACCCAACGGCCGGGCGTGATTGAGCATGCCTTCGGCGATGTCCAATGCCAGCCCGTGCCTGGCAGGAAATCGCTCGCCCAATGCACGACTGAAATGCCCGGTGCCGCAGCCCAGGTCCAGCCAGACACCCGGCACGAAGTCCTCCGGCAAACGACTCGACAATTCACTGCCAACGTCGCGCTGAAACTCGGCCACGCTGTCGTAGCTTGCCGCCGCACGGGAAAAAGATGCCGCCACCTGGCGTTTGTCGGGCAAACCGCCGGGCAGGTTGGGGAGGGATAAATCAGTCATCACCGGACTCATGCAAAAAGGCCTGGATCGCCCCCGCCACACCGTGAGGGTCTTCCAGAAGAAACGCGTGACCGGCCTGCTCGATCAGACCGATTTCGACATCCGGCAGCAATTTCAGCAGGTCGCCCGCCGCTTCGGCTGGAACCAGTCCGTCGAGGCCGGCGAACAAGTGCAGTTGTGGGCCGCGGAACGACTGCAAAGCCTGGCGGGTATCCAGTTGTGCGAGCAACTCCAGGCCGCTCATCAGCCCCTCTGCCGAAGTGTGTGGCGCGCCACCGAGCAACAGCCGAGACAACCCGCGCGGGTCTTCGGCACCCTGAGCGCAGAGCAGCGAGAAACGTTTCAACGTCATGCGCGGATCAGCCTTGCAGCCGGCCAGAAACGCATCGAAGGTTTCGGCAGGCATCGCGCTTGGCCATTGCTCATGAGCGACAAAAGAAGGATTGCTCGCCAGCGTCAGCAAGCCGCAGCAGCGATCGCCGCGCCGGGCTGCCAACTCTGAAGCGAGCATGCCGCCGAGCGACCAGCCACCGAGCCAGGCATCCTGAGGCAACGTCGAGTCCAGCTCATCGAGCCACTCCTCAAGATCGCTCGATTCCAGTTCCGGCAACGGCTCGATCTCGACCCGCAAGTGTTCATCCAGTCCTTGTAACGCTGCCGCCAAGGGCTCCAGGGGAGAAATTCCGAGGCCCCAGCCGGGCAGCAGAATCAGACGATCACGCATGGCTTGGCTCCGGTCCCAGTTGTTGAAAACAATCGGCCAGTCCATTTAACAATAGCTGTACCTGCGCCTCGCTGTGCGCAGCGGTCAGGGTCACCCGCAGTCGGGCGCTGCCGGCGGGCACGGTCGGTGGACGGATCGCAGTGACCATCAGACCGCGCTCACGCAGCATCTGCGACAGTCGAACCGCACGCCCGGCATCGCCGATCATGATCGGCTGGATCGGTGTGAAGCTGTCCATCAACTCCAGGCCGATTTGCTCGGCGCCATGGCGAAATTGGGCAATGAGCGTTTTCAGATGCTCACGTCGCCAGTGCTCAGTGCGCAGCAACTCAAGGCTTTTCAGCGTCGCGCAGGCCAGCGCCGGCGGCTGGCTGGTGGTGTAAATGTAGGGACGGGCGAACTGGATCAGGCTCTCGATCAGCTCTTCGCTGCCAGCCACAAAAGCCCCGGCGGTACCGAACGCCTTGCCGAGGGTGCCGACAAGCACCGGCACGTCTTCCTGACTCAGGCCGAAATGCTCGACGATCCCGCCACCATTGGCACCCAGCGGACCAAACCCGTGAGCGTCATCGACCATCAACCATGCACCTTTGGCTTTCGCCTCCCGAGCCAGCGCCGGCAGGTCGGCAATGTCGCCGTCCATGCTGAACACGCCGTCGGTGACGACCAGGGTGTTGCCGGTCGCCTTCTCGAGACGCTTGGCCAGACTCGCCGCGTCGTTGTGCAGATAGCGATTGAAGCGCGCTCCGGACAACAGTCCTGCATCCAGCAGGGACGCGTGATTGAGCCGGTCTTCCAGCACCGTATCGCCCTGCCCCACCAACGCAGTGACTGCGCCGAGGTTGGCCATGTAACCCGTGGTGAACAACAACGCGCGCGGTCGACCGGTGAAATCGGCCAAGGCCTCTTCCAGCGCGTGATGCGGGCTGCTGTGGCCGATCACCAAATGCGATGCCCCACCACCGACGCCCCAACGGGCCGCACCGGCGCGCCAGGCTTCGATCACTTGCGGGTGATTGGCCAGGCCCAGATAGTCGTTGTTACAGAACGCCAGCAACGGCTGACCATCGACCACCACTTCCGGGCCTTGGGGGCTTTCGAGCAATGGGCGTTGGCGGTAGAGATTTTCGGCACGACGGGCAGCAAGGCGCGCGCTGAGATCGAAAGACATGCGGACCTCGCGAGTGGGAAAGTGGCACGAGCCTCTGTAGGAGCTGCCGCAGGCTGCGATCTTTTGATTTTGCCCTTAAAAACAAGATCAAAAGATCGCAGCCTGCGGCAGCTCCTACAGGGAATCGATAGGGCGATTAAACAGCCGCGTTATAGAACTGCTCGCTGCTCTTCTGCTCAACCAGCGCTTGTTCGATCGCTGCCTGGTGGACTTCGTCAGCGTGCTCTTCGCGTGCTTCCGGCAGGATGCCCAGGCGCGAGAACAGTTGCATGTCCTTGTCGGCCTGCGGGTTGGCGGTGGTCAGCAGTTTGTCGCCGTAGAAAATCGAGTTGGCACCGGCGAAGAACGCCAGGGCCTGCATCTGCTCGTTCATCGCTTCGCGGCCGGCGGACAGGCGCACGTGGGATTGCGGCATCAGGATACGGGCGACAGCGAGCATGCGGATGAAGTCGAACGGGTCGATATCGTCGGCATTTTCCAGCGGCGTTCCGGCGACTTTCACCAACATGTTGATCGGCACCGACTCTGGGTGCTCCGGCAGGTTGGCCAGCTGGATCAGCAGATTGGCGCGATCGTCGAGGGACTCGCCCATGCCGAGGATGCCGCCGGAGCAGATCTTCATCCCCGATTCACGCACGTAGGCCAGGGTTTGCAGGCGCTCGCTGTAGGTGCGGGTGGTGATGATGCTGCCGTAGAACTCAGGCGAGGTATCCAGGTTGTGGTTGTAGTAGTCGAGGCCGGCGTCAGCCAGAGCGACGGTCTGGTCCTGATCAAGGCGACCGAGGGTCATGCAGGTTTCCAGGCCCATGGCTTTCACGCCTTTGACCATTTCCAGCACGTAAGGCATGTCTTTGGCCGACGGATGTTTCCACGCCGCGCCCATGCAGAAACGGGTCGAACCGATGGCCTTGGCGCGAGCGGCCTCTTCGAGGACCTTCTGCACTTCCATCAGTTTTTCTTTTTCCAGGCCGGTGTTGTAGTGACCGGACTGCGGACAATATTTGCAATCTTCCGGGCAGGCACCGGTTTTGATCGACAGCAGCGTCGACACCTGGACCCGATTGGCGTCGAAATGCGCGCGGTGCACCGTCTGCGCCTGGAACAACAGGTCGTTGAATGGCTGAACGAAGAGTGCTTTGACTTCGGCCAAAGACCAGTCATGACGCAGGGTTGCAGTGGTGCTGGCGCTCATGGGTGTTTCCTTTGTTTTATGCTTGGCAAGCGGCTGGGGAATGGAATACCCACAGACGCGACACGGATGTTCGGCATATTTAAGGAAGACTCATGCGCTGTCAACCACGATACGAAGGACCGGTTTACATCTGGTTAAAAAACGACCAATTCTGTTTGCTCTGTGCAGAACCTGCCGATGAATGCACACCCATCTGCATGGCCTGTGAAACAGAGTTGCCCTGGCTGGGCGATCAATGCCAAACCTGCGCTCTGCCGTTGGCCACAGCTGGTCTGACCTGCGGCCAATGCCTGAAACAACCGCCTGCCTTTGAACGGGTCGCTACGCCCTGGACTTACAGCTTTCCGGTGGACACGTTGATCACACGCTTCAAACACTCTGCGAAGTGGCCGTTTGGTCGCCTGCTCGCCGAACTTCTCGCTCAGTTCCTGCAACATCGCTTCGATGAAGACCTGAATCGACCCGACGCGCTCATCCCGGTTCCGCTGGCCTCCAACCGACTGCGTAAACGGGGTTTCAACCAGGCCGCGATGCTCGCCCGGTGGCTCAGCACCAGCCTCGACATTCCGTGCGATGAAACACTGTTGCTGAGGATTCAGGACACCAGCGCACAACAGGACCTGAATGCCGAGGCCCGCAAAAAGAACCTGCGCAACGCCTTCGCTCTGGCACCCGATGCTTTCATCAAAGGTCGTCACCTGGCGCTGGTGGATGACGTACTGACCACCGGCGCCACGGCCCAGGCCCTGGCTCGCATGCTGATGGACGCCGGCGCCGCGCGGGTGGACGTCTATTGCCTGGCCCGCACACCCAAACCCGGCGATGCGCCCTGACTTGACTCCCGAGCCCCAAGCCGCCAACGTCCTTCCCATCGCCACCGCCCAAAGCGTCTTGCCATGTCCTTGCCTACGTTGTTGTCCCAGCACATTGTCCGTCGTCCGCAGCGCATCGCGTTGCTGCAACACATCGCCGAACAGGGCTCGATCACCCGCGCCGCGAAAAGCGCGGGGCTGAGTTACAAAGCGGCGTGGGACGCCATCGACGAGCTGAACAACCTCGCGCAAAAACCGTTGGTGGAGCGCAGTGTCGGCGGCAAGGGTGGCGGTGGCGCCAAACTCTCCAGCGAAGGCGAGCGCGTATTGCGCCTGTATCAAAAGCTGCAAGCCTTGCAGGCTCAGGTGCTGGAAGCTGCCGAAGATGCCAGCGACCTGGACCTGCTCGGCCGACTGATGCTCAGAACCAGCGCGCGCAATCAACTGCATGGCAAGGTTGTGGCAATTGATAACCAAGGGCACAACGACCGGATTCGCCTTGAGCTGGCCGAAGGCTTGAGCATCGATGCGCAGATCACCCACGACAGCACTCTGCGACTGGAACTGGAAACCGGCACCGAAGTGGTTGCACTGATCAAGGCCGGTTGGCTGGAGTTGCTGGGCATCGCTCAAGTGGCAACACCCGGCAATAATTGCCTGAAGGGCATCATCGAAGAAATTCTCGACGCCGAGGACGGCCCCAGCGAAGTGCGCATCGGCCTGCCCAATGGCCAGACACTCTGCGCGCTGGCCGAACCGTTGCACTTGAGAACCCTCGGTTTGGCCGCCGATAAACCGGTGCTGGTGCAGTTCGCGCCATCCAACGTTTTACTCGGTACACCGCTTTGAAACACAAGTGTCATTAACGCTCATTAAGGTGACTGCAAAAACCCGCAGGGAGCCTGATGTGAGCCTATTAGAAGACAACCAATCCACCGACCTCGAGAAAATGGTCGGCCTCAGCCGTCGAGGTTTCATCAGCGCCGGCGCCCTTTGCGGTGCAGCAATGTTCCTGGGCGGCAACCTGCTGAGCCGCAGCGTGCTGGCCGCCAGCGTCAGCGCCGGCTCCAGCAAACTATTGGGTTTTGACAGTATTCCCGCCGCCACCAGCGACGCCATCACCCTGCCCCCAGGTTACAAATCTTCGGTATTGATCAGTTGGGGCCAGCCCCTGCAGAAGAACGGCCCGGCATTCGACCCGAGCGGCAACGGCACGGCCGAACATCAGGAAATCCAGTTCGGCGACAACAACGACGGCATGAGCCTGTTCGAATTTCCCGGTGACAACAACCGGGCGCTGATGGCGATCAACAACGAATACACCAACTATCGCTACCTCTACGCCCACGGCGGCATGCCGCAATCGGCTGCTGACGTGCGCAAGGCACTGGCCTGTGAAGGCGTGTCGGTGATCGAAGTGCAGCGCAAGAACGGCCAGTGGCATTTCGTCCAGGGCTCACGCTACAACCGGCGCATTCACGGCAACGCGCCGATCAGCCTCAGCGGCCCGGCCGCCGGCCACGCCTTGGTAAAAACCAGCGCCGACCCGCACGGCAAAAATGTCCTCGGCACCTTCCAGAACTGCGCCAACGGCAAGACGCCATGGGGCACGTATCTAACCTGCGAAGAGAACTTCACCGATTGCTTCGGCAGCAGCAATGCCGAACAAAAGTTCGACGCCGCACAGAAACGCTACGGCGCGGTGGCGGCCAGCAAAGAGATCAACTGGCACCCACACGACGAGCGTTTCGACCTGGCGAAAAACCCCAACGAACTCAACCGTCACGGCTGGGTCGTGGAGATCGACCCGTTCGATCCGCAATCGACGCCAGTCAAACGCACCGCGCTGGGTCGCTTCAAACATGAAAACGCCGCCCTTGCCGAAACCAATGACGGTCGCGCCGTGGTGTACATGGGCGACGATGAGCGCGGCGAGTTCATCTACAAATTCGTCAGCCGCGACAAGATCAACCACAAAAAACCCAAGGCCAATCGCGACCTGCTGGACCACGGCACTTTGTACGTGGCGCGCTTCGATGCGGGCGACGGCAATGCCGATCATCCGAAAGGCCAGGGCGAATGGGTCGAACTGACCCACGGTAAAAACGGCATCGACGCCAGCAGCGGTTTCGCCGATCAGGCCGAAGTGTTGATTCACGTCCGCCTCGCGGCCAGCGTGGTGAAAGCCACGCGCATGGACCGTCCGGAATGGATCGTCGTCAGCCCCAAGGATGGCCAGGTCTATTGCACGCTGACCAACAACGCCAAGCGTGGCGACGATGGCCAGCCGGTGGGCGGACCGAACCCGCGCGAGAAGAACGTTTATGGGCAGATTCTGCGCTGGCGCACTGACCGCGATGATCACGGGGCCAAAAGCTTTTCCTGGGACCTGTTTGTGGTCGCCGGCAACCCAGGGGTTCACGCCGGCACGCCGAAGGGCGGTTCATCGAACATCACACCGCAAAACATGTTCAACAGCCCGGATGGGTTGGCTTTCGATGATGCCGGACGGTTGTGGATTCAAACCGATGGCGATTCGAGCAATGCCGGTGATTTCGCGGGCATGGGCAACAATCAGATGCTCTGCGCTGATCCGGTCACCGGGGAGATACGTCGCTTCATGGTCGGGCCGGTGGGCTGCGAGGTGACGGGGATCAGTTTCTCGCCAGACCAAAAGACCTTGTTTGTCGGAATTCAGCACCCAGGGGAGAACGGTGGGTCAACGTTCCCTGAGCATCTGCCGAATGGCAAGCCGCGGTCTTCGGTGATGGCGATTTCCCGGGAAGATGGAGGGATCGTCGGCGCCTGATAGGGCCTCTTCGCGGGCAAGCCCGCTCCCACAGGGATCTCCTTTGTGTCACAAATCGTGTGCACAACACGGGCCCATGTGGGAGCGAGCTTGCTCGCGATGGCGTCGGTGTGAACAACACTTACCTCAAGCCCAACCCCTAAAGACACCCCGTCTGCGCTACCATGCTTGGCCGGACGCGGCAGCCTGCTGCGCGCAGGAGTCAGCATGGCCCACCCGTTTGCAACCCTCACCCCAGACCTCGTGCTCGATGCCGTCGAAAGCATCGGTTTTCTCAGCGACGCGCGCATTCTGGCGCTCAACAGCTACGAGAATCGTGTCTATCAGGTTGGTATCGAAGACTCCGAGCCGCTGATCGCCAAGTTCTACCGCCCCCAGCGCTGGACCAATGAAGCGATTCTCGAAGAACACCAATTCACCTTCGAACTCGCCGAGTGCGACGTGCCGGTGGTCGCACCGATGATTCACAACGGTGCCAGCCTGCACGAACACAACGGTTTCCGTTTTACCCTGTTCCCCCGCCGTGGCGGCCGTGCGCCGGAGCCCGGTAACCTCGATCAGTTGTATCGTTTGGGGCAACTGCTCGGTCGCCTGCACGCCGTCGGCACTACAAAACCGTTCGAACACCGCGAAGCGCTGGGTGTGAAGAACTTCGGTCATGACTCGCTGACGACATTGCTCGAAGGCAATTTCGTACCCAAAAGTCTGCTGCCAGCCTACGAGTCCGTGGCCCGTGACCTGCTCAAGCGTGTGGAAGAGGTCTACAACGTTACACCGCACAAGAACATCCGCATGCACGGCGACTGCCACCCCGGCAACATGATGTGCCGCGACGAGATGTTCCACATCGTCGACCTGGACGACTGCCGCATGGGCCCGGCGGTGCAGGACATCTGGATGATGCTGGCGGGTGATCGTCAGGAATGTCTCGGTCAGTTGTCGGAATTGATGGACGGCTACAGTGAGTTCCACGACTTCGATCCGCGAGAACTGGCGTTGATCGAACCGCTGCGCGCCTTGCGCCTGATGCACTACAGCGCCTGGCTCGCTCGCCGCTGGGACGACCCGGCGTTCCCGCACAGTTTTCCGTGGTTCGGCAGTGAACGGTATTGGGGCGACCAAGTGTTGGCCTTGCGCGAACAACTCGCCGCGCTCAATGAAGAACCACTGAAGCTCTTTTAATTTCAAGATCAAAAGATCGCAGCCTTCGGCAGCTCCTACACGGTGGACGCAATCACTCTGTAGGAGCTGCCGAAGGCTGCGATCTTTTGCTTTCAGAAGCGACACATCTATACAACCTCCTTACAATCCCCTCTTTGTTAGCTGCCTAAGCAAGGATTCTGCATGCAAGCCGCCAACCCGCGTCGCGGGTACATCCTGGGCCTGAGTGCCTACATCATCTGGGGACTTTTCCCGCTCTACTTCAAAGCCATTGCCAACGTGCCCGCCGTGGAGATCATCATCCACCGAGTGCTCTGGTCCGCGCTGTTCGGCGCCTTGCTGCTGATGGTGTGGAAACATCCGGGCTGGTGGCGCGAGTTGCGTGATAACCCGAAACGGCTGGCGATCCTGGCCCTGAGCGGCACGCTGATCGCGGCCAACTGGCTGACCTACGTCTGGTCGGTGAACAACGGCCGCATGCTCGAAGCCAGTCTCGGTTACTACATCAACCCGCTGGTGAACGTGCTGTTGGGCATGCTGATCCTTGGCGAACGACTGCGGCGCATGCAATGGCTGGCGGTTGGCCTGGCGGCGGTCGGTGTCGCGCAACAAGTCTGGCAAGTCGGCAGTTTGCCGTGGGTTTCCCTGGTGCTGGCGCTGACCTTCGGTTTCTACGGACTAATCCGCAAGCAGGCGCCGGTCAAGGCGTTACCTGGTCTGGTGGTGGAAACCTGGATGCTGGTGCCGATTGCCGTCGCGTGGTTGCTGTTCAACCCCACCGCGAGCAGCGCTCAAGCCGAATTCTGGACCACGTCCGAAGCCTGGTGGCTGGTGGCCGCCGGTCCGGTGACGCTGGTGCCGCTGGTATGTTTCAACGCCGCTGCACGGCATTTGCCTTACACGACGCTGGGATTTCTCCAGTACTTGGCGCCGACGCTGGTATTGCTGCAAGCCGTTCTGCTGTTTGATGAACACTTGTCATCCAGCACCCTCGTGGCGTTCATCTTTATCTGGGCTGGCCTGGCGGTTTACAGCGTCGATGCGGTGATAAGTTTGCGTCGCCGCTGCTGATCAAAAAACGTACAAATCTCCACAGGCCACGTTCTATGTGGCCTGTACCGATCCTTCCCAAGGTTATCCACAGCCTGATCCCCGGCGTTTGTGCGCAACTTGTTGAAACTGCTGGTTTTTTGATCAGGTTCTGAAGAGCCCCGGCCGACGTGGCCTGGCGGGCTGTCTCTACAGGTTATCCACAGGCAGGTGCACGTATAACTTGGATAACCTTTTCAGGGTTCACTGCGCAGCACCAATTCGACCATCAAATCGTCCGCCAGGGTTTCCAGGCGCGATTGCAGCACGTCCAGGGACAGCGTCAGCGGCACGGCCAGAATTGCTTCAGCGTGAAACAAAGGCTCGCTGCTCATCGGCGCCGGACGTACTTCGGTGACCAACCTTTCCAAACTCACGCCCTGCTCACTTAGCAGACGCGTGATGTCGCGTACGATCCCCGGGCGGTCATTGCCCACCAATTCCATGGCAATCGGTTTCCAGGTGCAGGATTGCTCGATGCCGCTTTCGGCAATCAGCACGCGAATGCCATGGGCGGACAACGCCTGTAGGGCATCCACCAATTCATCGTAGGCCTCGGCCGGCACGCCCACCCGAAGAATCCCGGCGAACTGCCCGGCCATGCGTGACATGCGGCTCTCCAGCCAGTTGCCGCCGTGCTCGGCGATGCATTGGGCAATGCGTTCGACCTGCCCTGGCTTGTCCGGAGCGAATACAGTGAGTACCAGATGGTCCATGGCGCATCCCTCTTGTCATGACTTTTGTTATAGAAAAGCAAGTATAGGCAAGGGGCGGGAATCGGCTCGGCGTCTCAGAAAACCAACGCCCCATAGCAGGGCAATGAAGATTATGTGTACAAGTTTTTATATTTAACTGGAACAATCCAGCAGTTTTTTGAGAACATCCCGCTCCCCGACATGACTGCAATGCGTCATGGGGTCGCAGTACGACGTAATTGGTCTAATTTTCACAACCGCATTTCATCATGTAGTATGCCGCAGCGCGCACTACATAACGTTAGATCGATGTCTGCCACAGGCACAGTCGCAACCCTGAAAGCCCCGTCAGCAAGGCATCCAAGCCGTTGATTGGACCGAACCCAGCCGCCCGAACGGGCATGTACTGGCAGACGGGTTTGTGGTTTAAATGGCCAGAGGCTTCATTGTCAAAATTGAAGAGCTGAAAAGCGAAATAGCTGAGCAGAGTGAGGCAAGCAATGACTGAACACGTTCAAGTCGGGGGCCTGCAGGTCGCCAAAGTCCTGTTCGACTTCGTGAACAACGAAGCCATTCCCGGTACCGGCCTCACCGCCGATAAGTTCTGGGCCGGTGCCGACAAGGTTATTCATGACCTGGCGCCGAAGAACAAAGCCCTACTCGCCAAACGCGGTGATATCCAGGCTCGTATCGATAGCTGGCACCAATCCCGTGCCGGTCAACCACACGACGCCGTGGCCTATAAAGCCTTCTTGCAAGACATCGGTTATCTGCTGCCAGAAGCGGCTGATTTCCAGGCAACGACGCAAAACGTCGATGACGAAATCGCCCGCATGGCCGGTCCACAGCTCGTGGTTCCGGTGATGAACGCCCGTTTCGCGCTCAATGCCTCGAACGCCCGTTGGGGTTCGCTGTATGACGCGCTCTACGGCACCGATGCCATCAGCGAAGCTGACGGCGCGGAAAAAGGCAAAGGCTACAACAAGGTTCGCGGCGACAAGGTCATCGCCTTCGCCCGTGCCTTCCTCGACGACGCGGCGCCATTGGCTGCCGGCACTCACGTCGATTCCACCGGCTACAAGATCGTTGACGGCAAACTGGTGGTCGCCCTTAAAGGCGGCAGCAATACCGGCCTGCGCAACGATGCACAGCTGATTGGTTTCCACGGCGATGCAGCCGCACCGACCGCGATTCTGCTGAAAAACAACGGCCTGCACTTCGAAATCCAGGTCGACGCCAGCACCCCGGTCGGCCAGACCGATGCTGCCGGCCTCAAAGACATCCTGATGGAAGCCGCGCTGACCACCATCATGGACTGCGAAGATTCCGTCGCCGCCGTCGATGCCGATGACAAAGTGGTGATCTACCGCAACTGGCTCGGCCTAATGAAGGGTGATCTGTCGGAAGAAGTCTCCAAGGGCGGTCAGACCTTTACCCGCACCATGAATGCCGACCGCACTTATACCGGTATCGATGGTAAAGAACTGAGCCTGCATGGTCGTTCGCTGTTGTTCGTGCGCAACGTCGGTCACCTGATGACCATCGACGCGATCCTCGATAAAGACGGCAACGAAGTGCCGGAAGGCATCCTCGACGGTCTGGTCACCAGCCTCGCAGCAATCCACAGCCTCAACGGCAACAACTCGCGCAAGAACAGCCGCACTGGCTCGGTCTACATCGTGAAGCCGAAGATGCATGGCCCGGAAGAAGCGGCGTTCACCAACGAGCTGTTCGGTCGCATCGAAGAAGTACTCGGTCTGCCGCGCAACACGCTGAAAGTCGGGATCATGGACGAGGAACGCCGTACCACGGTCAACCTCAAGGCCTGCATCAAGGCGGCCAGCGAGCGTGTAGTGTTCATCAACACCGGTTTCCTCGACCGTACCGGCGATGAAATCCACACCTCCATGGAAGCCGGCCCGATGGTTCGCAAGGCGGACATGAAGGCTGAGAAGTGGATCGGCGCCTACGAGAACTGGAACGTCGATATCGGCTTGACTACCGGCCTGCAAGGTCGCGCGCAGATCGGTAAAGGCATGTGGGCCATGCCGGACCTGATGGCAGCGATGCTCGAACAGAAAATCGCTCACCCGATGGCCGGCGCCAACACCGCCTGGGTTCCATCGCCGACCGCTGCTGCGCTGCATGCCCTGCATTACCACAAGGTCGATGTGTTCGCCCGTCAGGCCGAACTGGTCAAACGTGCACGCGCTTCGGTGGATGACATCCTGACCATCCCGTTGGCCGTCAATCCAGACTGGACCGCAGAACAAATCAAGAACGAACTGGACAACAACGCCCAGGGCATTCTTGGTTATGTGGTGCGCTGGATCGACCAGGGCGTGGGCTGCTCGAAAGTGCCGGACATCAACGACGTCGGCCTGATGGAAGACCGTGCGACGCTGCGGATTTCCAGCCAGCACATCGCCAACTGGCTGCGTCACGGCATCGTCACCGAAGATCAGGTCATGGAAAGCCTCAAGCGCATGGCGCCGGTGGTTGACCGTCAGAACGCCAATGACCCGCTGTATCGCCCGCTGTCACCGAACTTCGACAGCAACATCGCCTTCCAGGCGGCGGTCGAACTGGTGGTCGAAGGCACGAAGCAGCCGAACGGCTACACCGAGCCGGTTCTGCACCGCCGCCGCCGCGAGTTCAAGGCTGCCAATGGCCTGTAACTAAGCGCTGACGTCGGACAAAAAAGGCCCTGATCGAAAGATCAGGGCCTTTCTGTTTAAAGCAAAGTCAAAAGATCGCAGCCTTCGGCAGCTCCTACAGATGTACGCAATCCCATGTAGGAGCTGCCGAAGGCTGCGATCTTTTGATCCTTTAACAATTTACACATCCATTCCCAACTCATGCTTGACCAGCGCCAACAACTTGCCGGTATCGACAGGCTTGAGCAGGAAGTCGACCACGCTCAAGTGCATCGCAGCGATCGCATCTTTTACGTCAGCGTCACCGGAAACGATGATGATCGGCATTGCCGCCCGAACCGATTCACGAACCTGACGAATCAGGTCCAGACCATCGACATTTCCCATCCGCAGATCGGTAATCACCAGGCCAATCGATGGCATCGTCTCCAACATCTTGAGTGCAGTTTCGCCACTGGCCGCAGTCATGCAGCGCACCCCGTCCAGCGCCAGAATCTCCGACAGCAGCTCACGCGCGTCTTTATCGTCGTCGACGATCAGCACCCGCTGCGGCGGCAGGTCAGGTTCCTGCATGACGGCACTCAGCGCCTCGCGCTCGGCGTCACTCAAAATATCGTGGTCGGACATGGCTTACTCTACGTTTTCATTTCAATTCCCTAGCTCATCCGTCAGACATCGCTAAGCAGACCTTCAATGTGCACTTCGTCGGAAATTTTTCCTATAGCCAATGCAGGAGGTTTTTCCCACAGTTGCGTCAGACATATCCCAAATGCCGACAGCTTCACTGCCTACCTAGACTTACGTCCAATGGGCACCCTGCACGCAGGGGCCGACCATGAGTAGTCATCCGACAACAACAATTCAAAAAAGACTGCGGTAATGGTTATGAGTAAAGCGGACGCCTTCACACAGGCAGGGAAAACCGCGGTGTTGCAGAACATCCAGGGCACTTTGCAATTCCTTCAGCGCTTCCCGCCCTTCAATCAAATGGAACACGCCCACCTCGCGTACCTGGTCGAGCAGTGTCAGCTGCGTTTTTATGCCCCCGGCGAGTGCATCATCAAGCCCGCCGACGGCCCGGTTGAACATTTCTACATCGTCAAACAAGGCCGGGTCGTGGGTGAACGTCCCCACACGGCCAAGGGCGGGACCGAAACCACTTTCGAAATCACCACCGGCGAGTGTTTCCCCCTCGCCGCGCTGCTGGGGGAGCGTGCAACCCGCACCGAACACCTCGCGGCCGAAGACACCTTTTGCCTACAGCTGAACAAGCTGGCGTTCATCAAATTGTTCGCACTTTCCAACGCGTTTCGCGACTTTTCCCTACGCGGCGTGAGCAGCCTGCTGGATCAGGTTAACCAGCAAGTCCAGCAAAAAGCCGTGGAAACCCTCGGCACCCAGTACTCACTCAACACCCGACTGGGCGAATTGGCCATGCGCCACCCGGTGATCTGTAGCCCGGCCACGCCGCTGCGTGAAGCCGTGACCCTGATGCACGAGCAGCAGGTCGGCAGCATTGTGGTGGTTGACGAACATCAAGCGCCGCTGGGGATTTTCACCCTGCGCGACCTGCGCCATGTGGTGGCCGACGGCACTAACGACTTCAACGAAGCCATCGAACGGCACATGACCCAGGCGCCGTTTTTCCTGTCGCCGGACCACAGCGCCTTCGATGCGGCGATTGCCATGACCGAGCGGCACATCGCCCACGTCTGCCTGGTGAAGGATCATCGCCTGTGCGGCGTGGTCTCGGAACGTGACCTGTTTTCCCTGCAACGGGTCGACCTGGTGCATCTGGCGCGGACCATCCGCAGCGCCCAGCGCGTAGAAAACCTGGTGGCGCTGCGCGGCGAAATCGGTCAACTGGTGGAGCGCATGCTGGCCCATGGCGCGTCGTCGACCCAGATCACCCACATCATCACCCTGCTCAACGACCACACGGTGTGCCGGGTGATCGAGCTGACACTCGCCGAGAAAGGCGACCCAGGTGTGCCGTTCAGTTGGCTGTGCTTCGGTAGCGAAGGTCGCCGCGAACAGACACTGCACACCGATCAGGACAACGGCATTCTGTTCGAAGCCCGGGACGCGGCCCATGCCGCCGAAATTCGCGGCAAATTGCTGCCCATTGCCCAGCAGATCAACCAGAGCCTGGCGCTCTGCGGCTTCACCCTGTGCAAGGGCAACATCATGGCCGGCAACCCCGAACTGTGTTTGTCTCGGGCCGAATGGGCGCGGCGTTTTGCCGCGTTTATCCGCGAGGCCACGCCGGAGAACCTGTTGGGTTCGAGTATTTATTTCGACTTGCGGGTGGTCTGGGGTGACGAGCAAGGCTGCGAGCAACTGCGCCGGAGCATTCTCGATCAGGTGAATGACAACCGACTGTTCCAACGGATGATGGCCGAGAACGCCCTGCGCAACCGTCCGCCCGTGGGGCGTTTCCGTGAGTTCGTACTGGCGCGCAAGAATGGCGAGAAAGCCACCCTGGATTTGAAGGTCCAGGGGCTGACGCCGTTTGTCGACGGTGCCCGACTGCTCGCGTTGGCCCATGGGGTCGAGGCGAACAACACGCTGGAGCGCTTTCGCCAACTGGTGGACAAAGAAGTCATCGAACGGCTGGATGGTGCCGCGTACGAAGAGGCCTATCACTTCATCCAGCAAGCCCGCATGCAGCAACATCAGCTACAGACCCGGGAGAACTTGCCCTACTCCAATCGGGTCGATCCAGACAGCCTCAATCATCTGGATCGACGGATCCTGCGTGAATCCCTGCGCCAGGCGCAACGCCTGCAAAGCAGCCTGGCCCTGCGGTATCAGCTATGAGCCTGTTTTCATGGCTGCGCCCGGCAGGTCCGAGCCTTCCCGGCGAACTCCAACAACGTCTGCAACGCTTGCCCTCGGCGGCAGAGCTGGGCGAATGCAGCCTGCGCGAACAGCGCTGGGTAGTACTCGACCTGGAAACCACCGGGTTGAACCTGAACAGGGATCGGGTGTTGTCCATCGGCGCGGTAGTGATCGAGGACGGGGCGATTGATTTCAGCCAGCAGTTCGAACGCACGTTGCAATGTGCCGATATGAAGTTGGCTCCCAGCGTGCTGATCCATGGCCTGGGGCCGAGTGCGATTGCCGCGGGCAGCGATCCGGCTCAGGCCCTGGTCGAATTCATGGAGTTTGTTGGCGACAGCCCGGTGTTGGCGTTTCACGCGCCGTTCGATCAGCACATGCTCGGGCGCGCCTTGAAAGATCATCTGCGCTACAAGTTGCAGCATCCATTTCTGGATGTGGCTGATATCGCACCGCTGCTTTGCCCTCAGGCGCACATTCGCGATGCCGGTCTGGATGAGTGGATCGACTGGTTCAAACTGGAAGTGTTCGAGCGCCACAATGCCAGTGCCGATGCGTTGGCCACCGCTGAGCTGGCGTTGATTCTGTTCAGCCGGGCGCGGCAGCTGCAGATTCATAGCCCGTTGAATCTGCAGCAGCGGATGAGTCAGTGGAAACGGCGGCAGCGAGCGCCTTCTTTCTGACAGCCACCGCAGTTCTTTGTAGCAGCTGCCGAAGGCTGCGTTCGGCTGCGAAGCAGTCGTCAACCCTGCCCGCGAGGTTCACCTGATGCACCGCGGTGACTGATTTTACGACTGCTGCGCAGCCGAACGCAGCCTTCGGCAGCTGCTACAAGGTGCCGTGCGGGTCAAAAATCTGGTTTCCCCCACCCGACCAGCGCCAATTGCTTACCTCCCCCGCCTCTGCCACAATCGCGAACAATTCTCGTTAGTTAACACTTCCCAATCGGTGATGCTGCGTGTCGTCAGTCCAAAGCCCTCAAAGTGAGCTCGTTGGTGCGTTGTATCGCGACCATCGCGGTTGGCTATTGGCCTGGCTGCGACGCAATGTGGCCTGTCCGCAACGGGCCGAAGACCTGAGTCAGGACACGTTCGTGCGCTTGCTGGGGCGTGAAGAGCTGAAGGAACCGCGCGAGCCACGCGCGTTTCTGGTGGCGATTGCCAAGGGTCTGCTGTTCGACTATTTCCGCCGCGCCGCGCTGGAACAGGCCTACCTCACCGAACTGATGCTGATCCCCGCAGGTGAACAACCGTCGGTGGAGGAACAGCAACTGATCCTCGAAGACCTCAAAGCCATCGACCACCTGCTCGGCAAGCTCTCAAGCAAAGCCCGGGCGGCGTTTCTCTATAACCGTCTCGACGGCCTCGGCCACGCCGAAATCGCCGAGCGTCTGGGTGTGTCAGTACCGCGGGTGCGTCAGTATCTGGCCCAAGGCATTCGTCAGTGCTACATCGCGTTGTACGGGGAGCCGATATGAGTCCGGTCAGCTCCAAACCCGTCTCCGCGCAGGTGCTGGATGCCGCGATTGCCTGGCAGTTGTCCCTGGATTCCGGCAACCCGGTGGAACGCGAAGAGTTCGCCAAATGGCACGCCGCCCACGAAGAACATGCGCGAGCCTGGCGCCAACTGGGCATGCTCGACCAGCGCTTCAGCGTTGCCAGCGGCCCGGCCCGCACCGCGTTACTGCAATCGCGCGAAAGCATCCGCCGTCGAGTGCGCAAACTCGGCAGCGGCGTGGCCAGTATCGTCGCGGTGATCGGGTTGGCGTTGTTCGCCGGTGATCGTTATCTACCGATCGACTATTGGCTGGCCGACCAGCGCACCGCCACCGGTGAGCAACGCACCCTGCGCCTGACCGACGGCACGCTGCTCAACCTCAACACCCACAGTGCCGTGGATGTACGTTTCGATGAAAAACAACGGCTGATCATCCTCCAGGAAGGGGAAATCCTCGTCGGAACCGGCCATGGCGACGCTCGGCCGTTTATCGTCGAAACCCGCGAAGGCAGCATGCGTGCACTGGGGACAAGGTTCCTGGTCAAGCGTGAAGAAGAAGGTACGCGCCTGAGCGTGCTGAAATCAGCGGTGGCCGCCCATCCCGAGTCGAGTCCTGAAGAGCAGATTCTGCGTGAAGGCCAACAAGTCCTGATGCGCAGCAATGGCCTCGGGCCGATCGTCGCGCTCAACCTCGGCGCCGATGCCTGGACCCGCGGCATGCTGGTGGTGGACAACACACGGCTGGAAGACCTGATCCATGAACTCGGTCGTTATCGACGCGGACATCTTGGCGTTGCTCCAGAAATCGCCGACCTGCGCATCACCGGCAGCTTCCCGCTGCACGACACCGATCTGGCCCTGAGCGCCCTGCTGCCGACCCTGCCGGTGCAGATCGAACAGCACACGCCGTGGTGGGTGACGGTATCGGCAAAGACTGAGATCAAGTGATCGCGCCACAAACGACCACTTACTGAATCGAAATTATTTTCAATCAGCCCTATCACTTTTGAATTCTCGTTCGGCACCTAGGCAATTGAGAAATATTTCCATTCAGGAGCCGCTGTATGTCCCGCTCGCTAGACACCTTGTTGCGCCCCAGCTTGCTGGCGATTGCCATTGCCCTTTGTGCCCCTCTGGCCAGCAGTCAGCTGATCGCCGCTGAACAGGCGTCCAGCGTTCGCGCCTACAACCTGCCGGCCGCGCCATTGGCCAGCACCCTGAACCAGATCGCCAGCCAGGCCGGTCTGGCGCTGTCGTTGAATCCTTCACTGGCGGCAGGCAAGACCTCGGCGCCGGTCAAAGGTCAGTTCGACGCTGCCGGCGCCCTGCGCGAAGCTTTGCGCGGCACCGGTCTGCAACTGGAACAGAGCAGCGCTGGCACCTACAGCCTGGTGGCCGTGCCCCAAGGTGTGATGGCCCTGCCGGAAACCGCCGTTATTGGCGTGGAAAACACTGAAAGTGCCTGGGGCCCGGTGCAAGGTTACCTGGCGACCCGCACCGCCGCCGGTACCAAGACCGATACCGCGCTGGTCGAAGCGCCGCGCTCGATTTCGATCGCCACCCGCGAGCAAATGGACGACCGCAATGTGCATAGCCTCGATGACGCCGTGCGCTACATGCCCGGCATCGTCGCCAGCAGCTACGGCAGCGACACCCGTGCCGACTGGCTGCGCGTACGCGGTTTCGAACCGACACAATTCCTCGACGGCCTGCCACTGCCAAAAGGCGTGTATGCCAACCCGAAACAGGAAACCTGGAACCTCGATCGCCTCGCCCTGCTACGCGGCCCGGCCTCATCGGTTTACGGCCAGACCCCGCCAGGCGGCTTGCTGGACATGGTCAGCCGTCGCCCCAGCGCCGAGTCGAGCAATGAAATCCAGGTGCAATACGGCAGTGACAACCATCGCCAGATCAACTTCGCCAGCACCGGCAAGATCGATGACGAAGGCCAGTTCCTCTACGGTTTGAGCGGTGTGGTGCGCGACAGCGGCACGCAGATCGACCACGTCGACAACAAGCGCTACAACATCGCGCCCAGCCTGACCTGGAACATCGACGAAGACACCCGGTTCACCCTGCTCACCCAGTTCACCCGTGACGATACCGGCATCACCAGCCAGTTCCTGCCGGTGCAAGGCACCAGGATCCATTCACCGCTCGGCAAGATTTCCCATCACAAAAACCTGGGCGACCCGGACTGGGAATTCTACGACCGCACCTATTACGCACTGGGCTACGCCTTTGAACATCGCTTGAATGATGTCTGGCAGTTCAAGCAGAACCTGCGCTACACCAAATCGGACCTGTCCTTCCAGGCCCTCACCCCCGGCGCCTACCCGTTCACCCAGGTCGATGCCGACGGCAACGTTGGCCGCTCGAGCACCAGTGTCGACGAGGACATCAGCCAGTTCGCCGTGGACAACAACTTCCAGGGCGACTTCGCGACCGGCGACATCCGTCACACCCTGCTGATCGGCCTCGATCACCAGCGCACCAACACCAACTACACCTCGATCTTCGGCGACGGTCTGACCACCAACGTCAACAACCCGATCTATGGCCAACCCATCGTTCGTCCGCCGCGTTCGGCGGCGTTTTACGACTACAACCAGAAGACCTACCAGACCGGCCTGTACGTTCAGGACCAAATGGCCCTCGACCAATGGCGTCTGACGTTGGGTGGTCGTGAAGACTGGGTCCACACCGGCACCAAATTCTTCAACAAAGGCGACGCCACCAACACCGAACGGAACAAGAACTTCAGCGGCAACGCGGCGATCAGCTACGTGTTCGACTCGGGCTTCGTGCCTTATCTGTCCTACGCCGAGTCGTTCCAGCCGACCAGCAACGCCACGGCATCGCCGACCGATTCGTTCAAACCGACTGAAGGCAAACAGTGGGAACTGGGCATCAAGTACCAACCGCCTGGCAGCAGCACCCTGCTGACTGCTGCGGTCTACGACCTGACCCAGAAAAACGTCTCCGTCACCACGACCAACTCGAACGGCGTTTCGATCACCAGCCAGACCGGTGAAGTAAAAGTCAAAGGCCTGGAACTGGAAGCCGTCTCCGACGTGACCGAGAACCTCAAGGTCATCGCCGCATACACCCTGGCCAAATCCGAAGTGCAGAAAGGCGATTTCAAAGGCAATCGCCTGCAACTGATGCCCAACCAACAGGCTTCGCTGTGGGCCGATTACACCTGGCACAACGGTGTGCTGGACGGTTTCGGCATCGGTGCCGGCGCTCGCTACACCGGCAATACCTACGGCGACCAGGGCAATACCTCGCTCGGCAAGGCTGACGCCTACACGGTGTTCGACGCCGCGGTTCATTACGACCTGGGCCGTCTGGACAACAGCCTGAAAGGCGCCTCCCTGGCACTGAATGCCACCAACCTGTTCGACAAGGACTACATCTCCACGTGCGACAGCTTCTACTGCTACTACGGCGACCAACGCAGCGTCGTCGCCAGTGCCACTTACAAGTGGTAATGGCCTGACCTGACACGCCCAAGACCCGAGCCGTCCGACATGGACGGCTTTGGTATTTCTGAAGGCTATGAAATGAAAAGTAAAACAATTCGCCGCTGGTCCTTCGTCCACACCTGGACCAGCCTGATCTGCACCGTGTTCCTGCTGATGCTCGCGCTGACAGGCCTGCCATTGATCTTCCATCACGAGATCGACCACCTGCTGGGCGATGCCGCTGAATTGAAGGCGATGCCGGCGGACACCCCGCTGCTGAATTTGCAGCAGTTGGTGCAGGCGGCTGAACAGCATCGTCCCGGCGAAGTCATGCAGTATTTCGGCTTTGACGAAGAAGAGCCCAACGCCGCGATCACAATCATGGCGGCCACCGCCGGCACTGAACCGAATTCGTCTCACACCTTCATGCTCGACGCCCGCACCGGCGAAGCGCTGGAAATGCCGTCGGCCAACGGTGGCTTCATGATGATCATGTTGCGCCTGCACGTGGACATGTTCGCCGGTCTGCCGGGCAAGTTGCTGCTGGCGTTCATGGGCCTTCTGTTCGTGGTGGCGATTGTGTCCGGGACGGTGCTGTACCTGCCGTTCATGCGGCGTTTGACATTTGCCACCGTGCGCCAGGACAAATCCACCCGTCTGCGCTGGCTCGATCTGCATAACCTGATCGGCGTGGTAACCCTGACCTGGGCCTTGGTGGTCGGTGTCACCGGCGTCATCAGCGCCTGCGCCGACCTGCTGATCGCCGCGTGGCGCAACGACAGCCTGAGCGCGATGGTCGCGCCGTACCGCGATGCGCCGCCACTGACACAATTGGCGCCTGCGACCCGCTTGCTCGACATCGCCAAGGAAGTCGCACCGGGCACGCAGCCGGACTTCATCGCCTTCCCCGGCACACGCTTCTCCAGCGAACACCATTACGCGGTGTTCATGAAAGGCAGCACTCACCTGACCTCGCACCTGCTGACACCGGTGCTGATCGACGCCAGCACCCTGCAAGTCACCGCCGTGGCCGAACGCCCGTGGTACATGGACGCCATGGGCATGTCACAACCGTTGCACTTCGGTGATTACGGTGGCATGCCGATGAAGATCCTCTGGGCGACGCTGGACGTGCTGACCATCGTCGTGCTCGGCAGCGGGGTTTACCTGTGGGTGGTGCGGCGCAAGGCGGCGAAACCGGTGCTCGAGAACGCGGAGAGTCCAGCATGAGGCCGCGGCAGTCGAATTTCTGGAAGGTCTTTTCCACCCCAACGGTTATCGCCCTGCTCAGCGCCGCGGGGTTGTTTGCCGCGTTGCTGGGGGATGGCGTGTGGGACGCATTGAGCTGGTTGGGCCTGGGCATTCCCACAATCCTCGCCCTGCGCGGCCTGCTGCAACGCCGATAACAACACCGAACCTGTTGCGTGATCCACGCGCTATGCTGCCCAGCACTGCCCCATACCGAGACGCTGCCATGTCCGCCGCCAGCATGACCCTGTTCCACAATCCTTTATCGCCCTTCGTTCGCAAAGTCATGGTGCTGCTGCACGAAACCGGTCAACAGGACCGCGTGGCGCTGCAAGACTGCGTGCTCACACCAGTCAGCCCGGACCTGATACTCAACGAAGACAATCCGCTGGGTAAAATTCCGGCCTTGCGCCTGGCCGATGGCAACGTCATCCATGACAGCCGGGTGATCCTCGATTACCTCGACCACCAGCACGTCGGCAACCCGCTGATACCGCGAAACGGCTCGGCCCGCTGGCGGCGCCTGACCCTGGCCTCCCTGGCCGACGGGATCATGGACGCCGCGGTGCTGATTCGTTATGAAGTCGCCCTGCGTGCCCCGGAAAAACACTGGGACGAGTGGCTCGATGGCCAGCGCGAGAAGATTCGTCGCGGCCTGGCATTGCTGGAAGTCGACGCGATTGCCGAGCTGACCAGCCATTTCGATGTGGCGGCGATCAGTGTTGCCTGTGCGTTGGGCTACCTGGATTTGCGCCATCCGGATCTGGAATGGCGCACGACGAATCCGAAGCTGGCGAACTGGTACTTCGAGGTGAGTCAGCGGGCCTCGATGCTGGCGACTATGCCGAAGGTCTGATCTTTGGCCGGCCATGCCGGCCTCAGAAGATCGCAGCCTGCGGCTGCTCCTACGCCGAACGCGTGCTCCTGGAGCTGCAGGCTGCGATCTTTTGATCTTTCGGGAAACAACCTGTAAATCAGCGTCGCCAACACCTCTCCTTCCCGCTGATCCTCACGCAACCCCAACGACCGGCTCATTCCACCGCTCCCATATCAAACGCCAGCGGCTTGGCCGACTTCTGTCCAATCCCATACCAGTCCAGCTTGCGGGTCAGCACCATGAACACGCCCAGCAATCCGAACAACAGCAGCGAACCCATCAACAACGCGTAATCCTCTGCACTGAGCAAGCCATAGAGCAAGCCATACAACGCCGCCAATCCCGCCGAAAAACTCAAGCCGTGACGCACGCTGCGCAGCACGTGGCAGACATAAAAACCGATCAACAACACACAGCCGCCCGCCGACAGCAGGTACGCCAGGGCAAAGCCGATGTGCTCGGACAGTGACAGCAACAGCAGGTAGAAGAACGCCAGGGCCACGCCTACCAGCGCGTATTGCACCGGGTGTACCGCCAGGCTTTTCAGCACTTCGAAGAGGAAGAAACCGGCGAAGGTCAGGACGATAAACAGCAACGCATATTTGATGGCCCGATCGCTTTTCAGGTACTGATCCACCGGGTCGATGAAGCTCACCCCGAAACTGCGGCCGGTATAGGCTTCGCAACCGCCGCCGGACACGCAGCTGCTCAAGGACTCTTGCAAATTGGTGGAGAAAAACGAGGTCTGCCAATTGGCGGTGAAACCCTGATCACTGACTTCACGCTGGGCCGGGAGGTAGTTGCCGATGAAACTCGGATGCGGCCAATTGGCGGCCAGCGATACTTTGCTGGTTTTGCCCACCGGAAGAATCTGCAACTGGCCAGTGCCTTGCAGTCGCAGGTCGAAACCGAAGGCCAATTCTGTAGCTTGCTTCGCGTCGAGCGCCGGCAGGGTGACATGCACACCCTCCCCTAACCAGCCCACCTGGCTGCCGGGGACGAAGTCGAGTTTCTGGCCATTGAGTTCGAGTTTCAGGGCGTTTTCGATGCCGCGAATGTCGCTGATTCCGACCGCCAAAAACGGCTGATCGAACTGGTAATCGGCGAAATCCTCCTTGATACCCAATTGAGCCGGGAGCGAGAAATGCCCGCTGATGCGGTTGTCTGCATGAAACAGACGCGCCTCGTAAATGCCCCGGGAACGCAGTTCCGTCTGGACCTGGCCGTCGAGTTCGAAGCGCTCCGGGAGGAAATACAAACGGCCGCGTTCTTCACCCACTTCCTGGTAACGCTCGTTGGTTTTCTCGTTGAGCTTCCAGGTGCGCACCACTTTGCGATACGGCACCACCATCAGCGGCCCGCTCAGTTGCTGGCTATAGCTGGAACTGCGGGCGATGTCTTCGAGGACACCGTCGCGCAGTTGCTGGCGGTCCTGGATCACGCCGTTAATCATCAGGAGCGGGATCAGCAACAACAGAATGAGAAGGGCAATTGCCCCGAGTTTTATGGTCAGGCTGCGGTTCATGGGACTCTCCCTGTTTGGATGGGGAGAGTCTGGGAGGGGTGTGTGGGGGATTTATGGGAGGAATGTGGAGAGTGTGTGGAGACTGGGCCGGCCCCTTCGCGAGCAAGCTCGCTCCCACAGGGATCTGGGTGAGTTCACAGATGTAATTCACAACCGAAGCCCAATGTGGGAGCGAGCTTGCTCGCGATGGAAGCGACTCGGTTTTAAGGCAGGCGCAAAGTCACTTCAACGCCGTCGTCGACGTTACCAATGCTCACCGCTCCACCATGCAACTTGACCACCTCTTCAACGAAGTTAAGCCCCAACCCCGTGCTCTTGCGCCCGCTGTCCGGTCGCGGCAGTGAATAGAAGCGCTCGCTCAGTCGGGGCAACGCATAGTCGGGAATGGCCTCAGCCTGGTTGAACAACCTGAACTCAATTTGCTCCCCAATGCGTTCGGCGCTGAATCGCAACAAACCCTGAGCCGGGGTGAAATCCAAACCGTTCTCCAGCAGATTGCCCAGCGCCTGACGCAACAGGAACGGTTCACCGGTCAGCACCAGATCCACTGCAATGGTTTGTTCCACGCGCAACTGCTTGCCTTCGATGCGCGCCGCCTGAGCGCTCAGCAAATCATCTACCAACTTCGCCAGCGGCACCGCCACCCGTTCCTCCAGCCCTTGGCGTTGCTCGACCAGGGCCAGATTCAACAGGCGCTCGATCAACTGCTGCATCCGCGCGCTTTCGCTGTCGATGTTGCTGACAAAACGCTGTTGCTGGGCCAGCGGCATCTCGCCTTGCAGCAACTCCGCTGCGCCGCGAATCGCCGCCAGGGGGCTTTTCAGTTCGTGGGTCAATGTGTGCACGTAACGCTCGACATAGGCTTTGCCTTCTAGCTGCGTACGCATCTGCTCCACCGCAGTCGCCAGTTGCTCCAGCTCGCCGCCACGGTAGTGCGGAACCTCGACCCGCCGGCCTTCACTCACGGCCTGTGCATAAGCCGTCAATCGCCGCAGCGCCGCGCTCAACCACCAGGACAACAACGCGCCAAACAGCAGACCGAGGCCGATCAGCCCGGCACCCCAGGCAAGCAATCGCCGCTCAGTGCGATCAACGTATGGCTGCAACGAGCTGTTGGGTTTGGCGACGGTAACCACGCCGATAATCTGGCCGTTGTCGCGAATCGGGGCGCCGACGTGCATCACTGAGGAGTTCGGATCGTCCGGATCGCTGCGGCTGGAACGAGCGCCGTATTCGCCTCGCAGGGTCAGTAAAACATCGTTCCAGCGCGAGTAATCCTGCCCCACTGCCACACCGCTGGAGTCCAGCACCACAACGCCCTTGGCATCGGTGACGTAGATCCGGTGGTTGACCTGGTTCTTCGGCAATCCCCAGATGTTCGCCTTCGGTTGCCGTTCGCCATAAGCCTTGAGCAGCTCGGGCCAGCGGTTCTGATTCAGGGTGCCGGCCTTGAAGTCGTCTCGCAGGATTTCGGCCATGAGATTGGCGGTGTCGACCAGCGTTTCTTCGGTGGACTGGCGCACGCCTGGACGGATTTCTTCCATCACGGTGTTCAGCACGAAGTAGCCGGTGAGGCCGATAAACAGCACGTAGACCAGAAAAATCCGGATCCCCAGCGGCATCAGCTACGCCCCGGGCTGTAGCTGTAGCCGAGGCCGCGATGGGTCTGGATCGGTTCTGCGTCAGCCTTCACCTGACGCAATTTTGCGCGCACGCTCTTGATGTGGCTGTCGATGCTGCGCTCGTACCCGGCATCGGCGGCGACGCCCAGCGCATCGAGCAATTGCTCGCGGCTGAAGACCCGTTCGGGTTGGTCCAGCAGGGATTGCAGCAGACGGAACTCATGGCGGGTCAGGGTTAGAAGCTGACCGCGGTAGCTGATCTGCACCCGCTCGCTGTCAATGCGAAACAGCGCCGATGACACCGCGGCGGTCGCTCGCGGCGCCATGCGTTTGAGAATCGCCCGGACCCGCGCCGCCACTTCCCGTGGGCTGAACGGCTTGACCACGTAATCGTCGGCACCGATTTCCAGGCCCACGACGCGATCGATTTCAGCATCACGAGCGCTGAGGAAGATCACCGGCACCTCGCTGAAACGCCGCAATTGCTTGCAGGTCTCGAAGCCGCTGATGTCCGGCAGACCAATGTCCAGAATGATCAAGTCGGCCGGAGTCTGGCGCTGATGCTCAAGCCCAGCGGCGCCAAGGCTCAGCCAGGTGGTGGTGAAGCCCTCGCCCTGCAAGGCGAAAATCAGGGTGTCGGCAATCGCCGCTTCGTCTTCGACAATCAGGATATGAGGCATGGCGTCCGAGCCCGGGAGTTAAGTGGGCGAACGGTGCCCCAAGGCTCACGTCACGTCAATGAGACCACTTGAAATCAGCAGTCGGGTTTGTCCGCCGTAAAGCGCCGTGCCGGGTTCACCGCCGCGCCGAACTCACGCAAGGCTTTGGCACCGATCAACAAAGGGTAGTTGAAGCTGCTGCGGTCGGTGAGGTTGACCTCAACGGTGCGCTTGACGTTGCCCAGGCACAGTTCCAGATCAACCACCGGACGCTTGGTGGGCTCGACCGCTTCCTTGTCGTCCTCGTCTTCTTCGGAGCGGGTCTTGATCTTGCTGATCCGCGCGACCTTGTGTTCGTAGACCTTGTTGCTCGCGCCTTTGGTGGCGAGGCGGAAGCGCACCCACTCGTCGCCATCGCGGGTGAAGGTTTCGATGTCTTTGGCCGACAGCGACGCGGTCAGGGCGCCGGTGTCCATCTTGGCCTTGAGGACTTCACCACCGATTTCCGGCAGCGCGATGTATTCATAGCGCCCGTACAGGGTCGGCTCAGCAGCCAGGACCGGCAGGGCCACGAGGGAAAGCAGTGCAAGGAGGGATTTCACGTAATGGGCTTCCTTGAGGAAATTGGGGCACAGAGGCCAAATTCTAGACCGCAAAAAACAACGATAGTTGGTTCAGTACAACCCTTGTGGCGAGGGAGCTTGCTCCCGTTCGGCTGCGCAGCAGTCGTAGTACGGCTCACAGGGTGTACCTGAAAAATCGAAGTGCATGGTTTTGGGGCCGCTTCGCAGCCCAGCGGGAGCAAGCTCCCTCGCCACAGAGATCTCATAACTCTGGGAGGTTAGCGGTTCGAAGGTGAAACATTCGTCGTCGCCGATTTGGCCTGCCGTCCGAAGCTGCTTATCATTGCTGATCAGCGGCAACGTGCCGAGGGTTATCATCGACTTCAAGACCCGCGAAACCATCCAGAACTGGGTCAACCAGCTCTGGATCGAGAAGGATCGACGCATTGCGCGCCGCGCGCCGCTGAATCAACTACCGGTGCCTGCGCCCCAGATCCCGCCCAGGTTTTGCAGCAGTGAACCGCCGACGCCCTGCTGACCGAAAAATTGCAGAAGCACGGGGGCAAACAGGCCGATCATGCCAGTGTCCATGCCCAATGCGCTGAAGGCACTGTTCAGGTCGTTGGTGTTATTCACGTTGCCCAAGACGTTGTCCAGACCTGCCGCTTTACCGGACGAGCCAAGCAAGCCGCTGAGGAGGCCCAGTTCGCCGCCACCCGACAGTAAGTCGATGCCGGGCACGCTTTTGGACAACTCCGAGTAGTCGGTCGAGCTCAATTGATTCTTCGCCAGACCGAGCATCGCCCCGGCACCGCCAATGGCTTGTTCTGGTGTCACGTTCAATTGGCTGAGCGCACTCAGCAGACCGGCCGTCTGCGCGGTCGTCACAGTCGGCGCGGACGCGGCGGCGTCATCGTTCTGCGTGCCGGAGAGGGCATTGGCCGCATCGAACAGGCTGAACTGAGCAAAGACCGGACTGGGCGCCAGACACATCAGCGAAGCCAGTGCAAAACCGCGTGAAATCTTCATTCAGACATCCTCATGTGCCATGAAAACCGCCCGGCAATGGACGGCGAAAAACCGTGTGTTGGACTGGCATCCCCATGGATTGTTCCCAGCCCAGTGAGTTTGTCGCGGATTCTGTAGGAGCTGCCGAAGGCTGCGATCTTTTGATCCTGATTGTTGGCGGAATTGAATGCGCTGAAGATCAAAAGATCGCAGGCTTCGCCAGCTCCTACAGGTCCACATCAAAAAAGAATGCAGTCGCGCTGCATCCCGTCTGGCCCCGCCCGCGTATATCAAGCACGGACAGACCTTCCTGGCCGATTCCCTGCACGAGGATCATCACCATGAAACGCACTTCGATCAAAACGCCGTTGATGGCCAGCCTGCTGATCCTGGCCCTTGGTGGCGGATTCGTCCTGAACACCGTGCAAGCGGCAGACACGGGCCACGCGGTCATCGTCGGCGGCCAGAGCATGATGCCGAGCAAGGACATCATCGATAACGCGGTGAACTCCGCCGACCACACCACCCTGGTCGCCGCCGTGAAAGCCGCTGGCCTGGTGGATACCCTCAAGGGCAAAGGCCCGTTCACCGTGTTCGCCCCGGTCAACTCGGCCTTCGCCGCGCTGCCGGCGGGTACTGTCGACAACCTGCTCAAACCCGCCAACAAGGCGACCCTGACTCACGTCCTCACCTACCACGTGGTCGCCGGAAAACTCGACATGATGACCCTGGCCGAGAAGATCAAGGCCGGTGGCGGCAAGGCCGAACTGACCACCGTCGCAGGCGGCAAGCTGTGGGCGATGATGAACGGCCCGCACAACATCACCATCAAGGATGAAAAAGGTGACGTCGCCGACATCACCACCTATGACGTGTTCCAGTCCAATGGCGTGATTCAGGTCATCGACAAAGTACTGATGCCGAAAAGCTGAGGGGTGCCGCCGACCCTGCACATCGGGGTCGGCGGTTTTTCGAGGTGGCCGCCCGTGAATGGAACAACCGCGCACCGTGAACTAACCTCTGCCTGCAACCGATACCTCACGCAGCCCACCTCGATTGCCTGGAGAACTGCCATACACATCGCCGACGCCGATCAGCTCAGGCAGCTTCTGGCCCAGTGTTCACTGGGCGACCGCCGCGCTTTCGAGACGCTTTACCGCAGCGTCGGCCCACGGCTGCATGGCGTAGCGCTGCGTTTCATGGGGCGGCCGGATCTGGCTGAAGAAGTGCTGCAGGAAAGCTTCGTGCGCATCTGGAACAACGCCTCGCGCTACGAGGCGCATCTGTCGGCACCGCTGACCTGGATGATCAACATCACCCGTCATCAGGCCATCGATCAGTTGCGCAAACACCGCGACCGGCCGTTGAGCGACCTTGAAGAACAGGCGCTGGTGGATGAAAGCCCTTCGGCCCACGAACAGCTAAGCCGTGCCCGTGAGGCCAACGCCTTGAACCGGTGCCTGGAAAGCCTCGACGGCATGCAGCGTCAATCGATCACCGTGGCTTACTTTCAGGGGTTGTCCTGCTCTGAGCTCGCCGAACACCTGGCCGCGCCGCTGGGCTCGGTGAAATCCTGGATCCGCCGCGGTATGGAGCGACTGCGCAGGTGCCTTGAATCATGAACTATCAAACCCCCACCCTGCGCCGCGCCCTCGCCGCCGATTACGCCATTGGTTTGATGCCTTCTGCCGCTCGTCGGCGTTTCGAACAGTTGTTGTTGGAGGACGCCGCATTGCGCGCGGAACTGGCGCAGTGGCAGGAAAACCTGAGCAGTTTGACCGACGCACTGCCCGAGCAGCCGGTGCCGGAGCGGGTGTGGCAGGGAATTACGGCGCGGATTGAGCCGCAAGTGCTGCACATGCCGGAAAAACGTCGGTTCTGGAGCTGGTTGCGAGTGACGGCGGCGGTTTGCTCGCTGGTGATCGCCGTGACGTTGGGTGTGATCTATAACCGCGACAGCGCGCGTTTCAGCGCCACGCTGCTGACTGCCGACGCGCAGCCTGCGCTGAAGGTTGAAGCGCACGAGAACTACCTGAAGGTCGAGCCACTGACTCTGGCGGCGGTTGATCCGGGGCGCAGTCTGGAGTTGTGGGCGATTCCGGCGGATGGCAAGCCGATTTCACTTGGGGTGATTCCGGCTGACGGTAAGGGGCGCGTAGAGTTGAGCGATGCGCAGAAGACGTTGATCGGCAAACCGATTGCGTTGGCGGTCAGTCTTGAACCGAAGGGCGGTTCGCCGACGGGGCAACCAACGGGGCCGGTGTTGTATCAAGGGGCGTTGGCAGCCCTTTAATGATCGTTCCAGCCATAAAAAACGGCGACCCGAAGGTCGCCGTTTTGTTTTGCGTGAAGCCTTACGCTGCGCTGAACAGTTTGTGCGGATCGATCACAAACTTCTTCGGTACGCCCGCATCGAACTCGCCATAACCACGTGGCGCGTCATCCAGGCTGATGACTTCCACGCCAACGATGTCGGCAATGTGAATGCGGTCCCACATGATCGCCTGCATCAGCTGGCGGTTGTACTTCATCACTGGCGTCTGGCCGGTGTGGAAGCTGTGGGATTTGGCCCAGCCCAGACCGAAGCGGATGCTCAGGCTGCCCATCTTCGCGGCTGCGTCGACTGCACCCGGATCTTCAGTCACGTACAAGCCTGGGATACCGATTTTGCCGGCGACCCGAACCACGCCCATCAGCGAGTTGAGCACAGTGGCCGGAGCCTCGTGTTTCACGCCGTCATGGCCGTGGCCACGCGCTTCGAAGCCCACGGCGTCGACGGCGCAATCCACTTCTGGCTCGCCCAGCAGTGCAGCGATTTGTTCGTGCAGCGGGGTGTCCAGGGACAGGTCGGCGATTTCGAAACCCTGAGCCTTGGCGTGCGCCAGGCGGACGGTGTTGACGTCACCAATGATCACCACGGCCGCGCCCAACAGGCGAGCGGAAGCGGCAGCCGCCAGACCGACCGGTCCGGCACCGGCGATGTACACGGTGCTGCCCGGGCCAACGCCGGCCGTCACTGCGCCGTGGTAACCGGTCGGCAGGATGTCGGAGAGGCAGGTCAGGTCGCGGATTTTTTCCATCGCGCGATCGCGATCCGGCAGTTTCAGCAGGTTGAAGTCGGCATACGGCACCATCGCGTATTCAGCCTGACCGCCGGTCCAGTCGCCCATGTCGACATAACCGTAAGCACCGCCCGGACGCGCCGGGTTAACGCTCAGGCAGACACCGGTGTGCATTTCCTTGCAGGAACGGCAGCGCCCGCAAGCGACGTTGAACGGGACGGACACCAGGTCGCCGATCTGCAGGTTCTCGACGTCGCTGCCCTTCTCGATCACTTCACCGGTGATTTCGTGACCCAATACCAGGCCGGTTTGAGCCGTAGTACGACCGCGCACCATGTGCTGGTCGGAACCACAGATGTTGGTGGAAACCACACGCAGGATGACAGCGTGATTAATCTTCCTGCCGCGCGGGTCCTGCATTTTCGGATAGTCGATTTTCTGTATTTCGACTTTGCCATTGCCGAGATACACCACACCACGATTGCCAGACATGCTTTCACCTCGCTGTTGTTTTTATGTAGCGGTCGCGTCGCCATAGATCGGCGGCGCGTTGATTGCTCGGTAAGTCAAAAGATCGCAGCCTTCGGCAGCTCCTACGCCGATCGCATATCCCTGTAGGAGCTGCCGAAGGTTCGGGCCGCGTTCGGACGATCTTTTGGCGGTCTTCAATACGCTACAAAACCACCGTTCTGTTCGCGTTCAAAAACACCCGTCGTTCAATGTGATAACCAACGGCCCGGGCCAGGGTCAGCCCTTCGATATCCCGCCCCTTGGCGATCAGGTCTTCGGGGTAATGACTGTGGTCCACGGCCTCTACGCCCTGGGCGATGATCGGGCCTTCGTCCAGGTCGTTGTTGATGTAGTGCGCCGTGGCGCCGACCAGTTTCACGCCCTTGTTGTAGGCCTGGTGATAGGGCTTGGCGCCCTTGAAACCCGGCAGCAGGGAGTGATGGATATTGATCGCCTTACCGTCGAGTTTGCGGCACAGCTCTGGCGACAGGACTTGCATGTAACGGGCAAGGATCACCAGTTCGGCGCCGGACTCTTCAATCACCTGCCAGACCTGACGCTCCTGCGACGGTTTGTCGTTCGGGTCCAGCGGGAAGTGGTAGTACGGAATCTGGTGCCATTCCGCCAACGGCTTGAGGTCCGGGTGGTTGGAAACCACGGCGGCCACGTCCATCGACAACTGGCCGATGCGCTGGCGGTAGAGCAAATCGTTGAGGCAGTGATCGGCCTTGGAGACCATGATCACCACTTTTGGCCGGTAGTTCGGCGCAGTGAGTTCGAAGATCATGCCAAAGGCTTGGCCGCGTTCTTCGAGCCCTGCGCGGAAGGCTTGTTCGTCAAAGCCGTCGGGCTGACGGAATTCCACGCGAATGAAGAAACGGCCCGAGAGCCGATCATCGAAGGAATGGTGCTCGGTGACGTAGCAGCCCTGCTCGAACAGAAAGCGGGTCACCGCGTCCACGGTGCCGAGAACGCTTGGGCAGTCGGCGGTCAGAATCCATGTGTCTGGGGCGCGGCTCATAGTGCGGTGACTCCTGCTGCTACATCTGTGATCAGAGAGAACTCTGTGGCGAGGGAGCTTGCTCCCGCTGGGTTGCGAAGCGACCCCAAATCAGCAACCGCATTCCTTCAGAAGGAACGCGGATTCAGGTTTTACGACTGCTGCGCAGCCGAGCGGGAGCAAGCTCCCTCGCCACAACAGCAGTCATGACCTCAACGCTGTGTTACGCCTGGACGCTAAGCCCGTACTCAGCGGCCGCATCCTGCAACCACAGCCACCAGTAATCCGAGAAGCTGCGACGAATCAGCAGTTCCCAGGTGTCTTCGGCGGTATGGCGGATCACCAGTTGCGACTTGGCAAACACGGTGCCGACTGCCTTGCCGACCGGGAAGCTGTTGGGGTGCACGTCGTAGCTGGTGGACTTCATCAGCACCTGGCGCACATTCGGGCCGCTCAGTTCAAGGAGCTGCTGGCCACCGCTGACGTTGGTGATCGCGATATGCAGGTCGCCCAGCGCTTCACGCAGTTTTTGCTCGGCGGCGAATTCTTCACCGGTCGGCACGATCAGCAGCCATTCATCCGGCCCCATCCATTGCAGGCTGGTTTCGCCTTTGACGACGACGGTCAGCGCGCCCGGCAATTCGATACCGAGGGCTTTGTGCACACCGGCAGCGAACGCAGCATCATGGCCATCGCCACGAATGGTCAGGTGGCCGAGGAGTTTTTTCTCACGCACCATCACGCCGGCGCTTTTGCGACCCTTGCCCACGAGGCTGGCGAGGTCGGCGTGATGCAGCGACGACTCGGCCTTGGCCCCGGTGGTTGGGCGTTGTTGGTAAACATTGGCTGTGGTCATAAAGCACCTGTCCTGAATTCTTTTTGTACTCCCTGTGGAAGCAGCGTTGCCGCCATCGCGAGCAAGCTCGCTCCCACAGGGAATCGCTGTGTCAGATGTTCTGGCGATCACCTTTTGGATCGAAGAACACCGAAGAAACGATTTCCGCTTCGATCACGCTGCCATCGGCCAGCGGTGCGAATACTCGCTCACCGATACGCTTCAAGCCGCCCTTGACCACACCCATGGCAAACGAATAGCCCAGGGAGTTGTGCAAGTAGCTGGAGGTGACGTGACCGACCATAGTCATCGGGATCGCTTGCTTGGTGTTGAACACCAGTTGCGCACCTTCCGGCAGCCATTTGGTCGGATCGATCGGCTTCAGACCGACCAACTGTTTGCGCTGATCACGCACGCAGTCTTCGCGGTTCATGCCACGCTGACCGATCCACGAGAATGGTTTGGTGCGACCGACACACCAGCCCATGTTCAGGTCGTCCGGAGTCATCGAGCTGTCAGTGTCCTGCCCGACGATGATGAAACCCTTCTCGGCCCGCAGAACGTGCATGGTTTCAGTGCCATATGGCGTCAGGTTGTACTGTTTGCCAGCATCAACAATTTTTTCCAGCACGCCCATGGCGTAGTCGGCTTGCACGTTGACTTCGTACGACAGTTCACCGGTAAACGAAATCCGGAACACCCGCGCCGGCACACCGCCGACCAGACCTTCTTTCCAGGTCATGAACGGGAACGCTTCGTTGCTCAGGTCGATGTCGGTGACTTCGCTGAGCAGCTTGCGGCTGTTCGGTCCGGACAGGGTCATGGTTGCCCAGTGATCCGTCACGGAAGTGAAGTACACCTTCAGGTCTGGCCATTCGGTCTGGTGGTAGATTTCCAGCCATTGCAGCACGCGTGCAGCGCCGCCGGTGGTGGTGGTCATCACGAAGTGGTTATCGGCGAGGCAAGCGGTGACGCCGTCGTCGAACACCATGCCGTCTTCTTTGCACATCAGGCCGTAGCGGGCCTTGCCCACGTCGAGCTTGGTCCAGGCGTTGGTGTAGATGCGGTTGAGGAACTCGCGCGAATCCGGGCCCTGAATGTCGATTTTGCCGAGGGTCGAAGCGTCCAGCAGGCCGACGCTGTCGCGCACGGCTTTGCATTCGCGTTTAACGGCAGCGTGCAGGCCTTCACCGTTTTTCGGGAAGTACCAAGGACGCTTCCACTGACCGACGTCTTCGAACTCGGCGCCGTTCTTCACGTGCCAGTGATGCAGCGCGGTGAAACGCACAGGTTCGAAGATGTGCCCACAATGACGACCGGCTACAGCACCGAAGGTGACCGGCGTGTAGTTCGGGCGGAACATGGTGGTACCCATCTGCGGGATGGTCACGTTCAGCGAACGGGCGGCGATGGCCAGACCGTTGACGTTGCCGAGCTTGCCCTGGTCAGTGCCGAAGCCCAGTGCGGTGTAGCGTTTGACGTGCTCGACCGACTCGAAGCCTTCGCGGGTTGCCAGTTCGATGGCGGCCGCGGTGACGTCGTTTTGCAGGTCGACGAATTGCTTCGGCCCGCGTGCGGTGCCTTTTTCGTGAGGCACCTGGAACAGCGCCAACGTCGGTTCTTCCAGACGGCTCAGGGCTTTCGGCAAGGTGCCTTCGACCCCGCTGAAACCGGCTTCGGCAGCGGCGCGGGCGCCGCCTTCAAAACCATCGGCCAGGGAATCGCCGAGGCCGTAGACGCCGTTGATGCCACCGACGCACACGCGTTTCTGCGGTGCTTCACCCGGTACGAAACCGAGGATGTCTTCACGCCAGATCGGCTTGCCACCCAAGTGCGACGCCAGGTGAACCACCGGGCTGTAACCGCCGGAGCTGGCGACCAGGTCGCAATCGAGCCACTCACCAGGACTGGTCACGGTGTGTGCTTTCACATCAATCGCGGCAACGCGAGCGGCGGTCACGTGCTTGCTGCCGCGGGCCTCGATCACGGCGCTGCCAGTCAGGATGCGAATGCCTTTGGCACGTGCTTCTTCCACCAGCGCACCACGCGGGTTGCTGCGGGCGTCGGCGATCGCCACGACTTGCAGGCTGGCGTCGAGCCAATCCAGAGCAACGCGATAGGCGTGATCGTTGTTGGTCGACAGCACCAGTTTCTTGCCCGGTGCCACGCCGTAACGACGCACGTAAGTCGACACAGCGCCGGCGAGCATGTTGCCCGGCACGTCGTTGTTGCCGTAAACCAGCGGACGCTCGTGAGCGCCGGTCGCCAGCACTACACGCTTGGCGCGAACCCGGTGGATGCGCTGACGGACCTGGCCAATCGGGGCGCGGTCGCCGAGGTGATCGGTCAGGCGCTCGTGAATGGTCAGGAAGTTATGGTCGTGGTAACCGTTGACCGTGGCGCGCGGCAACAGCAGCACGTCCGGGGTGTCTTTGAGCTCGGCGATGACGCTGGCGACCCACTCGCTGGCAGGCTTGCCGTCGAGGCTTTCGCGGGAATCGAGCAGGCTGCCGCCGAACTCTTCCTGTTCATCGGCGAGGATTACGCGTGCACCGCTGCGGGCAGCCGCCAGTGCAGCGGCCAGGCCAGCGGGGCCACCGCCGACGATCAGCACGTCGCAGTGCTGGTTCATGTAGTCGTAGGTGTCCGGGTCGTTCTCGGTCGGCGAGCGGCCAAGACCGGCAGCCTTACGAATGTATTTCTCGTAAGTCATCCAGAACGATTGCGGGTACATGAAGGTTTTGTAGTAGAAGCCCGGCGGCATCAGCTTGCCGCCGACCTTGCCGAGAATCCCCATCATGTCGTTGTTCACGCTCGGCCAGCCGTTGGTGCTGGTGGCGACCAGACCTTGATAGAGCGCTTGTTGCGTGGCGCGTACGTTCGGGATCTGCGTGGCTTCGGTCGCGCCGATTTGCAGCACAGCGTTCGGCTCTTCGGCGCCGGCGGCAAAGATGCCGCGCGGACGGGAATACTTGAAGCTGCGACCGATGATGTCGACACCGTTGGCCAGCAAGGCGGCGGCCAGGGAATCGCCTTCAAAGCCTTTGTAGCTCTGGCCGTTGAAGGTGAAGCTCAGCACTTTGTTGCGGTCGATCCGTCCGCCGTTGGACAGGCGATTGATCTGGCTCATACCTTCTCTCCCAGAGCCGTGGCGGCCGCTTTCGGGCTATCGGTCTTGTCGGTGAATTGTGGCTTGGTGCCGATCTTGTAGGTTTCGAGAATCTCGTAGGTCACGGTGTCACGGGTGGCATTGAAGTACTGACGGCAACCGGCGACGTGATCCCACAGCTCGTGGTGCAGACCGCGAGGGTTATCGCGGAAGAACATGTAGTCGCCCCACTCCTCGTCGGTGCAATTGGTCGGATCCAGTGGACGCGGGATGTGCGCCTGGCCGGATGCGTGGAATTCCTCTTCGGAGCGCAGTTCGCCGCAGTGAGGACAGAAGATATGCAACATGGGGATTTCTCCTGTTAGTGGGCAACCGCAGCAGCGCCGTGTTCGTCGATCAACGCACCGTTGTGGAAACGGTCGATGGAGAAAGGTGCAGCCAATGGGTGCATTTCACCCTTGGCCAGACTCGCGGCAAACACGTTGCCCGAGCCAGGTGTTGCCTTGAAGCCACCGGTGCCCCAACCGCAGTTGAAGAACATGTTCGGCACCGGGGTTTTCGAGATGATCGGGCATGCGTCCGGCGTGGTGTCGACGATGCCGCCCCACTGACGGTTCATGCGTACGCGGGACAAGACAGGGAACATCTCGACGATGGCCTGAATGGTGTGCTCGATCACCGGGTACGAACCACGTTGGCCGTAGCCGTTGTAGCCATCGATACCGGCGCCGATCACCAGGTCGCCCTTGTCGGACTGGCTGATGTAACCGTGTACGGCGTTGGACATGATCACGCTGTCGATAATCGGTTTGATCGGCTCGGACACCAGCGCTTGCAGCGGGTGGGATTCGATCGGCAGGCGGAAACCGGCGAGTTTGGCCATGTGCCCCGAGTTACCGGCGGTCACTACACCGACGCGTTTGGCGCCGATGAAGCCTTTGTTGGTTTCAACACCGATGCACACGCCGTTTTCCTTGCGGAAACCGATCACTTCGGTCTGTTGAATCAGGTCCACGCCCAGTGCGTCGGCGGCACGGGCAAAGCCCCACGCCACGGCATCGTGACGGGCCACGCCGCCGCGACGCTGGACGGTAGCGCCCATCACCGGGTAGCGAGTGTTCTTGGAGCAGTCGAGGTACGGAATCTCGTCGGCCACTTGTTTGGCATCGAGCAGTTCGCCGTCCACGCCGTTGAGGCGGTTGGCGCTGACCCGACGCTCGGAATCACGAATGTCTTGCAGGGTGTGGCACAGGTTGTAAACGCCACGCTGGGAGAACATCACGTTGTAGTTCAGGTCCTGGGACAGGCCTTCCCACAGTTTCATCGCGTGTTCGTACAGGTGCGCCGACTCGTCCCACAGGTAGTTGGAGCGAACGATGGTGGTGTTGCGCGCGGTGTTACCGCCGCCCAGCCAGCCTTTCTCGACCACGGCCACGTTAGTGATGCCGTGCTCTTTGGCCAGGTAGTAAGCGGTCGCCAGACCATGCCCGCCACCGCCGACGATGACCACGTCATAGACCTTTTTAGGGGTCGGCGTGCGCCACATCTTCTGCCAGTTTTCGTGATGGCTGAGGGAGTGTTTGAAGAGGCCGAAGCCCGAGTAGCGTTGCATAGTCATTTACTCCAAAACCGCGCTCAGCGATAAACCGGGAAGTCCGCGCACAGGGCTGAAACTTGCTGCGCAACATTGGCCTCTACGTCGGCGTCGCCGAGGTTGTCGAGGATGTCGCAGATCCAGCCGGCAAGCGTGACGCACTGGGTAACCTTGAAGCCGCGTGTGGTCACCGCCGGGGTGCCAATGCGCAGGCCGGAGGTCACGAACGGCGACTGTGGATCGTTCGGGACAGCGTTCTTGTTCACGGTGATGTGGGCGCGACCGAGTGCTGCATCCGCCTCTTTGCCGGTGAGGCCCTGACGGATCAGGCTGACCAGGAACAGGTGGTTGTCGGTACCGCCGGACACTACATCGTAGCCGCGTTTGATAAATACGCCGGCCATGGCCTGGGCGTTGTCGATCACTTGCTGTTGGTAAGCCTTGAAACCGGGCTCCAGCGCTTCCTTGAAGCACACCGCCTTACCGGCGATCACGTGCATCAACGGGCCGCCCTGACCACCGGGGAATACGGCAGCGTTGAATTTCTTTTCCAGCTCTTCGTTGGCCTTGGCCAGGATCAGGCCACCACGTGGACCCCGCAGGGTTTTGTGGGTGGTGGTGGTGACCACGTCGGCGTACGGCAGCGGATTCGGGTACAGACCGGCAGCGACCAGACCGGCTACGTGAGCCATGTCGACAAACAGGTAAGCGCCGACTTTGTCAGCGATCTGACGGAAGCGCGGGAAGTCCAGGGTCTTCGAGTAAGCAGAGAACCCGGCGATGATCATTTTTGGCTTGTGCTCGACCGCCATGCGCTCGACTTCGTCGTAATCGATCAGGCCGGTGGCGGTGTCGATGCCGTACTGCACAGCGTTATAGAGCTTGCCGGAGAAGCTGACTTTAGCGCCGTGGGTCAAGTGACCGCCGTGGGCCAGGCTCATGCCCAGCACGGTGTCGCCTGCCTGCAGCAGCGCAAGGAATACCGCAGCGTTGGCCTGGCTGCCGGAGTGCGGCTGCACGTTGGCGTAGTCGGCACCGAACAGCTGCTTGGCGCGTTCGATGGCCAGCGCTTCAACTTTATCGACGTGCTCGCAGCCGCCGTAGTAGCGCTTGCCCGGATAGCCTTCGGCGTATTTGTTGGTCAGGCCACTGCCTTGCGCTTCCATGACGCGTTTGCTGGTGTAGTTCTCTGACGCGATCAGCTCGATGTGATCTTCCTGGCGTTGCTCCTCGGCATTCATCGCCGCCAGCAGTGCATCGTCGTAACCCTGGATCTGGTCTTGCTTGCTGAACATCGCGTCTCTCCCAGCGGCGGCGGTGCGCCATTCGTCTCGGTGAGGCACGTACCTTTCGGCAGTGCCCTTTGGATGCGATGGTATGACCGGCGCAGACAGGCCAAATGCCTACGGACGCCACGCAAAGGTGCGTTTACGACATGGCGGGAAATGGCATGCCGAACACACTCTCCAATTCAGCAGAGAACCCTGTGGGAGCGGGCTTGCCCGCGATGGCGGCATCACATCCAACATTGATGTCAGCTGACCCACCGCTATCGCGGGCAAGCCCGCTCCCACAGGGTCAGGCGGTGATCTGACGGACAAGTAACAGCAGTAGAAAATGCAGTGGATACAAGCCATAAGCCCAACGCCGCATCGGCGGTGGCTGGACGCCTCGGGCGTATCGCAACAACAACAGCCCCAGCAATGGCGCAATCAGACAAGTGGCGATGCCGAAGATGGCTGCACTGTTGCCGAACCGCGCGGAGGAATACAGCACTGTCCACTGATTGGCTGCCAGACAGACCAATCCCGGCAACAGGCTGAAGTACCAGGGACGCTTGATCACCAGCAACATCGCCAGTGGCAACAACACACCGAAGAAGCCGAACATCAGGCGTTCCGGGAACAGCGCCGCCAGCAGCAAGGCGCCTGCCGCCAACAGTCGCGCTGGCAGGGTTCGGTCCTGCCAGCCACGGGCCACCAGTAATCCCAGCACCAACGTGGGCAGCACGTTCAAGGTGCCGGGATCAGGAATGTACATCCGGTAGGGCATTTCGCTGATGGCGCTAAACAGCAGCAACCACCCCAGATAACGCCACTGGCCGTCGGTCGTCACCGCGCGGGCCCGCGCCAGGTTTGCGGCCATCGCCAAACAGAACCACGGGAACGCCAACCGCCCCGGCACATACAGAATATCGACGGAATAACCGACATATCGCAGGTGATCGAGCACCATGCAGAGCAGCGCCAGCCACTTGAGCAGATCCAGTGCCCCATCCCTTTGCGTCATGTGCATAATTGCCCGTCGTCTTTGTATTTTTCTGACAGCATCATCGCGTGTGCTCCCCGGACGATCTTCGGTAAAGTGCGCACCATCATTGACCACGACGCCCTTCACCATAAGAGTCTCGACCACGGAAGCCGGCCATGACCGATAAGAGCCAACAATTCGCCAGCGACAACTATTCCGGTATCTGCCCTGAAGCCTGGGCTGCCATGGAACAGGCCAACCACGGCCACCAACGCGCCTATGGCGACGACGAATGGACCGCTCGCGCGTCCGACGATTTCCGCAAACTGTTCGAAACCGACTGCGAAGTATTCTTCGCCTTCAACGGCACCGCGGCCAACTCCCTGGCCCTGTCGTCGCTGTGCCAGAGTTACCACAGCGTGATCTGCTCGGAAACCGCCCACGTCGAAACCGACGAATGCGGCGCACCTGAATTCTTTTCCAACGGTTCCAAGCTTCTCGTCGCCCGCACCGAAAACGGCAAGCTGACCCCGGAATCGATCCGCGAAATTGCGCTCAAGCGCCAGGACATCCACTACCCGAAACCGCGCGTAGTCACCCTGACCCAGGCCACCGAAGTCGGCAGCGTCTACACCCCGGAAGAAATCCGCGCCATCAGCGCCACGTGCAAAGAACTGGGCCTGAACCTGCACATGGACGGCGCGCGCTTCTCCAACGCCTGCGCTTTCCTTGGCTGCTCGCCGGCCGACCTGACCTGGAAGGCCGGTGTCGACGTGTTGTGCTTCGGCGGCACGAAAAACGGCATGGCGGTGGGGGAAGCGATTCTGTTCTTCAACCACAAGCTGGCTGAAGACTTCGACTACCGCTGCAAACAGGCCGGGCAGCTTGCGTCAAAGATGCGTTTCCTGTCGGCACCGTGGGTCGGGATTCTGGAAAACGACGCCTGGCTCAAATACGCCCGCCACGCCAACCACTGTGCGCAGCTGTTGGCAGAACTGGTGAGCGATATTCCTGGCGTGGAACTTATGTTCCCGGTGCAGGCCAACGGCGTGTTCCTGCAACTCTCGGAACCGGCGATCGCCGCACTGACCGCCAAGGGCTGGCGCTTCTACACCTTCATCGGCAACGGCGGCGCACGCTTCATGTGCTCGTGGGACACCGAAGAAGAACGCGTGCGGGAATTGGCGACGGATATTCGCGAAGTCATGTCCCGCTAAGCCCCCCCCTGTAGGACTGCAGGAGCTGGTAGGAGCTGTCGAGTGAAACGAGGCTGCGATCTTTTGATGTTGGTTTTTTAAGATCAAAAGATCGCAGCCTCGTTTCACTCGACAGCTCCTACAGTCCAACAGTCCAACAGTCCTGCTGCCCCAGATCGTTTGCCCTGAAAGACATGGTCTACATTGTTTGTCGAGCCTCCGCTCAGACAACAACAATCAGGAGCGCACGCATGTCATTGAAAGGCAAAACCCTGTTCATTACCGGCGCGAGCCGCGGGATTGGTCGTGAGATCGCGCTGCGGGCTGCGCGGGATGGGGCCAACATTGTGATTGCCGCGAAAAGCGCCGAGCCGCACCCCAAGTTGCCGGGCACGATTTTCAGCGTGGCCAAGGAAGTCGAAGCCGCGGGCGGCAAGGCGTTGGCCTTGCAGGTGGATGTGCGTGATGAAGTCGCGGTGCGTGAGGCTCTGGCCAAGGCCAACGAGCATTTTGGCGGGATTGATGCGCTGATCAACAATGCCGGCGCGATCAAGCTGACCGGGGTTCAACACATCGAACTCAAGCGCTTCGACCTGATGCATCAGATCAACACACGCGCCGTGCTCCTGTGCAGCCAGGCCGCCCTGCCCTATCTGAAGAAAAGCGGAGGACATATCCTCAGCCTTTCCCCGCCACTGAATCTGGCGAGCAAATGGTTTGCCCAATACAGCCCTTACACGGTGACCAAATACGGCATGAGCATGCTGACATTGGGCATGAGCGAGGAGTTTTCGGCCTATGGCATCAGCGTCAATTCGTTGTGGCCGCAGACGATGATTGCGACCGCAGCGATCGAGTTTCAGCTGGGGTCACGCGAGTCGTTCAAGCATGCGCGTACGCCCGCGATCATGGCCGATGCCGCCCATGTGATTCTGAGCAGCAGCGGTCGCAGCATTACTGGGCGGTTGCTGATTGATGAGGAAATACTTCGGGAGAACGGCATAGCCGAGTTCGAACACTATCGGTTCGCCCCCGACACCAGTGACAAGCTGATGCCGGACCTGTTTATCGATTGAGATATCCACAACCCATGTAGGAGCTGTCGAGTGAAACGAGGCTGCGATCTTTTGATCTTGATCGTTGAAATCAAAAGATCGCAGCCTCGTTTCACTCGACAGCTCCTACAGGGTTATTCCGCAACCATTAGAACTCGATGCGCACGTCGCCCTTCGGCACGCTGCAGCACGAAAGAATGAACCCTTCCGCCTCGTCTTCTTCGGTAATCCCGCCGTTGTGTTCCATTTCGACCTCGCCACCCAGCTTCATCACCTTACACGTCCCGCAAATCCCCATCCCGCAGGCCTTCGGAATCAACAGACCCAGCTTGGCAGCGGCGGCGTGAACGGTTTCCCCCGGCGCCACACGAATGCTTTTCCCGGACGCGGTGAATTCCACCTGGTGCAGGTCCGCCACATCGATGTCCGGTGCGTCTGCGGCGATTTCGGCTTGCTCCACCGCATCAGCACGGGCTTCCGGTGGCGTCGCGCCGAAGGATTCCTCGTGATAACGCGACATGTCGAAGCCGACCGCCTCGAGCATGCGCTTGACCGCATTCATGTACGGCGTGGGGCCACAGCAGAAAACTTCCCGTTCAAGGAAGTCCGGCGCCATCAATTCGAGCATCTTGTGGTTCAGGTAACCGCGATAACCGGCCCACGGCTCGCCCAGACCATGTTTCTCGCAGATCAGGTGCAGGCTGAAGTTATCGATCCGCGACGCCATATGTTCCAGTTCGCGGTGGTAAATGATGTCTTTCGGCGAACGGGCGCTGTGGATAAACACCATATCGACGTTGCCGTTGGTGTCGTAGAACCAGCGCGCCATCGACATGACCGGCGTGATGCCCACGCCGCCGCTGAGGTACAGCACCTTCGGCGCGGTGAAGTCCATGGCGTTGAACAACCCGACCGGCCCGTGCACGGCCAGCTCCTGGCCTTCATGCAGGGTGTCGTGCAGCCAGTTCGAAACCTTGCCGCCCGGTACGCGCTTGATCGTCACCGAAAAGCTGTACGGCACCGATGGCGAGCTGGAAATGGTGTAGGAGCGCATGATCGGCACGCCTTCGATCTCCAGCTCCAGGGTGACAAACTGCCCCGGTTTAAAGAAGAACAAAATCGGCTGGTCAGCCATAAAGCAGAAGGTGCGCACATCCCAGGTTTCCTGGATGACTTTGACGCAACGGACGATGTGTCGACCATTGGCCCAGGTCTGGGTGGTTACCGGATTCAGGAAGCTGTTGGACATGCTGTTCTCCACCGCCGATGGTCGGCCTTATGTTGGCGATTCTGCGTAACGAGCGAACCACCCATTTACCTATCTGCGACATTCACATACTTATCGCGACCAGCCCGCATCTACCGGGGGTTGCGCGTCGGGAACAGATTGGGCCATGTCGCCCATGGATAAGGTTCTGGCGTGCGCCGGCCCCACACTCGCTCCACACAACTACAGTTTCTTTACGCCTTGCGATGTAACCGTATCAGCCACTTTCGCCGGCCACACAGAATGGCCTTGAGGATCAAATCGATGGACGTCACCGCAAAAATCAGCCTGGGCGATCCGCTGGAACCCGCACGCAAGGCCACCGCGCAGATGCTGCAAGAGCGCGAGCGCACTTTCTCGCTGCCGCAGCCGTTTTACTCTGACGAGCGGCTGTTTGATATCGACATGCAGGAAATCTTCCAGAAAGAGTGGTTGATCGCCGGCATGGCCTGCGAAATCCCGACCAAGGGCAACTACCTGACCCTGCAAGTCGGCAAGAACCCGATCATCGTGATTCGCGGCGCCGAAGGCGTGATTCACGCGTTCCACAACGTTTGCCGCCACCGTGGTTCACGGCTGTGCACCAGCGAAAAAGGCAAGGTCGCCAAACTGGTCTGCCACTACCACCAGTGGACGTACGAACTGGACGGCCGCCTGCTGTTCGCCGGTACCGAAATGGGCGCCGACTTCGACATGAAGCAGTACGGCCTCAAACCGGTGAACGTGAAGACCGCTGGCGGCTACATCTTCATCAGCCTGTCGGAAAATCCGCCAGCCATTGATGACTTCCTGTCGACGCTGAACCATTACATGGAACCGTACGACATGGAGAACACCAAGGTGGCGATCCAGACCACCTTGTTCGAAAAAGCCAACTGGAAACTGGTGCTGGAAAACAACCGCGAGTGCTACCACTGCAATGCGTCGCACCCGGAACTGCTGAAAACCCTGCTGGAATGGGACGACGTCACCGACCCGCGTGCCGACCAGGCCTTCAAGGACCACGTTGCTGCCTCCGCCGCAGCCTGGGAAGCCGAGAAGATTCCGTACGCCCACGCCAGCTTCGGCCTGCGTAACCGTATCGTGCGCATGCCGCTGCTCAAAGGCACCGTGTCGATGACCCTGGACGGCAAACAGGGCTGCGCCAAACTCATGGGCCGGATCAAAAACCCAGACCTGGGCTCGATGCGCATTCTGCACTTGCCGCACTCCTGGAACCACTGCATGGGCGACCACATCATCGTGTTCACCGTGTGGCCGATCAGCGCCCAGGAAACCATGGTCACCACCAAGTGGATCGTGCACAAGGATGCAGTCGAAGGCGTGGATTACGACGTGGAACGCATGCGAAAGGTCTGGGATGCGACCAACGACCAGGACCGTCGCCTGGCCGAAGAGAACCAGCGCGGCATCAACTCCACGGCTTACCAGCCAGGCCCTTACTCCAAGACCTATGAGTTTGGCGTGGTGAACTTCGTGGACTGGTACAGCGAGCGTTTGCTGAACAACCTGGGCGCGGAACCTGCGCCTTACCTCAAAGGGGTTCCGGTTCAGGGCTGACCGATTCGCTGAGACAAAAAACCGCGAACATGTTTCGCGGTTTTTTATTGTTCGAATTTTGATCAATCGCTTTAGAGCTGCCACTGGCATGGGGCTGTAGAGGTTCGCGAACAAGTTATCCACACCTTCGCCCACAGCAAATGGGGACAACTCGGTTTACCGCGCAAATTTTCTCCACAGAAACTGAAGAAAATCCGTGACTTATCCAGAAGCAGGGTTTTGAACAACGATTGGTTGTTTTTTGATCTAAAGCTTGTAAGGCACGTTATACGTGGCTTGCAGAGGATGGCGAACACCTTATCCACAGAAGCGCCAACAGACTTTGGGGGCAACTTGAGCATATCTGTGGAAAACCGTTGGAAGCCGCAATAAATCGGGGTTTGCGCGAGGTTTATCAGCTTAAAACGATGATTTGGTCGTTTTTTGATCAGTCGCCTGATAAGCCCGTTTTATATGGCCTGTAGAGGACAGCGAACATCTTATCCACAGATGCGCTAACAGAGATTGGGGGCAAGTATTGGCTCGCGTACAAAGTTATCCTCTGGAAAAAGCCCGAAAAAACCGCGAGTTAGGCTGGTTGTTTTTTGTACGAAGGGTTGCAGGGCTTGATTTGTATGGGGTGTAGCGAAGGGCGAACATGTTATCCACAGAAGCGCTAACAGGGATTGTGGGTAACCACGATCAGGTCCTGTTGAAACACGATAGGCCTGAGTCGATATCCAGATTCAACTCAAAGTCCCGGTCGCTGACAAACACCTTGTGAACTAGCGCTGTGGCAACCCTGAGCAGCTCATAGAGAAATGTAGCTCACTAGGGCCGATACATCAGATAGGCCTCACCCGTGACCCGAATCATCGGATGGGGAGTGATCTGGCAGGTGTCAACGATACGAAACCCATGTCGCTCATAAAACCGACGGGCACCGGTGTTCACGGCATAGTCGATCAGGCTCAAGCCATTGAGCCCCAGCTGGTTGGCACGGTCGTAAGCGTAGGCGAGGAATTGCTTGCCCAGGCCCTGGTTTCGCCAGCCTTCATGCAGCGCCAGGCTGGAAATATAGAGGGTATCGGGGATTTCCATCCTGGCGTACGGCGCCAGGACCGGATCGGTCACGGGAGCCGCCAGCGGATCGTGACGCATCACGTAGCTGTGCATCATGCCAATGACCTTTCCCTGTACCTCGGCAATGAGGCAGTTCTGCCAGGAAAAATCCACGTCTTCACGGGCATACCGACTGGCGCCCACGTCCAGTAAATCCTGACCGGGTTGCGCCAGTTGGCTCCAGATGTAATCCGCAGCACCTTCTGATGAAATCTGAAACAAACGAGCAATCTCCCGCGCATCCGCACGCAGGGCCGAACGAAACTCAACGGTCATGATTTTTCCTTGTGGGAGCGGGCTTGCTCCGGGCGGCGATCCGACGAAAACGGCCCTGCCCTCTGTAGGAGCTGCCGCAGGCTGCGATCTTTTGATCTGGAGCTTTAGGATCAAAAGATCGCAGCCTGCGGCAGCTCCTACAAAGAGCGGATTTGCGCTAGCGGACCACGCCTTCTTCGATCAATAACTTGAGAATCGCCTCGGCGCCCGCCTCGGCACTCAACCCTTTTAGCACCTGCCCGCCACCGCCACTGGCCTTGGCCGTCGCAGCTTTCATTCGGTCCGCGCCGCTCTTGGCCTTGATCACCTTCAAGCGTTTAGGCCGTGGCTTGGCCGGTTGCAGCGTGGCGACCGCCAGCAGTTCATCGTCGATCACTTCGACTTCATCCGCCTGCAACACCCCGCGTCGGGCCGGGCCGTAGGCACTCTGCCGAGGCTTCGGCGCGGCGTTATCCACAGTCGCGAGAAACGGCAGTCGCACTTTCAGGCGACGGCGCTGACCTCGCGGCAAAGCTTGCAGCACCAGTGCTGAATTACCATCGATGGATTCAACTTGAGCCAGCCCGACTACCAGCGGCCAGCCAAGACTTTCCGCCAGCAGGAACGGCAACATGCCCGAGCCTTCACCGGTTTCCGCCTGGCTACCGGTCAGCACGACCTGAGCCCCGGCGTCACGCAAATACGCGGTCAATGCCGGCAGCGCATCGGCGCCTGAAGGTTGTTCAAGCACGTGCAACTGTTCCAGGCCCATACCCAGATAGGCACGCAGCGCTGGTTCCGCAACATCGCCGGCATGCAGCACTTGCAGGTTATCCCCAGCCAGTTGCAGGCCCAGTTCCACCGCCCGCGCATCCTGCTCGGCGCGGCGCGGCCGACCGGAGGTCGGGTGGGCACCAATGGACACCAGGCTGATGATTTTCGTGCTCATAACCCTTTCCTTTCCTTAAGCCGCATCGCGCTTGGCTTCATTGCGGTAAGCCTCTACCGCATCGATCAAGGCTTGAAGAATCTCGGCGCTCTCACCGATCACCGACAGGTCGGCCCGTTTGATCATGTCGCAGCCTGGGTCGAGGTTGATCGCCACCACCTTGTCGCAGGCACCGATGCCTTGCAGGTGCTGGATCGCCCCGGAAATCCCCACCGCCACGTAAACCCTTGCGGTAACCCAGGTGCCGGACGCACCGACCTGACGGTCGCGCGCCATGAAGCCATCGTCCACTGCCACACGGGACGCGCCTTCGGTAGCGCCCAACGCTTCGGCCGTCCTGTGGAAAAGTCCCCAGTCCTTGACCCCGTTGCCGCCGGAGAAGATGAATTCGGCTTCGGCCATCGGAATCGCCGCCGGGTCCACTGCCACTGCGCCCAAATCCTCGATGCGCGAGAGACTGCGCGCCACCGTTGTGGATAACTCCACCGGCAAGGCTTCGTGACGGGTTTCACTGACCGGTTCTGCGCATTCGACGGCGGCCAGAATCAAGCGAGCGACCGGGCGCGCTAGGTCTTGCAAACCCGCACCGGCGCGGCCGATGCACTCCTGATCCTTGACCTGCCAGACCCGCGTGGCCGGGCGTTCGCCCAGTGCTGCGGCAAAGCGTCGACCCAATTCACCGCCGCCGCTGCGGCTGTCCGGCAGCAGCCAGTGACGAGGGTTGAACTGGTTATCCACAGCCCGCAGGCCCTGGACCCGTTGTTCCGGTGCATAACCGCTGAATTCGTCGCCTTCCAGCACCAGCAAGCGATCAACGCCAGCGGTGGCGAAGGCGTTTTCTTTATGTTCACCGAAGACCACGGCCAATACCGCGCCGTCCTTGCCGGCCAACTGGTGAGCCAGACCCAGCAAGTCGCGGTCGTGGCTGCTCAAGCGGCCGCCGACCATGTCCGGCACCACGCTGATGTAAAACGCAGGTGCAGGCACTTGATGCAGCGGCAATTGGACTTCAACCGCGGCCGCGCGTTTGCTCGCCCCGCCCTGTTGAGCGCCGCTGCGATCGATTCGTTTGATCCCGTTGGGACCGATAAAACCGATGCCATGGGGATTCTTGCGGATGACGCCGTTAGGCCCCATCCAGCTGTGCTGCGCCGGTTGCATGGCCGCGTGCAGCGGGTGCAGGCGGTTGCGGGCGATCCATTCGGCGCGTGGGTCGCGGCGGATTATGTCGCTCATCAGTGGGCCTCCGCAGGTTCACGTTGGGCCGGTTTGGTCGGCTTGCTCGGGGCAGCGTCTTCGAGCAACGCGTCCGCCACCAGTTCGGCGATGTCCTTGATCAACGGTCTCGGTTCGACCACGCCTTCGAGCATCGCAGTGCATTGTGGACAACCCACAGCCACCAACTCGGCGCCGGTTTCGCGGATGTCTTCCATGCGCATGTCGGGGATCCGTTGCTTGCCCGGGATGTCGGTGATCGGCGCACCGCCGCCACCGCCGCAGCAGCGCGAGCGGAAACCGGAGCGTTGCATTTCCTTGATCTCGATACCCAGGGCGCGCAGCACTTCACGCGGCGCCTCGTATTCGCCGTTGTAGCGGCCGAGGTAGCACGGATCGTGATACGTCACGCTGCTGCCTTTGTGCTGGCCGAGGTTCAGGGCGCCAGCGCCGATGATTTCCGCCATGTAGGTGCTGTGGTGCTGCACGAGGTAGTTGCCGTCGAAGGCGCCGTACTCGTTTTTCAGCACGTGGAAGCTGTGCGGGTCGCAGGTAACGATGCGGTTGAAGCTGTATTTGGCCAGGGTCTGGATGTTGCGTTTGGCCAACAACTGGAAGGTGGCTTCGTCGCCCAGACGTCGGGCCACGTCACCGCTGTCGCGCTCTTCGAGACCCAATACCGCGAAGTCGACCTTGGCCGCTTTCAGTACTTTGACGAAGGCGCGCAAGGTGCGCTGGTTGCGCATGTCGAAGGCACCGTCGCCGACCCAGAACAGCACGTCGACCGACTTCTTCTCGCTCATCAGATTGAGGTTCAAATCCGCCGCCCAGTTCATCCGCCCGCCCGGGGCGAAGCCGCCTGGGTTGTCGGTGGCAATCAGGTTTTCCAGGACTTCTGCGCCCTTGTTCGGGGTCGCGCCTTTTTCCAGGGTCAGATGGCGGCGCATGTCGACGATGGCGTCGACGTGCTCGATCATCATCGGGCACTCCTCGACGCAGGCGCGGCAGGTGGTGCAGGACCACAAGGTTTCAGCGTCTACCAGACCGTTGACGATCGGTTGATGCGGATTACCGGCGTGTTCACCGATTGCCTTGCCTGGATACGGGCTGCCGGCGAATTTGGCATCAGTGCCACCGGCAAGGCCGACGACCATGTCCTGAATCAGTTTTTTCGGGTTCAGCGGCTGGCCGGCGGCGAATGCCGGGCACGCAGCTTCGCACTTACCGCACTGCACGCAGGCGTCGAAGCCGAGCAGTTGGTTCCAGGTGAAATCCTTGGGTTTTTCCACGCCCAGTGGCGCGTTTGGATCGTTCAGGTCCAGCGGTTTCAAACCGGTGGAACGGCCGCCACCAAAGCGTTCGGCGCGACGGTGCCAGGCCAAATGCAAGGCACCGGCGAAGGCGTGCTTCATCGGCCCGCCCCAGGTCATGCCGAAGAACAGTTCGCTAACGCCCCACAGCACACCGACGCCGAGGATCGCAGCCACCACCCAACCGCCGAAGTTTTCCGGGAGGATGCCGGCGACCGGCAGGGTCAACAGGAAGAAGCTCGCCGAGAACGCCAACAGGCTTTTCGGCAGACGCATCCACGGGCCTTTGGACAAGCGCGCCGGGGGATTGCGACGGCGCAAGTACATGAAAATCGCGCCAACGAACATCACCGCCGACATCAGCAGCAGTGCATAGCCGAGGATGCGGTTATGCAGGCCAAAGCCGTGCACCAAAATCGCCAGCACGATGGACGCCACCGCCCCACCCGCAGTCGCGACGTGGGTGTTGGCGATGTATTTGTCCCGCGCTACCACGTGGTGCAAGTCGACCATGTAGCGCTTGGGCATGGCGAACAGGCCGCCGATCAGGTCGACCTTGGAGGCTCGGCCCCGGCGCCACATAGCCACCCGCCGTAACGCGCCCAGAACCGCAAGGCCCAGGGCAGCGAACAACAGGATTGGAAGAAGGGTGTTCAACATGGTGAAGCTCCCACCAGTACATCTTGGAGAAACGCGGTCGGCGTAGGAGCTGCCGCAGGCTGCGATCTTTTGATCTGGATCTTAAAAAACAACGTCAAAAGATCGCAGCCTGCGGCAGCTCCTACAGGGGGTTAGGCTGGCTTAGAAATCCTTGCACAACCGCAGCGCGTCGTAGATCGCCGCGTGGGTGTTGCGCTGCGCCACGCAGTCGCCGATGCGGAACAGCAAGTAGCCGTCTCCCGATTGGCTCAACGATGGCTGCGGTTTGATCGCGAACAAGGCGTCGATGTCCATCTGGCCCTTGTTGCGCGACGCTTCCTTCAGGGCGTAGTAGATTTCTTCGTCCGGACGCACACCGTTTTCGACGACCACCTGGTCCACCACCCGCTCCTCTTTGGCGCCGGTGTATTCGTTTTCAAGCACCGCCACCAGCTTGTCGCCTTCGCGGTAGACCTTCTCCAGCATCATGTCCCCGGTCATGATCACTTCTTTGGGGTACATGCTGCGGTAGTACGTCGGGAACGAGGTGCCGCCAATCGCCACGCCCGGTTTGATGTCGTCGGTGACGATCTCGACCTGGCTGCCCTTGTCGGCGAGGAAGTCGGCCGTCGACATCCCGGTGAATTCGCAAATGGTGTCGTAGACCAGCACGTTCTTGCCCGGTGCAACCTTGCCATCGAGGATGTCCCAGCTGCTGACCACCAGGCCTTCAGCCGCGCCCCAGTGCTCGTTCTGCTCCAGGAATGGATGGCCGCCGACGGCGAGTACCACCACGTCCGGACGCAGGTCGAGAATGGTTGCCGCATCGGCCGCCACGCCGAGGCGCAGGTCGACTTTCAAACGCGCCAGCTCAAGCTGGAACCAGCGCGTAATACCGGCAATCTGGTCCCGTTGCGGGGCTTTCGAGGCGGTGGTGATCTGGCCACCGATGAATTCTTTCTTCTCGAACAGGGTCACGTCGTGGCCACGTTCGGCCGACACTCGCGCGGCTTCCATCCCGGCAGGACCGGCACCGACGACGACTACCTTGCGCTTCACACCGGTCGACTTCTCGATGATGTGCGGCACGCCCATGTATTCACGGGAGGTCGCAGCGTTCTGGATGCACAACACGTCCAGACCCTGATATTGACGGTCGATGCAGTAGTTGGCGCCGACGCATTGCCTGATCTGGTCGACCTGGCCCATTTTGATCTTGGCGATCAGGTGCGGGTCGGCGATGTGAGCGCGGGTCATACCGACCATATCCACGTAGCCGCCTTCCAGAATACGGGTCGCCTGGTTCGGGTCCTTGATGTTCTGCGCGTGCAAAACAGGGGCCTTGACCACTTCTTTGATACCGGCAGCCAGGTGCAGGAACGGCTCCGGTGGATAACTCATGTTCGGGATAACGTTGGCCAGGGTGTTATGGGTGTCGCAACCCGAACCCACCACGCCGATGAAGTCGATCATGCCGGTGTCATCGTAGTACTTGGCGATCTGCTTCATGTCCTCGTGGGACAAGCCGTCCGGGTGGAATTCGTCACCGCACAGACGAATGCCGACGCAGAAATCCGGGCCGACTTCAGCCCGCACAGCCTTGATCACTTCCAGGCCGAAACGCATGCGGTTCTCGAAACTGCCGCCCCACTCGTCGGTGCGTTTGTTGACCCGCGGACTCCAGAACTGGTCGATCATGTGTTGGTGCACGGCGGACAATTCGACGCCGTCCAGGCCACCGGCCTTGGCGCGGCCAGCCGCAGTGGCGTAGTTGCCGATTACCCGCCAGATTTCTTCAGGCTCGATGGTTTTGCAGGTCGCACGGTGCACCGGCTCACGGATGCCCGACGGCGACAGCAGGGTTGGCCAATGCTCGCCGTCCCAACGGGAACGACGGCCCATGTGGGTAATCTGGATCATGATCTTGGCGCCATGCTTGTGCATGGCATCGGCCAGGTTCTGGAAGTGCGGAATGATCCGGTCGTCGGCCAGGTTGACCGACTTCCACCAGCCTTGCGGGCTGTCGATGGCCACACTGGAGGAACCGCCGCAAATCGCCAGGCCGATCCCGCCCTTGGCTTTCTCTTCGTAATACTTGACGTACCGGTCGGTGGTCATGCCGCCGTCGGTGGCATAGACCTCGGCGTGCGCGGTGCTGAGCACGCGGTTGCGGATGGTCAGTTTGCCGATCTGGATCGGCTGGAACATTGCTTCGAAAGCCATGGCGGGTTCCTCGACTTACAACGGCTTGACGGTGAACAGGCCGTCGTCGTGGCCTTCTTCGGAGCCACCGTAAACCTGTTCGGCAACGGTGCGGATCTTGCTGCCGCGGGCTTGCAGAATCTGGTCCATGGCACCGGCAAACCAGCCAGTGAACATGTAGTCGACCTTGCGACCGACCTTGCCGTACACGTAGACGAACGCCGAGTGTTCAAGCTTGACGCTGGCAGTGCCTTTGTCGAGGTCGATGTCCTGGATCTTGAACAGGCCCCAGCCGCGCTGCGACAGACGCTTCATGTAGTGCTCGAACACCGCAACGCCTTCCAGGCCGTGGCATTCAGCTTCTTTCTCACACCAGTGCCAGGCGGATTTGTAGCCGGCCTTGTAGAGGATTTCGGCGTAGGCGTCGGCGCCCAGCACTTCCTCGATGCCCATGTGGTTGTTGACAAAGAAGTGACGCGGTACGTACAGCATTGGCAGGGCGTCGGAGGTCCAGACACCGGTTTCGCTGTCGACTTCGATTGGCAATTGCGGGGCGATCTTGGCCATGGAAACTTAACTCCAGAAAAATTCGTTGTGTGTTTTGCGTAGCAGCTGCCGAGGTACGAGGCTGCGTTGCGTGTCCGTAGGACCGCCCTCGGGGGCCGCTTCGCAGCCCGACGCAGCCTCGTACCTCGGCAGCTGCTACAAGGGATCGTTGTTCAAAGTGGGGTTACTCGCCCCAGACGTCCTTGAGGACGTTGACCCAGTTCTCGCCCATGATCTTGCGGACCACGCGCTCGGAATGGCTGCGCTTGAGCAGGGTTTCGGTCAGGTTCGGGAACTCGCCGACGGTGCGGATGCCCAGCGGGTTGATGATCTTGCCGAAGCTGGTCAGACGGCGGGCGTAGCCCTTGTCATGGGTCAGGTACTCGAAGAAGTCCTGGCCATGGCCCTGGGTGAAGTCGGTGCCGATGCCGATGGCGTCTTCGCCGACGATGTTCATGGTGTATTCGATGGCTTCGGCGTAATCGTCGATGGTCGAATCGATGCCCTTGGCCAGGAACGGCGCGAACATGGTCACGCCGACGAAACCGCCGTGGTCGGCGATGAACTTCAGTTCTTCATCGGACTTGTTGCGCGGGTGAATTTTCAGACCCGACGGCAGGCAGTGGGAGTAGCAAACCGGTTTCTTCGATTCGAGGATGACTTCTTCGGAAGTCTTGGAACCCACGTGGGACAGGTCGCACATGACCCCGACGCGGTTCATCTCGGCGACGATTTCACGACCGAAACCCGACAGGCCGCCATCGCGCTCGTAGCAGCCGGTACCGACCAGGTTTTGGGTGTTGTAGCACATCTGCACGATACCGACGCCGAGCTGCTTGAAAACCTCGACGTAGCCGATCTGGTCTTCAAAGGCGTGAGCATTCTGGAAGCCGAAGAGGATGCCGGTTTTGCCCTGCTCCTTGGCCTTGCGAATATCGGCGGTGGTGCGCACTGGAATCACCAGGTCGCTGTTCTCGCGGATCAGCTTCTGGCTGGCGGCGATATTGTTGACGGTGGCCTGGAAGCCCTCCCACACCGACACGGTGCAGTTGGCCGCGGTCAGACCGCCCTTGCGCATGTCTTCGAACAGCTCACGGTTCCACTTGGCAATAATCAGCCCGTCGATAACGATGCTGTCGGCGTGCAATTCGGCTGGGCTCATCAGGCTGTCCCCTATTAGCGATTCATGCGCCGAATCGTGTGTCGGCGCTTTGGGGCCAGCATATGCCTGAGGGAGGGGGCAGCCGGGTGCAAAAACGACAGGGGGTTTGCCGAAAGCGTCAATCCGCGACAAAGGGTCGTCGCCGGACGTCATGGGCCACCTGTTCAAGGGCTTGCGCATGGGCCAGAATTCGCTCCATTACTGGATATTTCACTGAATAAGGGGCGGCGACGTAATGAAATCGATCTTCCTGGCGTTAGCACTGATAGCCACCGGCGTACACGCGGCGGAAGAGTCCGACGACAATCCCTGCGACAAAGTCGAAAACGAGGTCCAGACCCTGGAATGCTCGGTCTACGGCAGAACCACCGCCGAAGACCTGCTGAGCGAAAACTACAAAAGCCTGACCGAGCGCATGCAGACGCTCTACGGCAAAAACCCTGCGCAACTGACCGACATCACCGCCAAGCTCAAGGCGGCGCAACAGCAATGGCTGAAGACGCGTGATGCGGATTGCGCGGTTGAGGCGTTTCCGGCGACGACCGGTAGCAAGGCATTCACCATCGCGCAGAATGATTGCGTGGCGCGAATGAGTGATGAGCGGTCGGAGTTTTTGGAGTCGATTGGGCAGGAGTGAACCTTATCGTCCGTCGGAAGCTGGTGCTGTCGCCAGCTTTCTAACCGCAAGAAATGACCTTTCCCACAAGCAGTTTTCATCACGCCTACAACCGCCCTTTAGCTCACTAAACGACCGTTTCAGTCGGGCAACATGCCGACACGTTTCGTTTGTTTGCGACCTGTAAAATATAAGTAAAGATTAGCAAATCTTATAAAAGACTTATATTCTCCTATGAACAGCATCCACTGGACTCGAAAGGCCGTTAAGCAGCTTCTGAAATTGCATTCCGCTCATCAGATCCAGGTTCGTGATGCCGTCACGGTGCTGGCTGACATGCCTGATGTGGGCAACGTCAAAGCACTGGTTGGTCATGATTACGCCTACCGTCTGCGAGTCGGCAATTATCGGATCATGTTCGACTGGGATGGCGCAATTAAAGTGATCAGTATTCAAGAGGTCAAAAAACGCGATGAGCGCACCTACTGACATTCAAATTATTAATGACGCTGACGGAAACCCCGCCTTCGTGGTTATCCCATACGCGCAATACGTGGCGCATAAAATCGAGCCCGACCTGATCCCTCATGAGGTGGTCAGCCGTATCGTCGACGGCGCAACACCAATTCGCGCCTGGCGCGAACATCTGAACCTTACTCAGGATGAAGTGGCCAAACGCATGGGTATCTCCCAACCGGCCTTCGCCCAGCAGGAGACTGTCGCCAAGCCGCGCAAGGCCACTCGTGAAAAAATCGCCGCAGCTTTTGGCATCAAAGCCAATCAACTCGAGCTGTAAGCTGCACTCCACTAACGAGGAAAGGGACTCAAATGAAAATCTGCGGCATCGAAATCAAAGGCAGCGAAGCAATCATTGCCGTGGCCTCTCTCGACGGTCAGGCGCTGAGCCACGTCGCTTTAGCCACCAAGAAAATCGCCCTCGACGATGACGACGAAGCGCCGAACGTCAAAGTTTTTGCCGCTCAGGTGGCGTCGTTTGTGCGCGAGAACTCCATCGACCGGATCGCGATCAAGAAGCGCAGCAAGAAAGGTGAGTTCGCCGGTGGGCCGACCACGTTCAAGATCGAGGGTGTTTTCCAGATGCTGGAAAATTGCGAGGTCACGCTGCTGTCGCCACAGACCATCAACGCGCAGAACAAGAAGTTCAACTTTGAACTGCCGGGCACACTGAACAAGTATCAGCATGAGGCTTACAAAGCAGCGTGCTCGGCGCTGATGAAAAAATAACTCATTCATGCTTGGGCGGTGCGGCGATCTTCCCGCGGGCACCGCGCAAAACGCGCCCGATAACTACGGGTGAAATACGACGGTGATTCAAACCCGCAGGCAATACTCACCTCCAGCACGCTCATGTCCGTCTGCCGCAGCAACTGCCGCGCTTTCTCCAGCCGTAAGCGCAGGTAGAAATTGCTCGGCGTGTCGTTCAGGTGCAGGCGAAACAATCGCTCCAACTGCCGCCGCGTCACCTTGATCGATTCGGCTAACGCCAATGTGCTCAACGGTGGTTCGCTGTGCTGCTCCATCTCACCGATCACCTGCACCAGTTTCTTGTTGCTGATGCCATAACGCGTGGCGACTTCCATGCGCTGGTGGTCTTTGCGTGGGCGGATGCGGCCGAGCACAAATTGCTCGCTGACCTGGATCGCCAGTTCCGGGCCGTGGGCCTGGCTGATGAGGTCGAGCATCAGGTCGATGGAAGCGGTGCCGCCGGCGGAGGTAATGCGCCGGCGGTCGATCTCGAACAGCTCCTGAGTGACGCTGAGCTGTGGATAGGACTCCTTGAACGCGTCGATGGCTTCCCAGTGCAGGGTCAGGCGATGGCCGTCGAGCAGGCCGGCTTCGGCGAGGACGAAACTGCCGGTGTCGATGGCACCGAGGGTCACGCCTTCGTTGTCCAGACGGCGCAACCAGTGTTCCAGCGCCGGGGTTGCGAATTTCAGGGGTTCGAAGCCGGCGACCACCAATAGCGTTGCGCCTTTCTTCAGCGGTTCCAGCGCCGCATCGGCGTTGACCGACATGCCGTTGCTGGCCAGCACCGCCCCGCCGTCCGCACTGAGCACATGCCAGCGGTAAAGCTCGCCACGAAAGCGATTGGCGACCCGCAACGGCTCGATGGCCGAGATGAAACCGATGGCCGAGAAACCCGGCATCAACAAGAAGTAGAAATCCTGGGACATGGAGCGCACTCGATGGCAGGTAGCGAGAAGGCGGGAAGCGTGTGGACGTTGATACGCCACTTGCCGGCGGCATTCAAGAGCGCAGGTCGCTGCAGTGCAAGAGCTGGTCGCCGCAGTGCGTTTCAGCAGGGCTTGAGCTGCGTAACTTGGCATCACCGGCGCACGAAGACGACCGGACCCACAATAACGACCTGCCGAGGAACCCGACATGAAACGACTGATCAGCAGCTGTGTTCTTGCACTCAGCGGTACCGCTTTCTTGAGCGCCAGCGTCATGGCGGCCGAACCTGCTTCATGCCAGAACGTGCGCATGGGCGTTGTGAACTGGACCGACGTGATCGCCACCAGTGCCATGACCCAAGTCCTGCTCGATGGCCTCGGCTACAACACCAAACAAACCAGCGCTTCCCAGCAAATCATCTTCGCCGGGATCCGCGACCAGCGCCTGGACTTGTTCCTGGGCTACTGGAACCCGCTGATGACCCAGACCATCACGCCGTTCGTCGCGGCCAATCAGGTCAAGGTGCTTGAGGCGCCAAGCCTGAAAGACGCCCGTGCCACCCTCGCCGTACCGACTTACCTCGCCGACAAGGGCCTGAAAACCTTCGCCGACATCGCCAAGTTCGAGAAAGAATTGGGCGGCAAGATCTACGGCATCGAGCCAGGTTCGGGCGCCAACACCCAGATCAAGGCGATGATCGCCAAGAACCAGTTTGGCCTCGGCAAGTTCCAGTTGGTCGAGTCCAGTGAGGCTGGCATGCTCGCGGCGGTGGATCGCGCCGTGCGACGCAAAGAGGCCGTGGTGTTCTTCGGCTGGGCGCCGCATCCGATGAACGTCAACGTGAAGATGACGTACCTCACCGGCAGCGAAGACGCCCTGGGCCCGAACGAAGGCATGGCCACGGTCTGGACCGTCACCTCGCCGAATTACGCGCAGCAGTGCCCGAACATCGGTCGTTTGCTGAGCAACCTGACCTACACCGCCGAAGACGAGAGCCGGATGATGCAGCCATTGCTGGATCACAAGGACGCCTTCGAGTCGGCCAAGCAATGGCTGAAAGATCACCCGCAAGACAAGCAACGCTGGCTCGAAGGCGTGACCACCTTCGATGGCAAACCCGCTGCTGAAAACCTGCAACTGACGACCAAATAAACCCGATTGAACCACCGACTCGCAGCCCGACCGGGCTGCGAACGGAATCATCACGCCTGCAAGGAACCCGCCTCATGAACCACGACGTCATCATCACCTGCGCACTCACCGGTGCTGGCGACACGACCAGCAAGAGCCCACACGTGCCGGTCACCCCGAAACAAATCGCCGCGGCCGCCGTGGAAGCCGCCAAGGCCGGCGCCACCGTGGTCCACTGCCACGTGCGTAACCCCGAAACCGGCAAATTCAGCCGTGATGTAGCGCTGTATCGCGAAGTGATGGAGCGCATCCGCGAGGCGGACGTCGACATCATCGTCAACCTCACCGCTGGCATGGGTGGCGACCTGGAAATCGGCGCGGGCGAGAACCCGATGGAGTTCGGCCCGAACACCGACCTGGTCGGTCCGCTGACCCGTCTGGCCCACGTTGAAGAGCTGCTACCGGAAATCTGCACCCTCGATTGCGGCACCCTGAACTTTGGCGACGGGGACACCATTTACGTGTCCACCCCGGCGCAACTCCGTTCCGGCGCGAAGCGAATTCAAGAGCTGGGCGTGAAAGCCGAGCTGGAAATTTTCGACACTGGTCACCTGTGGTTCGCCAAGCAGATGATCAAGGAAGGGTTGCTCGATGACCCGCTGTTCCAACTTTGCCTGGGCATCCCGTGGGGCGCGCCGGCCGACACCACCACCATGAAGGCCATGGTCGACAACCTGCCTGCCAATGCGGTCTGGGCCGGTTTCGGCATCGGTCGCATGCAAATGCCGATGGCTGCGCAAGCGGTGCTGCTTGGCGGCAACGTGCGGGTCGGCCTGGAAGACAACATCTGGCTGGACAAGGGCGTACTGGCGACCAACGGCCAACTGGTCGAACGCGCCTCGGAAATCCTCAGCCGTCTCGGCGCCCGTGTTCTGACGCCGGCGGAAGGCCGGGCAAAAATGGGCCTGACCAAGCGCGGTTAATCGACCTTTTCAAATTCTGGAATTGCCATGACTTTTATCACCGAAATCAAAACCTTCGCCGCCCTGGGCAGCGGTGTCATCGGCAGCGGTTGGGTGTCTCGCGCCCTCGCCCACGGCCTCGACGTGGTGGCCTGGGACCCGGCGCCCGGTGCCGAAGCCGCGCTGCGCAAACGCGTCGCCAATGCCTGGGGTGCTTTGGAGAAACAGGGCCTTGCGCCGGGTGCATCGCAGGATCGGCTGCGCTTTGTCGCAACCATTGAAGAATGCGTTCGCGACGCGGATTTCATTCAGGAAAGCGCCCCTGAGCGTCTGGACCTGAAACTGGAACTACACGCCAAAATCAGCGCAGCGGCCAAACCCAATGCCTTGATCGGTTCCAGTACTTCCGGCCTGTTGCCGAGCGAGTTCTACGAGAGTTCGACGCACCCGGAACGCTGCGTCGTCGGGCACCCGTTCAACCCGGTTTATCTGCTGCCGCTGGTGGAAGTGGTTGGCGGCAAAAACACCGCCCCGCAAGCCGTTCAAGCGGCAATGAAAGTCTATGAATCCCTGGGCATGCGTCCGCTGCATGTGCGCAAGGAAGTACCCGGTTTTATCGCCGACCGCTTGCTCGAAGCGCTGTGGCGTGAGGCGCTGCACCTGGTTAACGACGGTGTGGCGACCACCGGTGAAATCGATGATGCGATCCGCTTTGGTGCGGGCCTGCGCTGGTCGTTCATGGGCACGTTCTTGACGTACACCCTGGCGGGTGGCGATGCGGGCATGCGGCACTTCATGGCGCAATTCGGGCCGGCGTTGCAGTTGCCGTGGACGTATCTGCCGGCGCCGGAGCTGACGGACAAGTTGATCGATGATGTAGTGGATGGCACCAGTGATCAGTTGGGCACACACAGCATTTCGGCGCTGGAGCGCTATCGTGATGATTGCTTGCTGGCGGTGCTGGAGGCGGTGAAGACCACCAAGGCCAAACATGGCATGGCGTTTAGCGAATAAACCAAGTCAGGGGCCAGCAGGTCTGGCCTCATCGCGGGCAAGCCCGCTCCCACAGGGATCTACTGAGTGGCATAGATTGTATATCCACCTCAAATCACTGTGGGAGCGGGCTTGCCCGCGATAGCGACAGCCCAGACACCACCAACGCTGGATCACTCACCATGCCCACCCTAACCACCTACCAAACCAAAATCATCCCCGACTGGGTCGATTACAACGGCCACCTGCGCGATGCCTTCTACCTGCTCATCTTCAGCTACGCCACCGACGCGCTGATGGATCGTCTGGGCATGGACAGCAGCAACCGCGAAGCCAGCGGCAATTCGCTGTTTACCCTCGAACTGCACCTCAATTACCTGCACGAAGTGAAGCTCGACGCCGACGTCGAAGTGCACACCCAAATCATCGGCCACGACAGCAAACGCCTGCACCTCTATCACAGCCTGCATCTGGCGGGGGATGAGAAGGAATTGGCGGGCAACGAGCAAATGTTGCTGCACGTCGATCTTGCCGGGCCGCGCTCCGCACCGTTCAGCGAAGACACCTTGAGCAAGCTGCAAGCCCTCGTCGCCGAGCAAACCGACCTTCCCGCCCCCGACTACATTGGCCGAGTGATCGCGTTACCCCCTAAAAAATAACAAGGAGATCGCCATTGAACACCGCCGCCGCTTTTGCCGACTTCCGTATCTACCCGTTGATCAGCGCGTTGACCGCCGTACACACCCTGGCGGACCGAATTCAAGTGAAGTGGGCCGATGACCGTGTCAGCCCCTTTCATCATCAGTGGCTGCGGGACAACTGTCCGTGCCCGCTGTGCGTCTACACCGTGACCCGCGAGCAAGTGCTGGAAATCGTCGACGTCGCCGAAAACCTGAAGCCCTCGGACGTCAGCATTGATGCCGAAGGCTGCCTGCGTGTCGATTGGCAGGACGGCCATCTCAGCCGCTTCGATCCTGGCTGGTTACGGGCCCACGCCTACGACGATGAGTCCCGCGCCGAACGCCGGGCATCCAAGCCAATAAGCCAGCTCTGGAACAGCCACCTGACGCTGCCGGTGTTCGAATACCAGGCGTTGATGAACGACAACGACGCCTTGCTGCAATGGCTGCTGGCCGTGCGCGATACCGGCCTGACTCGGGTCCGCGGAATGCCCACCGAGCCGGGCTCGTTGAAGCTGATTGCCCAGCGGATTTCCTTCATCCGCGAGAGCAATTTTGGCGTGCTGTTCAACGTGCAATCCAAGGCCGATGCCGACAGCAATGCTTACACCGCTTTCAACCTGCCGCTGCACAGCGACCTGCCAACCCGGGAGTTACAACCGGGGCTGCAATTTCTGCATTGCCTGGTGAATGACGCCGAGGGTGGCGAGAGTATTTTCGTCGACGGTTTTGCCATTGCCGAAGCCTTGCGTCAGGAAGATCCCGAGGCGTTTAAAAGCCTCTGCGAAATCCCTGTGGAATTCCGCAACAAAGACCGCCACAGCGACTACCGCTGTCTCGCGCCGATCATCGCGCTGGATGCCTTTGGGCAGGTTTCGGAAATCCGCATGGCGAATTTTCTGCGTGGTCCGTTCGATGCGTCGGTCGAGCAGATGCCCGCTCTCTATCACGCCTACCGCCGCTTTATTGCGATGACCCGGGAAACGCGATTCCGCGTGATGACGCGGTTAAATGCCGGCGAAATGTGGTGTTTCGACAACCGCCGCACCCTCCACGCCCGCAACGCCTTCGACCCCGCCACCGGCGCCCGGCATTTTCAGGGTTGCTATGTCGACCGTGATGAATTGTTGTCGCGCATTCTCGTGCTGCAGCGTTAAACCGCGTCATCGTTCATCGCGAGCAAGCTCGCTCCCACAGGGATCTGCAGCGGACACAGTATTTGTGTACGACACAGTTCCAATGTGGGAGCGAGCTTGCTCGCGATGGCGTCAGTCCAATCAACACTTCCACACCTGATTCACAGGCAAAAAAAACCCCGATCAAGCCGTGACAGGATCGGGGCAGAGGTGGGTACTGTTGAGGAGCCGTTGCGCGAGGGTGACCAAACCTTCGTGAAGCCAGCTGATCCCAGTGTGCCCACTCTCCTCCTGCGCAAGTTAGCCGAAAACGACCTGTTCATAGGTATTGCGGCCATTGCGACAAATCGTCCTTGCCGCCACTCCGTACCCCTACGAGAATCGAGCCACGACACCGTTCCCTGAAGAAGGATTGCGTCATGATGTACGCCGATTTGATTGACCAGGAAGACCTGTTGGGCCAGCTCAAGGCGTTAGGATTTGCAATACCCCCTGGTGCAACCGCTGAGCAGGCCTGCGAATGCGCGGTACGGGGTTTGAACAACGAACGGGCAACGGAACTGCGGACAATGGTCAAGCAGATGTACACCAGCAGCGCGACCATCCTGCCGGCCGTGCGCCAGGCCATCGACAAGCAATTGCTGCCCGCGTTGGCGGAGTATCAGCAGAGTCGTAGCGCCTGATAGAACCCATCGCGAGCAAGCTCGCTCCTACAGTTGACCGCATTCCCCTGAGAGAACTCGGTCAATGTGGGAGCGAGCTTGCTCCGGGCGGCGTTCCGACGATGAAGCCAACCCGGTCTTAGAGCCTTACGCTAGCGAAAGTCGACTCATTACGCGCCTGACTCAACGCCGACAACGGCCCCGACAATGGCGACAGCACCAGTGCCTGCGGCAGTGGCATCATCGCCACTTGTTGCGTGGTGTTGGACCCTACGCGCTCGTCACGCGGCGGGATGCCGAAGTATTCGCGGTAGCACTTGGAGAAGTGTGGCGTGGACACGAAGCCACACACCGATGCCACTTCGATGATCGACATCGGCGTTTGCTTGAGCAGCTGCCGGGCGCGGATCAAGCGCAGTTTCAGGTAATAACGCGATGGCGAGCAGTGCAGGTATTTCTGGAACAGCCGCTCCAGCTGACGACGCGACACGGCGACGTACACCGCCAGTTCGTCGAGGTCGATCGGCTCTTCGAGGTTGGCCTCCATCAGCGCGACGATTTCCTGCAACTTCGGCTGGTTGGTGCCGAGCATGTGCTTGAGCGGCACACGCTGGTGATCCTGCTCGTTGCGGATGCGCTCGTAGACGAACATTTCCGAAATCGCGGCCGACAGTTCACGACCGTGATCGCGGCTGATCAGGTGCAGCATCATGTCCAGCGGCGCGGTGCCGCCGGAGCTGGTGAAACGGTTACGGTCGAGGGTGAACAGACGGGTACTCATGGCCACACGCGGGAACGCTTCCTGCATCGAGGCCAGGCACTCCCAGTGCACACTGCAATCGAAACCATCCAGCAGGCCGGCGCACGCCAGGGCCCAGCTGCCGGTGCAGACCGCACCGAGACGACGGGACTGACGCGCCTGGCTTTGCAGCCACGAAACGTGTTCACGGGTAACAGTGCGCTGGATGCCGATACCGCCGCAGACAATGATGGTGTCCAGGGCAGGTGCTTTGTGCATGGAGCAGTCGGGAGTGATTTGCAGACCGTCACTGGCCCAGACCTGACCACCGTCGACGGTGAGTGTGGTCCAGCGATACAGCTCGCGGCCGGACAGTTGGTTGGCCATGCGCAGGGGTTCTACTGCGGAGGCCAGAGAAATAAGCGTGAAATTGTCCAGCAGCAAAAAGCCGATGGATTGAGGCGCACGGTTCTGGGGTTGGGCCCCGGAGTTGAACGTCGTCATCGCGGTATCTCCTCACACAAAGCGGGTGATGGCCTCAGGCGGAGGCTCTTGTTATTGCCATCGTTCTCGCGTGGGAGACGGGCTTTGTAATGACAGAGCAAATGCCATGCCTAAAGTTGAATGGCCGTTCAATAACTCCTGAAAACGACGTCGCGCCGCGTCTATATAAGCCGCGCCGCGAGTGGGGGTTATAAGTGCCATTATCGGCGGGAGGCGCTCTGCCCAGTTGGGCGTGAGCAAATCGGTAGCACTTGTGGGAACAGGGCTACAGCGACCTGGTAAAGAGTGTCACCGCAAGCACAGGTGACAGGCGGTAATGGCCAGCTTGGATCCCGGATCTCCGGCAAGTGGCTTATCTGTAAGCGACGCGCCAAAACGTGGCGCGTTTTGGATTGGGTGTTCACTTAGCGCGCAGTTTTGACTGGTCTGGCCCATCGCGGGCAAGCCCGCTCCCACAGGGATTTGTGGCGTGACTCAGTTCTCGACTACACAACAAATCCTGTGGGAGCGGGCTTGCCCGCGATGGTTTCAACTCGGTTTCAGCACTCGACGGCGCTAACCGCCAACCCACCGCGCGATGTCTCTTTATATTTGTCATGCATGTCCGCGCCGGTATCACGCATCGTGCGGATCACCCGATCCAGCGAGATAAAGTGCTGACCGTCGCCACGCAGCGCCATCTGCGCTGCGTTGATCGCCTTCACCGCGGCAATCGCATTGCGCTCGATGCACGGTACTTGCACCAGCCCGCCCACCGGGTCGCAGGTCAGGCCGAGGTTATGTTCCAGACCGATTTCCGCCGCGTTACACAGCTGCTCCGGTGTCGCACCCAGAATCTCCGCCAGCCCGGCCGCCGCCATGGCGCAAGCCGAACCGACTTCGCCCTGGCAACCGACTTCCGCACCGGAAATCGAAGCGTTTTTCTTGCACAGAATCCCTACCGCCGCCGCACTGAGGAAATAGTCGACTACGTTGGCGTCAGTCACCACCTCGCTGAACTTCATAAAGTAATGCAGCACCGCCGGAATGATCCCCGCCGCGCCATTGGTCGGTGCAGTCACCATGCGCCCGCCAGCGGCGTTTTCTTCGTTGACCGCCAGGGCGAACAGGTTGACCCACTCCATTGCGCTCAGCGTCGAGCCGATCACATTGGGTTTTCCCAACTCTTGCAGGCTGCGGTGCAACCTGGCCGCGCGACGGCGCACATTCAGGCCGCCGGGCAAGATGCCTTCGTGCTTGAGGCCTTGTTCGACGCAATCCTGCATGGCGCGCCAGAGTGTCATCAGGCCAGCGCGAATTTCCTCTTCGCTGCGCCAGACCTTCTCGTTGGCCATCATCAATTCGGCGACGCGCAGGTTGTGCTGCTTACAGAGGCTGAGCAGTTCGACGGCGCTGGAGAAGTCGTACGGCAACACGGTGCGATCCAGATCGACCACGCCGCTGGAAGCCTGGGCTTCGTCCACGACAAAACCGCCGCCGATGGAATAGTAGGTGTCGCGATGCAGCTCGCCGTCATCACCTTCGACGATCAGCGTCATGGCGTTAGGGTGGAACGGCAGGTTCTCGTCGATCAGGCGCATGTCCCGGGCCCAGATGAACGGGACCGACAAACAACCGTCGAGCAACAGCGTGTGGGTTTCGCGCAGGGTTTCGATGCGGAGGCCGATTTGCGACGGATCGATCGCGTCCGGCCACTCGCCCATCAGCCCCATGATCACCGCGTTGTCGCTGCCGTGACCGATGCCGGTGGCCGACAACGAACCATAAAGCTGAACTTCGACGCGCCGTACTTGTTCCAAAAGACCCTGCTCACGCAAACCTTGCACGAACAGCGCCGCGGCCCGCATGGGTCCCACGGTGTGCGAACTGGAAGGGCCGATGCCGATTTTGAACAGGTCGAAAACACTGATAGCCATTACTGCCGAACTCCTGGATGTGCCAACTCCAGACGCAAAAGCGCCCAGTGACGGAGCTGCTACGCTCAAGCTGCAATCCGCCGGGATGGCCGCATCATCAGGCTTTTACCGTGTCGTTCGACGTCTCACACCGACCCACTCATGCCCACCAACGCCGCGAGCCATCAGCGCTACGTTTTCACGGTTTTTTTACGGCTCAAAGGAGCAGAAAGGGCTGAAAATAGCTGTAAACGACCTCACCAACACTGGATGCGACCATCCCTGTACTGGTTACGACGCACCCTGTAGGCGTCAGATTTTCACTGGTACATGATCGTATCGACTCGATTGCAAGGCGCCGTGGTAAAGCTGTCTCCAAAACGCCATCCAACCGCAACACATAAGTGCGGTGGTCCAGTCGGAACACTGCCAAAAAAAAACACCAAGGAGTCCACCCATGAAAGGTTCCCCGTCGTTGTTGTTGGCCGCCATGCTAAGTCTGCCGGTTCTGGCGCAAGCCGCAGAACCGGCTCAATGCAGCACCGTAAACTTCTCCGATGTCGGCTGGACTGACATTACTGTCACCACCGCCACCACCAGCGTCGTACTCGAAGCCCTGGGCTACAAAACCAAAACCACGATGATTTCCGTGCCGGTGACCTATAAGTCCCTGGCCGACGGCAAGAACATGGACGTATTCCTCGGTAACTGGATGCCGACCATGGAAAACGACATCAAAGCCTACCGCGAAGCCGGCACTGTGGAGACCCTGCGCGCCAACCTGGAAAACGCAAAATACACACTCGCCGTCCCCGAAGAGTTGTATAACAAGGGTCTGAAGGATTTCGCCGATATCGCCAAGTTCAAGAAAGAACTCGACGGCAAGATCTACGGCATCGAGCCGGGTAACGACGGCAACCGTCTGATCCAGAGCATGATCGACAAGGACGCCTTCGGCTTGAAAGCCGCCGGCTTCAAGGTGGTCGAGTCCAGCGAGGCAGGCATGCTCTCGCAAGTCGATCGCGCTCAGCGTCGCAACACCGCCGTGGTGTTCCTGGGCTGGGAACCGCACCCGATGAACACGCGTTTCAAGATGAAGTACCTGACGGGCGGCGACGACTACTTCGGCCCGAACTTCGGCCAGGCGACCATCTTCACCAACACCCGCAAGGGCTACGCCCAGGAATGCAGCAACGTTGGACAGTTGCTGAAAAACCTGGCGTTCACCCTCGACATGGAAAGCACGCTGATGGGCAACGTCCTGGACGACAAAATGAAGCCTGACGCGGCCGCCAAGGCCTGGCTGAAAAAGAATCCACAGGTGCTCGATACCTGGCTCGCTGGCGTGACCACCATTGACGGTAAACCAGGCCTGGAGGCCGTGAAAGCCAAGCTCGCGCAGCCTTGAATTAGGAAGCATCGCTTACGCCGGGCGGGTTCGCTCGCCCGGGCTGTTTATTTCCTTGCATGCGGACGTTCACTACCATGCTGATTGATCAGAAAATACCTCTAGGCCAGTACATCGCGGGCTTCGTTGAATGGTTGACGCAACACGGCGCCAACACCTTCGACGCGATCGCCGTGTCACTGGAAACGATGATCCACGGCGTGACTTTTGCGCTGACCTGGTTCAACCCGCTGGCATTGATCGGCCTCATCGCGCTACTGGCACACTTCATTCAACGAAAGTGGGGCCTGACCGTTTTTGTTATCGCCTCCTTCCTGCTGATCCTCAATCTGGGGTATTGGCAGGAAACCATGGAAACCCTTGCCCAGGTGTTGTTCGCCACCTTGGTCTGCGTGGTCATCGGCGTGCCGTTGGGCATCGTCGCCGCGCACAAACCGATGTTCTACACACTGATGCGTCCGGTGCTCGATCTGATGCAGACCGTACCGACCTTCGTGTACCTCATTCCTACCCTGACCCTCTTCGGTCTGGGTGTGGTCCCAGGCCTGATTTCTACGGTGGTGTTCGCAATTGCCGCGCCTATCCGCCTGACCTACCTGGGTATCCGTGATGTTCCCGCAGAATTGATGGACGCTGGCAAAGCCTTCGGCTGCTCGCGCCGTCAACTGCTCGCACGCATCGAACTGCCCTACGCCATGCCAAGCATCGCGGCCGGTATCACCCAGTGCATCATGCTGTCGCTGTCGATGGTGGTGATCGCGGCACTGGTGGGCGCCGACGGTCTGGGCAAACCCGTGGTCAACGCACTGAACACTGCTGATATCGCCCTGGGCTTCGAAGCCGGCCTGGCGATCGTATTGCTGGCGATCATGCTCGACCGTATCTGCAAACAACCCGAAGCCAAAGTAGGGGGTGACGCATGAGCATTATTCGCTTCGAAGACGTCGACGTAATCTTCTCCAAAGACCCGCGCGAGGCCTTGAAACTCCTCGACCAGGGCATGACCCGCGACCAGATCCTGAAAAAGACTGGGCAGATTGTCGGCGTCGAAAAGGCCAGCCTGGACGTCGAAAAAGGTGAAATCTGCGTACTGATGGGCCTGTCCGGCTCCGGCAAGTCCAGCTTGCTGCGCTGCATCAACGGCCTCAATACCGTCAGCCGCGGCAAACTGTTCGTCGAGCACGAAGGCAAGCAGATCGACATCGCTTCCTGCACCCCGGCGGAACTGAAAATGATGCGCACCAAGCGCATTGCTATGGTGTTCCAGAAGTTCGCCCTGATGCCTTGGCTGACCGTTCGCGAGAACATCAGCTTCGGTCTGGAAATGCAGGGTCGTCCGGAGAAGGAACGGAAAAAACTGGTCGATGAAAAACTTGAGCTGGTGGGCCTGACCCAGTGGCGCAACAAGAAGCCGGACGAGCTCTCCGGTGGTATGCAGCAACGTGTGGGCCTGGCCCGCGCGCTGGCGATGGATGCCGACATTCTGCTGATGGACGAACCGTTCTCGGCCCTCGACCCGCTGATCCGCCAAGGCCTGCAAGACGAACTGCTGGAACTGCAAAGCAAGCTGAACAAAACCATCGTGTTCGTGAGCCACGACCTCGATGAAGCCCTGAAGCTCGGCAGCCGTATCGCGATCATGAAAGACGGTCGGATCGTCCAGTACAGCAAGCCGGAAGAGATCGTGTTGAACCCTGCGGACGATTACGTGCGGACCTTCGTCGCCCACACCAACCCGCTCAACGTTCTGTGCGGTCGCAGCCTGATGCGCACCCTGGACAACTGCAAACGCATCAACGGGTCGGTATGCCTCGATCCGGGCGGTGACTCCTGGCTGGACCTGGCCGAAGGCAACACCATCAAAGGCGCACGCCAGAACGGCGCGAGCCTAGACCTGCAGAACTGGATTCCCGGGCAAGCGGTTGAAGGCTTGGGTCGTCGGCCAACACTGGTGGATTCGAACATCGGCATGCGCGACGCGCTGCAGATTCGTTATCAGACGGGTAATAAGCTGGTGCTGCACGACAACAACAAGGTGGTCGGGATTCTCGGTGACAGCGAGCTGTATCACGCACTGCTCGGCAAGAATCTGGGTTAAGGCAATACACACAAAAACGCCGCGAGAGGATCGCGGCGTTTTTGTTTGTAGAAGATCAAAAGATCGTCCGAAGGCTGCGATCTTTTTGAAATACAACGCGGTGCATCTGATGCACCGCGCCCTCAACATTTAGCTATAGACACGGCCAAGGAGCTGCCGATGGCTTTCAAACTGATCGAGCACGTCACGGGTGATCTGATCCTGAGTGAAGCCCATCAAGTCGTAGTCCTGACTGCCGTTGTGCAAGTACACCTCGGCGCGGTAGTAACGTGCACGTGGTTCATCAGCACTCTCAGCCGAAACCGTGTCACTCGCCGCAGCCAGATAACCGTCCAGGCTTACTTCGTAGACAAAAGGGTTGCCCTCTTCCATCTCGATCCGCAGGCCCATGCAACGCTTGGCCTTGCCCAGCAACGTTTGCACGTCCAGGCCTTGAGTACGCAGTTGCACCGCAGCCTCTTCCAGCGCCGGGCTGACTTGCTTGTCCATGAAACGTTGAACGATCGACTGATTCGGCTGCAAGTCCAGCGGGGTCAAACGCTCGCTGAAACCACGACGACCGCGCGCTGCGAGTTCCGCTTGCTCCTGTTCGATCTGCACGTCCTGGCGCATGGCCTTGTGCAAACCGAACATAAAGAGCACCAGCACCACCGAGAACGGCAGACCGGCCAGCACCACCATGGTTTGCATGGCTTCGAAGTTACCGGCGAACAGCAGGCCGATGGTCACCAGCGTGATCACCGCCGACCAGAAGATTCGCAGCCAGTGCGGGGCGTCTTCGTCGACGTTACCGCCCTTGCACGAAAGGTTGGCCATCATCACCGCGCCGGAATCCGCCGGGGTCAGGAACAGCACGAAACCGACAAAGATCGACACGCCGATCACGATTTTCGATGCTGGGTAGTGTTCAAGCAGTTGGTAGATCGCCATCGACGGCTGTTCCAGCGCCGTCTTGCCGAGCTCCACCGCCCCATGGTTCATCACCAGGTCCAGGGCCGAGTTACCGAAGATCGACAGCCACGCCAAGGTGAAACCCAGCGGGATCAGCAGCACGCCGGCCACCAGTTCACGTACCGTGCGACCACGGGAAATACGCGCGATGAACATGCCGACGAATGGGGCCCAGGAAATCCACCAGGCCCAGTAGAACAGGGTCCACAGGCCCAACCAGCGGTCGGACTTCTCACTGTCGCCTTCATACACATAGAGGTCGAAGGTTTTCAGCACAGCGCCGTTCAGGTAGTCGCCAATGTTCTGCACAAAGGCATTGAGCAGGTGCAAAGTCGGGCCGAACAACAGCACGAAAATCAGCAAACCACTGAACAGCACGATGTTCAGGTTGGACAGACGGCGAATACCGTTTTCCACGCCGGACACCGCAGCGATGGTCGCCACGGTGCTCATCACGATGATCACGATCAGCAGGTTGGTGTTGTTGTGCTCCATACCGAACAGGTTTTCCAGGCCCGACGACACTTGCAGCGAACCAATCCCCAGGTTCGTCACCAGCCCCAGCAGGGTCACGAACATGCCGAAGCCGTCCACCGCATGACCGGCCGCGCCTTTGACCCAACGCTCGCCCACCAGCGGATACAGCGCCGAACGCAACGCCAGCGGCTGGTTATGACGGTAAGCAAAATAGGCCACGGCCAGACCAACCAATGCGTAGATCGCCCAGCCATGCAGGCCCCAGTGCAGGAACGTCAGCTGAACGGCCTGACGGGCGGCCATGTTGCTGGCAGCCACGCCTTCGGGCGGATTGAAGTAGTGGTCCAGCGGCTCGGAAGCGCCGAAGTACAGCAGCGAAATGCCGATACCCGACGAGAACAGCATCCCCGCCCAGGCGCCGTAGCTGAAGTCCGGGGTGTCGTCCTTGCTGCCCAGTTTGAGCTTGCCGTAGGACGAAAACGCCAGGCCGACCACGAACACCAGGTAAGCGGCGATCACCACCATGTAGTACCAGCCGAAGCTGCGGGACAACCAGGCCTGGGCAATACCGAGCAATCTGCCGGCCTCTTGCGGGGCGATGATCAGAATGGCGGTCAACAACAGGATCAACGCGGTAGAGGTGTAGAACACCCAACCGTTGACCGTCACCTTCTCGGGTGGGGTCTTTATAAGAGAGGCAGAACTCATGGCACAGATGCTCCAGGCAGTGCGAGAGAAGAACACAAGGCAACGCGTTACCCGACCAATCGGTTAGTTGGCAGCCGACAGGCGGGTGATATAAAGACACCCCGAAAAAAGCCCGAAACCCGGGAGCGCCAGTGCGCGCGGGTTTCGAGCGTTTTCGGATGTCGTTTTTCCGCCAACTACGTGTAGGAAAAACCTGTAGGCAGCGACGAATTGTCGCAGATCTTATTCTTTGTTGATTGAACGTTCAATCAAAACAAAATAGACTGGCCTTCAATCCGATAGACGTTTCACGTCCGCCGGAAGGCCTAAGGAGATGTGCAAGATGCCCAAGGTCGGTATGCAACCCATCCGTCGCCAGCAGTTGATCGAAGCCACATTGCAGGCGGTCGATCAGGTCGGAATGGGGGACGCCAGCATTGCGCTGATCGCCCGTTTGGCCGGTGTCTCGAATGGCATCATCAGTCACTATTTTCAGGACAAGAACGGCCTGATCGCTGCCACGGCGCAGTATCTGATGAGTGTCCTCAGCGAGAACGTCACCGCGCGCCGTCAGGCGCTGGAGGACAGCAGCCCGCGGGCGCACCTCCAGGTGATTATCGAAGGCAACTTCGACGCCAGCCAGGTCAATGGCCCGGCAATGAAAACCTGGCTGGCCTTCTGGGCCACCAGCATGCACCACCCGTCTTTGCACAGGTTGCAGCGGATCAACGATCACCGTCTGTATTCCAACCTGTGCTGCCAGTTCCGCCGCGTATTGCCGCTCGAGAACGCGCGCAGTGCAGCCCGGGGCCTGGCAGCCCTCATTGACGGTTTGTGGTTGCGCGGCGCGCTGTCGGGAGATGCTTTCGACACCGGGCAGGCGCACCAGATCGCTTACGAATACATGGATTTCCAACTGGCCAAGCAGGTGAGTTAGAGCACACAGAACCGCTCAGCACCTGAACCGCCACTGACCAGCGTCGCCCAAGCTATAAGGCACGCCCAGTGGTCAACGCCAACCACTTATGCACTTGCGAGGACACTATGGCCCGTTTCGAACTGCAAAAACTTTACATCGATGGCGGTTACTCCGACGCCAGCAGCGACGCCACCTTCGAAGCCATCAACCCGGCTAACGGTGAAGTCCTCGCAACCGTACAGCGTGCGACCAAGGAAGACGTTGAGCGCGCCGTCGTCAGCGCCGAAAAGGGTCAGAAAATCTGGGCCGCGATGACCGCCATGGAGCGTTCGCGCATCCTGCGTCGTGCCGTTGACATCCTGCGCGAGCGCAACGATGAACTGGCTGCTCTGGAAACGCTGGACACCGGCAAGTCGTTCTCCGAAACCAAGTACGTCGACATCGTCACCGGCGCTGACGTGCTGGAGTACTACGCAGGTCTGGTTCCGGCCATCGAAGGCGAGCAAATCCCGCTGCGCACCACTTCTTTCGTCTACACCCGTCGCGAGCCGCTGGGCGTCGTGGCCGGTATCGGCGCGTGGAACTACCCGATCCAGATCGCCCTGTGGAAATCCGCACCAGCCCTGGCGGCCGGTAACGCGATGATCTTCAAGCCAAGCGAAGTCACTTCCCTGACGACCCTGAAACTGGCCGAGATCTACACCGAAGCCGGCGTTCCGGCTGGCGTGTTCAACGTACTGACCGGCAGCGGCCGTGAAGTCGGCACCTGGCTGACCGAACACCCACGCATCGAAAAAATCTCCTTCACCGGCGGCACCGACACCGGCAAGAAGGTCATGGCCAGCGCTTCCGCCTCGTCGCTCAAAGACGTGACCATGGAACTGGGCGGCAAATCCCCGCTGATCATCTTCGACGACGCCGACCTCGATCGCGCCGCCGACACCGCCATGATGGCCTACTTCTTCTGCTACGGTCAGGTCTGCACCAACGGCACTCGCGTGTTCGTGCCGAGCCACCTGAAAGCCGCTTTCGAAGCCAAGATCGTTGAGCGCGTTGCGCGCATCCGCGTCGGCAACCCGGAAGACGAGAACACCAACTTCGGTCCGCTGGTCAGCTTCGCCCACATGGAAAGCGTGCTGGGTTACATCGCCAAAGGTAAGGAAGAAGGCGCTCGCGTGCTGTGCGGCGGCAGCCGTCTGACCGAAGGCGAATTCGCCAAAGGCGCGTTCGTGGCCCCGACCGTGTTCACCGACTGCACCGACGAGATGACCATCGTTCGCGAAGAAATCTTCGGCCCGGTGATGGCGATCCTGACCTACGAAACCGAAGAAGAAGTGATCCGTCGTGCCAACGACACCGACTTCGGCCTGGCCGCTGGCGTTGTCACCAAAGACCTGAACCGCGCTCACCGCGTGATTCATCAACTGGAAGCCGGTATCTGCTGGATCAACGCCTGGGGCGAGTCCGACGCGAAGATGCCGGTCGGCGGCTACAAGCAGTCGGGCGTGGGTCGTGAGAACGGCATCAGCTCGCTGAACAACTTCACACGCATCAAATCGGTACAGGTCGAACTGGGCGATTACGCCTCGGTGTTCTAAGCCCCGGCTGAAAACCCTGTAGCAGCTGCCGAGGCACGAGGCTGCGTTGCGCGTCCGCAGGACCGCCCTCAGAGGGCCGCTGCGCGACCCAACGCAGCCTCGTGCCTCGGCAGCTGCTACAGGCGACCTGACCAACTTCAAAGAGGGTGCATTTAATGTCCCAAGAATTCGATTACATCATCATCGGTGCCGGCTCGGCCGGTAACACCCTGGCGACCCGTCTGACTGAAGACGAAGGCGTCACCGTTCTGCTGCTCGAAGCAGGCGGCCCGGACTACCGTTTAGACTTCCGCACGCAAATGCCGGCCGCTTTGGCGTTCCCGCTGCAAGGTCGTCGCTACAACTGGGGCTACGAAACCGATCCAGAACCACACATGGACGGTCGCCGGATGGAATGCGGTCGCGGCAAGGGCCTGGGTGGTTCTTCGCTGATCAACGGCATGTGCTACATCCGCGGCAACGCGATGGACTACGACAACTGGGCCAAACTGCCAGGTCTTGAAGACTGGGACTACCTGAACTGCCTGCCGTATTTCCGCAAGGCTGAAACCCGCGACATCGGCCCGAACGACTACCACGGTGGCGAAGGTCCGGTCAGCGTGACCACGCCGAAAGCCGGCAATAACCCGCTGTTCCACGCGATGGTTGAAGCCGGCGTGCAAGCCGGTTACCCGCGTACCGAAGACCTGAACGGTTACCAGCAGGAAGGTTTCGGTCCGATGGACCGCACCGTGACGCCGAACGGCCGTCGCGCCAGCACCGCTCGCGGTTACCTGGACATCGCCAAGAAGCGCTCGACCCTGACCATCGTCACCCACGCCCTGACCGACAAGATTCTGTTCGAAGGCAAGCGTGCGGTCGGCGTGCGTTACTTGATCGGCGCCGCTGAAGAACGCGTTGAAGCCCGCGCCCGCAAAGAAGTGCTGCTGTGCTCCGGCGCCATCGCTTCGCCGCAGATTCTGCAGCGTTCCGGCGTCGGCCCGGCCGATCTGCTGAAAAAACTCGACATCCCGGTGGTCCATGACCTGCCGGGCGTGGGTGAAAACCTGCAGGATCACCTCGAGTTGTACCTGCAATACGCGTGCACCCAACCGGTCTCGCTGTACCCGTCGCTGCTCTGGTACAACCAGCCGGCCATCGGTGCCGAGTGGCTGTTCAACGGCACCGGCATCGGCGCCAGCAACCAGTTCGAAGCCGGCGGTTTCATCCGTACCCGTCCGGAATTCGATTGGCCGAACATCCAGTACCACTTCCTGCCGGTCGCGATTAACTACAACGGCAGCAACGGTGTGAAAGAGCACGGTTTCCAGGCGCACATGGGTTCCATGCGTTCGCCGAGCCGTGGTCGCATCCAGGCCAAGTCCAAGGATCCGCGCGAGTACCCGAGCATCCTGTTCAACTACATGGCCACCGAGCAGGACTGGCAGGAATTCCGCGACGGCATCCGCCTGACCCGTGAAATCATGCAACAGCCTGCACTGGACGCTTTCCGTGGCCGCGAAATCAGCCCGGGCATCGACGTGCAAACCGACGAGCAGCTCGACAAGTTCATCCGCGAACACGCCGAAACCGCGTTCCACCCGTCCTGCTCGTGCAAGATGGGCACCGACGAAATGGCGGTGGTTGACGCTGAAGGTCGTGTGCACGGCATGCAGAGCCTGCGTGTGGTCGATGCCTCGATCATGCCGATCATCACCACCGGCAACCTGAACGCGCCGACGATCATGATCGCCGAGAAAATCGCCGACAAGATCCGTGGTCGCAAGCCATTGTCACGTAGCAAGGCTGACTACTTCGTGGCCGGCGATGCGCCGGTGCGTGGCAAGCCGTTGCGGGATGTGAGCCTGACGGCTCAGTAAGACCGTTACACCGCGTCACGGCCAATCGCGAGCAAGCTCGCTCCCACAGGTTTTGGGTTGGATTACATATTTGTGATTCACCCGCGATCACTGTGGGAGCGGGCTTGCCCGCGATGGGGCCCGGCCTAACGCCACATAATTTCCTGACACACCCCGGTAATCCCTTCCTACACCGCACCGCCCTTGATCCTACCCCCCGCACCGGCCTAATCTAGCGCCACGCAAACGTTTCACCCCCCCTCGCAACATCGATACACCGCCACTCCATACCAAGGAGGTTCCCGAATGTTCGATTTCCACCCCCAGCTCAAGCAGCGCTTCGCTGCCTTGCGCACGGGCGCTGAATTCTTTTCGCTGCGTTATGTGCGCGAATCCGGCCAGTACCTGTCGGTGCGCAAAAACGTCGCTGAACCTCCCAGCCTGAGCCGTGACGAAGGCGCGATGCTGACCGTTCGGGTCAACGGCGTCGAAGCCTACGCCGCGACCAACGACCTGTCCCAGTCCGGCCTGCAAGCCGCGCTGGAGCGAGCCGAGCAACAAGCCCGCCGACTCAAGCCCCACGCCCTGCTCGACCTGCGCGAGCAAGCCGTTTCCAGCGACCGCGCCGACTACTTTTCGCCGAACCTGGACCAGCCCTTCCCGTCCCTGAGCGATTGCTACCAACTGCTCGGCGCCGAATCCGCATCCGTGCCCAAGGACGAGCGACTGGTGAACTGGCAGGTGAGCATCGGCATCACCCATGTCGAACAGATCTACCTCAACAGCGTCGGCGCCGAACTGCGTCAGGCCCAGCGTTTCGTTTACCCGAGCCTGGAAGTCACCGCCTATGACGGCAGCGACAGCCAGACCCGCAGCCTGGGCCGCGAGAACTTCGGCCAGCAAGGCAGTGCCGATGTCATCAGCCGTTGCGGTCTGGTCGGCGCCGGCCCGCTAGTCGCTGATCAAGCGCTGCAATTGCTGCTGGCACCGAACACCCCGCAAGGCCCACGCGACCTGCTGTTGATGCCGGACCAAATGATGCTGCAGATCCACGAATCCATCGGCCACCCGTTGGAGCTGGACCGTATCTTGGGCGATGAACGCAATTACGCCGGCACCAGTTTCGTCAAGGCAGAAGACTTCGGCAGCCTGCAATACGGCTCCAGATTGCTCAATGTGACCTTCGACCCGGACATCCCTGAGCAGCTCGCCAGCTACGGCCATGACGACGACGGCACGGCCGCGAACAAACAATTCCTGATCCGCGAAGGTTTGCTGCTGCGTCCACTGGGCGGCGCGCTGTCGCAATTCCGTGCCGGCATGGACGGCGTCGCCAACAGCCGCGCCTGCGGCTGGAACCGTCCGCCGATCGACCGCATGGCCAACCTGAACATCGAGCCCGGCGATCAACCGCTGGAGCAACTGATCGGCAACATCGAACACGGCATCATGATGTCGACCAATCGCTCGTGGTCCATCGACGATGCGCGCAACAAATTCCAGTTCGGTTGCGAATGGGCTCAGTTGATCGAAAACGGCGAACTCAAAGGCGTGGTCAAGAACCCGAACTACCGCGCGATTTCCGCGCAGTTCTGGAAAAGCCTCAGCGCCGTTGGCGATGCCAACTCCGTCAAGGTCCTGGGCACGCCGAACTGCGGCAAAGGCGAGCCGAACCAGGTGATCCGCGTCGGCCATGCCTCGCCGGCCTGCGTGTTCAGCAACGTTGATGTGTTTGGGGGGGATGCCTGATGAGTACTTCAAAAAGTCAGGCCGATGCGTTCAAGGCCTTGGTCAATTGGCTGCGCGATGCGATTCGCGAGCCGGAGCAATTCACTCTAAGTTACGCCGCCGAATCCTCGGCTTTCGTGCGTTTCAACCACGCCAAGGTTCGTCAGGCGGGCCAGGTGCAGCAGGCGAGCGTCGGTTTCAAACTGATCAACGATGGTCGGCATGCCGACCTGAACATTACTCTTTCCGGTGATGCTGAAGGCGACGTTCAGCGTCTGGCCGAAGGTCTGCAACAGTTGCGCGAAACCTTGCCGCTGCTGCCGCAGGATCCGTACCTGCTGCTTAACCACAACGGCTGGCAGAGCAAGAATGTTCAGGCGCATCCGCTACCGGATACCGAGCAAGTGGTCGCTGAAATCACCCAGGCGGCCGAAGGGCTGGACCTGGTCGGTTTCTACGCCGCCGGCCCGATCAGTCGCGGTTTCGCCAGTTCTTCGGGTGCGTTCGGTTGGCATCAGGCCAACAGCTTCAACTTCGATTTCAGCCTGTTTCATGAGAATGGCCAGGCAGTGAAAGCCAGCTACGCCGGGCACGACTGGATCAGCGAAGGGTTTGCCAAGCGCTTTGCGCAGGCGCGCGAGCAGTTGGCGTTTCTCGGCAGACCGCAACACACCCTGGCGCCGGGTCAGTACCGCGCCTATCTGGCGCCGGCAGCCCTGGGAGAAATCATGGACATGCTGGGCTGGGGCGGTTTCTCGGCGCAGTCGATTGCCAGCAAAAACAGTCCGCTGCAGAAGCTTTATGCGGGCGACAGTGCGTTCAGCCCGTTGGTGTCGGTGGATGAAAAGGTCAGTGGTTCGTTGAGCCCGGCATTCTCCGGCGAAGGTTATCCGCGCAGCGATCTGGGGTTGATCGTCAATGGCAAGGCCGGTGCGCAGATGGTCAGTTCACGCAGTGCGGCCGAGTACGGCCTGACCGCCAATGGCGCCAGCGGTGGTGAAATGCCAAGCGCAGTGAACATGGCGGCCGGTACGTTGCCTGATGCAGAGATTCTCAAGCAATTGGGCACGGGCTTGTACATCAGCAACCTGTGGTACCTGAACTATTCCGATCAGCCGGCGGCACGCCTGACCGGCATGACGCGGTTTGCGACCTTCTGGGTCGAGAACGGCGAGATTCAGGCGCCGGTGAGCACCATGCGGTTTGATGACAGCGCCTACAGTTTGCTTGGATCGCAGCTGGAAGCGTTGACCGAGGAGCGCGAGCTGATGTTGTCGGCCAGTACCTACAGCCAGCGGGCCACCGCTTCGGCATTGTTGCCGGGGGCGCTGGTCAGCAAACTCACGTTAACGCTGTAAACACTTTGTAGCAGCTGGCGAAGCCTGCGTTCGAGGACGCAGTCCTCGCCAAACCGGCAACCGAGTTACTTCTGTAGTAACGCGCTCGCTGAACTCGCGAGGACTTCGTCCTCGAACGCAGGCTTCGCAAGCTGCTACAGGATTTCATCGACTTGCGGACTGCTTCATCTCACCCCCACAAGAGGTCCCATGCCCAACCGCCCGCCTCTCGACGCTGTCACCGCCCGCTGGGTGCCGTGGGTTGTCGCCATCGCGTTCTTCATGCAATCCCTCGACGGGACCATCCTCAACACCGCCCTGCCCGCCATGGCCCGAGACTTGGCCGAAGACCCTTTGCGCATGCAGGGCGTGATCATCGCCTACATGCTCACCGTCGCCTTGCTGATCCCTGCCTCAGGCTGGATCGCCGACCGTTTCGGCACCAAGAAAATCTTCTTCGGCGCAATTCTGCTGTTCAGCCTCGGCTCGTTGCTCTGCGCACTGTCGAGCACCCTGAGCCTGCTGATTGGCGCGCGGGTGATCCAGGGCCTGGGTGGTGCGTTGATGCTGCCGGTCGGACGGTTGGTGGTGCTGCGAGCCTACCCGCGCTCGGAGTTGGTGCGGATCATGGGCTTCATCACCATTCCCGGATTGCTCGGCCCGTTGATCGGCCCGACCATGGGCGGCTGGATGGTGGAATACCTGACCTGGCACTGGATCTTCCTGATCAACCTGCCGGTGGGCGCTGTCGGTTGCTATGCCGTGTGGAAATTCATCCCCGACCTGCGCGGCACTGAACGCACCCGCTTCGATAGCCTGGGCTTTTTACTGTTCGGCGCGGCGATGGTGCTGATCACCGTCGCCATGGAAGGTCTCGGCGAATTGCACCTGCCGCACTTGCGCGTGATGTTGCTGCTGTTCGGCGGCATGGCGTGTCTGGCGGCGTACTGGTTGCGGGCCGGGCACATCGATAATCCGCTGTTCGCGCCATCGTTGTTCAAGACCCGGACGTTTGCCGTGGGCATCCTCGGCAACCTGTTCGCCCGTCTGGGCAGCGGCGCCCTGCCGTTTCTCGTTCCATTGCTGCTGCAGGTGGCGCTGGGTTACTCGCCGTCCCAGGCCGGGATGAGCATGCTGCCGCTGGCGGCGGCAGCGATGGTCGCCAAGTCGGTGGCGCGACCGCTGATCGAACGTTTGGGCTATCGCATCGTGCTCACCGGCAACACGGTGGCGCTGGGGCTAATGCTGGCGAGCATGGGGCTGGTCAGCGAGCAAACGCCGTACTGGCTGCTGTTGGTGATGCTATCGATTCTGGGGGCGATCAACTCGCTGCAGTTCACCGCAATGAACACCGTAACCCTGATCGACCTTGACGACGCCAGCGCCAGCAGCGGCAACAGCCTGCTGTCGGTAGTTGCGCAATTGTCCCTGAGCCTGGGTGTGGCCTGTGCCGGCGCGCTGCTCGGCGGCTTCACAGCGGAGATTGGCAACGACGGCGTGGACACGGTTTTGGGCGCGTTCCAGCTGACTTTTGTAACAGTCGGGATCATGGCGATGCTCGCCGCAACGATCTTTTCTCAGCTTTCACCAAAGGATGGCCGACGGATGGTCAGCCGCGAACACGATATAGAGCACTAGCCTCGTGCCTCGGCAGCGGCTACGACTATTCGTCCAGAATTTGCAGGTGAAGAGAGCGAGACTGGTACACTGCGCGACATTTTGTTTTGCAGGCCAGTCCCGTGACCACCATCGCCACCGCTTTTAATACTTTGCCGCTGTCCGCCGCCATGCTGGCTAACCTCGACTCCCTCGGTTATGCCCAGATGACGCCGATCCAGGCGCACAGCTTGCCTGTGATCCTCAAGGGGATGGACCTGATCGCCCAGGCCAAGACCGGCAGCGGCAAGACTGCCGCCTTCGGTATCGGCCTGCTGAACCCGATCAATCCGCGCTTCTTCGGTTGCCAGGCGCTGGTCATTTGCCCGACTCGCGAGCTGGCGGATCAGGTTGCCAAGGAACTCCGTCGTCTGGCCCGCGCCGAAGACAACATCAAGATCCTGACCCTGTGCGGCGGCGTGTCCTTCGGCCCACAGATCGGCTCTCTGGAGCACGGCGCGCACATCATCGTCGGCACCCCGGGTCGTATTCAGCAGCACCTGCGCAAGGGTTCGCTGATTCTCCATGGCCTGAATACCCTGATCCTCGACGAAGCCGACCGCATGCTCGACATGGGTTTCTACGATTCCATCGAAGAAATCATCGCCCAGTGCCCGGAGCGTCGCCAGACCCTGCTGTTCTCCGCCACGTACCCGACGGGCATCAAGCAGTTGGCCGCGAAGTTCATGCGCAACCCTCAGATCGTGAAGGCCGAGGCGTTCCACGACGACACGCAGATCGAGCAGCGTTTCTACGAGATTTCCCCGGAAGAGCGCATGGACGCCGTGGTCAAAGTCCTCGCGCATCATCGTCCGGCATCCTGTGTCGCCTTCTGCTTCACCAAGCAGCAGGTTCAGGAAACCGTCGATCACCTGACCTCCAAAGGCATCTCCGCCGTCGGCCTGCATGGCGATCTGGAACAGCGTGACCGCGACCAGGTACTGGCCATGTTCGCCAACCGCAGCACCTCGGTGCTGGTCGCCACTGACGTCGCCGCTCGCGGTCTGGACATCGATGCGCTGGACATGGTGATCAACGTCGAACTGGCCCGGGATTCGGAAATCCACATCCACCGTGTTGGCCGTACCGGTCGTGCTGGTGAGAAAGGGATTGCGATCAGCCTGGTCGCACCGTCCGAAGCCCACCGCGCCCAAGCCATCGAGCAACTGCAGAAGTCGCCGTTGAGCTGGGATCAGCTGGACAGCCTCAAGTCCCAGGGCGGCGCACCGCTGCTGCCGGTGATGAGCACGCTGGTCATCGGCGCTGGCCGTAAAGACAAGGTGCGTCCGGGCGACATTCTTGGCGCATTGACCGGTGATGCTGGCATTCCGGGCGCTCAGGTTGGCAAGATCGCGATTTTCGACTTCCAGGCCTATGTGGCTGTGGAACGCGGAATCGCCAAGCAAGCGTTGCAGCGCCTGAATGACGGCAAGATCAAAGGCCGTTCGCTGCGCGTTCGTATCCTGTAAGAACAACGCACTTCCCTTGTAGGAGCTGCCGCAGGCTGCGATCTTTTGACTTTGCTTTTAAAAAACAAAATCAAAAGATCGCAGCCTCGCTTCACTCGGCAGCTCCTACAGGTTTTTCTATTCCGAGGACACCGTTTTGCGCTCTACCGAAGTCGTGATCATTGGCGCTGGCGCCGCAGGTTTGATGTGTGCGCTGACTGCCGCCGGGCGCGGGCGCAAGGTGATGTTGCTCGACCATGCGAACAAGGCCGGCAAGAAAATCCTGATGTCGGGCGGTGGCCGCTGTAATTTCACCAACATGTACACCGAACCTGGCAATTTCCTCTCGCAGAACGAACACTTCTGCAAATCCGCCCTGGCGCGCTACACCCAGTGGGATTTCATCGGCATGGTCGCCAAACACGGCGTGCCGTACCACGAGAAGAAACTCGGCCAGCTGTTCTGCGATAACAAATCCAGCGACATCCTCGACATGCTGCTCTACGAGTGCGATCAGGTTGGCGTCAGCCTGCACCTGGACACCTCGATCCAGACCATCGAGAAACTCGAAAGCGGTTACCTGCTGGATACCACACTCGGTCAGTTAACCTGCGAATCGCTGGTGATCGCCACTGGTGGTCTGTCGATTCCAACCCTGGGTGCGACCGGTTTCGGCTATCAGGTGGCCAAACAGTTCGGCCACGACTTGCTGCCGACCCGCGCCGGGCTGGTGCCGTTCACCATCACCGATCAGCTCAAAGAGCTTTGCACCGAGCTGTCCGGTACGTCGGTGGATTGCCTGGTGAGCTGCAACGACCAGAGTTTCCGCGAGAACATCCTGTTCACTCACCGCGGCCTCAGTGGTCCGGCGATTTTGCAGATTTCATCGTTCTGGGAATCGGGCGACACGGTAGAGATCAACCTGCTGCCGGACCACGACGTTCCGAGCTGGCTGCAACAGCAGCAAGTCGAACGTCCGAACAGCGAGCTGAAAACCCTGCTGGGGGAAATCTTCACCAAGAAGATGGCCAACCTGCTGGCGGATAACTGGTTCGTCTCCAAACCGATGAAGCAGTACACCCACGCGGAAATTGCCGACATCGCCGAAAAACTGGCGAGCTGGAAAGTGGTTCCGGCCGGCACTGAAGGTTATCGCACCGCTGAAGTGACATTGGGCGGCGTCGATACCAACGAGGTGTCGTCCAAGACCATGGAATCGCTGAAAAGCCCCGGCCTGTATTTCATCGGCGAAGTGCTCGACGTCACCGGGCATCTGGGCGGATTCAATTTCCAGTGGGCCTGGGCCTCGGGTTACGCCGCCGCGCAATACGTCTGACCCGCACCGCCCCCGCCTGTAGGAGCTGTCGAGTGAAACGAGGCAGCTCCTACAGGGGATTTCATTTCAAGGTGATGTTCGCCAAGGAAGGAACAGATTTTGCTGTCAGATGTGATCGGCGCCATTGCGTCGGCGTCATTACTGGCTCAATTTAGCGTCATTGCCTCGGAAGGCCTTCGCACTTCATGTCATCGACCCCCTTAAGTCAGTCTCTGCGGCGCCTCTGGGCGCTGGATAAATTCAGCTACAGCGTGCGGGTATTCATCGCCCTGACCGGCAGCATGGCGCTGTGTTGGTACAAGGATGAAATGGGGCTGCTGATCCCGCTGTTCCTCGGAATCATCGCCAGCGCCCTGGCCGAGACCGACGACAGTTGGCAGGGCCGCCTTAACGCACTGGCCGTGACGCTGGTGTGCTTCAGCGTCGCCGCCCTCTCCGTCGAACTGCTCTTCCCCTACCCCGTCGTTTTTGTCATCGCCCTGGCCCTGGCCAGTTTCGGCCTGACCATGCTCGGCGCCTTGGGTGAACGCTATGGCGCGATTGCCTCCGCGACGTTGATTCTGTCGGTCTACACCATGATCGGCGTGGACCAGCGCGGCGGTGCAGTCACCGATTTCTGGCACGAGCCGGTGCTGCTGGTGGCCGGTGCAGCGTGGTACGGTTTGCTTTCGGTACTGTGGCAGGCGATGTTTTCCAATCAGCCGGTGCAGCAAAGCCTGGCGCGATTGTTCCGTGAACTGGGTTTTTACCTGAAGCTGAAATCGTCGTTGTTCGAGCCGATCCGGCAGATGGACGTGGAAGCGCGTCGACTGGAACTGGCGCAGCAAAACGGTCGTGTCGTGGCAGCACTGAACGCCGCCAAGGAAATCATCCTGCACCGGGTTGGCAACGGTCGGCCGGGCTCGAAAGTCAGCCGTTACCTGAAGCTGTACTTCCTCGCCCAGGACATCCACGAGCGGGCCAGTTCCTCGCACTACCCTTACAACGCCCTCGCCGACGCCTTCTTTCACAGCGACGTGATGTTCCGCTGCCAGCGCCTGCTGCGCCAGCAAGGCAAGGCCTGCCGAGCGCTGGCCGAGTCGATCCAGATGCGCCAGCCGTTCATCTATGACGCCAGCTTCGCCGAAGCCCTGAGCGATCTGCACGCCTCCCTCGAACACCTGCGCATTCAGAGCAACCCGGCGTGGCGCGGATTGCTGCGGTCGTTGCGGGCACTGGCGGCCAACCTCGGCACGCTCGATCGTTTGCTCAGCGACGCCAGCAACCCCGATGCCCTGGCGGACGCCACCGACAGCAGCCTGCTCGACCGTTCGCCCCGCAGCCTCAAAGATGTGTGGATTCGGTTACGCACCCAGCTGACGCCGACGTCATTGCTGTTCCGTCACGCACTGCGTTTGCCCTTGGCCTTGAGTATCGGCTACGGGATGGTGCATTTGATCCACCCGTCTCAGGGTTACTGGATCATCCTTACCACGCTGTTTGTCTGCCAACCGAACTACGGCGCCACCCGCCGCAAACTCGGCCAGCGGATCATCGGCACCGCCATCGGCCTGACCGTGGCCTGGGCGCTTTTCGATCTGTTTCCGAATCCCTTGGTCCAATCGTGCTTCGCAATCGCCGCCGGGGTGGTGTTCTTTATCAACCGCACCACCCGCTACACCTTGGCGACGGCCGCGATCACTTTGATGGTGCTCTTCTGCTTCAACCAGGTCGGGGATGGTTACGGGCTGTTCCTGCCGCGGTTGTTCGATACCTTGCTCGGCAGCCTGATCGCCGGGCTGGCGGTGTTCCTGTTCCTGCCAGACTGGCAGGGCCGACGCCTGAATAAAGTGCTGGCCAACACCCTGACGTGCAACAGCATTTACCTGCGCCAGATCATGCAGCAATACGCCGCCGGCAAAAGCGACGACCTGGCGTATCGCCTGGCCCGGCGCAACGCCCACAACGCTGACGCAGCATTGTCGACGACGCTCGCCAACATGCTGATGGAACCGGGGCATTTCCGTAAGGAGGCGGACGTCGGTTTCCGCTTTCTGGTGCTGTCGCACACCTTGCTCAGTTATTTGTCTGGACTGGGCGCACACCGGGAAGCCCAGCTACCGTCCGACGTGCGCGAGCATTTGATCGACGGTGCCGGCGTGAGACTGGCCGCCAGCATCGATGAAATTGCCCAAGGGTTGGCGAGCAAACTGCCGATTGCGATTCAAAGCGATGAGGAAGAGGCTCTGGCCAATACGCTTGAACAGATGCCGGACGAAATTGATGAAGGCCAACGGTTGGTGCAGACGCAGTTGGCGTTGATCTGCCGTCAGCTTGGGCCATTGCGGACGTTGGCAGCGCACCTCATCAAGGAAACGAGTGAGGATTGAGATCTGCGGTAACTGGGCGGGCCTCTTCGCGAGCAGGCTCGCGAAGGGGCCATCAGCCACACCTTACATCCCATGTAGCTTCATCAATCGCTGATAACTGCCATCCACTTTCATCGCCGCGATCTCGCGGTCGAAACCGGCGACGATCTGTTCATGCCTGGGGTTCTTCAGGCTGACCAGGATGTGCAGGCTGTTCTCGCTCAATGGCTTGGGCAAAAACTCCACGGCATTGCGCACCTTGGTTGATTCCCGGGCCAGGTAGTAACGCGCGACGTATTCGTCTTCCAGCGTCAATTTGACCCGGTTGGCGGCGACCATGCGCACAGCCATGGAAAAGCTGTGCACCGGGACTTTCTGCAGCGATACGTCGTCATCGAACTCTGGCGAATAGGCGTAACCGCGCACCACCGCTATCGGGTAGGTGTGCAGTTGTTGCAGGTTGTTGTATTCGATCGGCGTGTCTTTGCGCTTGAGAAAGCGCACCCGGTTGAGCAGGTATTCGCCGGAAAACTGGCCAAGCTTCGTGCGATCGTCGGTGTACCAGGCGTTGACCAACACGTCGTATCGACCCTCGCCAACCCCCAGCAAGGCCCGTGCCCAAGGCACTTGTTCAAATTCACTGGCATAACCGGCCCGGGCCAGCGCTGTGCTGACGATGTCCGTGGCCAACCCACCGTTGACCAGCGTGGCATCGGTAAAGGGCGGCCAGGCATCGGCTACCAATCGCAGCTTTTCCGCTGCCACGCTTTGAGTCAGCAACAGCAATCCAATCAAAGCAAAGGCTCGATGCAATCGCGGCATGCTAGAAAATCCTTAGCGGGCGGGACGCCCGACGTGTTTTCAGCCAAAACTCCAAGGCCCCCGTACTGCCAAACCCAGGTACTGACATTAGCTCATCGAAGCCACTGCACAGCGCTTCATCTCAGATTACACAAACAAGACAAGGCCGCGCGAAATGAATGATGGCATTTTGGCCTTTGTCACAGATTTCTCTGCCATAAAGACATCTTTCGCCTGGGCGCTTAGTATCGGAGTGACGATGTTCAAGGAGTGTGAAGATGACAATCGATTGGGTCTGCAAACACCACAGCGATCTGGGCAAAGAGCAGTTGTACGCCATTCTGCAGCTACGTGCAGAGGTGTTTGTCGTTGAGCAGAAATGCGTCTATCAGGACGTCGATGGCCAGGATCTGGAAGGTGACACCTGCCATTTAATGGCTTGGGACGGGGATCGGCTGGTGGCGTACCTACGGTTGCTCGACCCGGAGTTACAGGGGGGCGACGTGGTCATCGGGCGAGTGATCATTGCCCCTCAAGCGCGCGGTACAGGGCTTGGGCATGAGTTGATGGCACAGGCGCTGAAACAGGCTGAAAAGCGCTGGCCTGAAGTACCGATCTATCTCTCGGCCCAAGCGCATTTACAAGGGTATTACGGGCGATACGGGTTTGTGGTGGCGGGCGAGGAATTTCTCGAGGATGACATTCCGCATATCGGGATGCGTCGCTCTTAAAGGCCTCTTCGCGAGCAGGCTCGCTCCCACAGGTATTTCATCGTACTTGTGGGAGCGAGCCTGCTCGCGAAGGCGTCAGCGATATCACCGCAGAACTCAGGGATATTCGAGCACCGCTTTGATCTGCCGAAGATTGCGTTCGATCCACCCCCGATCTATCGCCCCCCACTCGCGAATCCGATAACGCCCGGCATGATTGCGCGCCCCGTCTTCCTGCTCGAACTCGCAAACAATGTCCAGATCCGCCAATGCCGCGATGGTGTCCTGAGCCGTGCGCCGGGGCATTCCGGTCACTTCGGTCAGCGCCGGGACGCTACTGGCCAACCCGCTATCAATCAGGTACGCCACGTACAACCGACGATAGAAGCTGCTCTTGGTCTTGCTCACGTCCCCTCCTTGTTATTAGAAGATCAAAAGATCGCAGCCTTCGGCAGCTCCTACAGGGTGTACGCCTTCCAATGTAGGAGCTGCCGAAGGCTGCGATCGTTTGATCTTGATCTTCTATTGCATATCCCGCCACGTCAGGTACACCCGCACATCGAACTCCACCTGGTGATACCCCGGCAACATGTGTTCGCAAAGCTTGTAGAACGCCTTGTTGTGATCCGATTCTTTGAAGTGCGCCAGTTCATGCACCACGATCATTTTCAGAAACTCGGCAGGTGCATCCTTGAACAATGAAGCAACACGAATTTCTTTCTTGGCCTTGAGCTTGCCGCCCTGCACCCGGGATATCGCGGTGTGCAATCCGAGGGCGCGGTGGGTCAGGTCCAGGCGGTTGTCGAACAACACCTTATCGATGGCCGGGGCGTTACGCAGGTATTCCTGCTTAAGGTCCAGCGTATAGGTGTACAACGCCTTGTCGCTCTGTACCCGGTGTTTTTCCGGGTAACGCTGGCTCAGGTACTCGCCCAGCCGACCGTCGGCGATCAGCTGGCGCACTTGGTCCTGCAGCGCGGCGGGATAGGCCTGGAGGTATTTCAACGCGGTCATTGGGGCGGCAACACGATTCACGAAAAGGTCGCCAGTGTAGCGAATTCAGCCGGTCAGCGTGTTCCAGTCGAACGGCCGCACAAAGTCGCCGACGTCCTCGGCCATCATCGGCCGTGCGACCAGAAACCCTTGCACGTACTCGCAACCATTGGCTTGCAGCCACCGATATTGCGCAACGGTTTCCACCCCCTCGGCAATCACCAGCATCCCGTACTCCTTGCACAGTTCGATCACATTGCGCACCAGCGCCGCATCGCGTGAGGACTCCAGTAGCCGGGCAATCAAATGCCGGTCGAACTTGAGCGTGTCCAACTCCAGATCCCTCAGATGAGACAGCGAACACGGCCCGGAACCAAAGTCATCCAGGGCCACCCGCACACCCAGGTTACGCAGCAGGCGCAGCTGTTTGCGGGTTTCCTCGGGGTTTTGCATCAAGGCCTCTTCAGTGACCTCGATTTCCAGATGGCGCGCCTGCAAACCATGGCGTTCCAGCACCTGACGCAACTCAGTGACGAGATTGGGCATGCCGAACTGCGTACTGCTCAAACTGACGCCCAGCACCAGGTCGTCGGCAAACAAGGTTTCCCAGGCTTTTCGCTGGCTCGCCCCTTGTCGATAGATCCAGCTGCCCAGGCGACTGATCAACCGAGCCTCTTCCAGCAATGGCAAAAACAGTCCCGGCGGAACATCGCCGACGCTCGGGTGCTGCCAGCGGATCAGCGCTTCGAACCCGCGAATCTGCCCGCTGGCAATGGCCACCTGAGGTTGATATACCAAATTGAAATCACGGTTCTCGATGGCCGCGCGCACACTTTCTTCGAGCATCAGTCGCGAGCGCGCCCGGCCGTTCATTTCGTGATCGTAGAAACGATATTGCTGACGGCCGGCGCGCTTGGCTTCGTACATGGCGATGTCTGACGCACGTAACAAGCCGTCGAGATTGGCACCGCAATCCGGGTACGTCGCAATGCCGATGCTGGCGCCCAACGCGATATCCAGACCATCGATCTGCTGACAGATCGACACCCGCTCAATCAGCTTCTCGGCAATCTTTGCCGCTTGCTCGGGGAATTCCAGATCCAGCAATGCGGTGAACTCATCACCGCCCATGCGCGCCAGAATGTCGAATGGCCGCAAACAGGCCTTCAACTGCTCGGACACCCAACGCAGCACCCGGTCGCCAGCATCGTGACCGAGGGAATCATTAACCCGTTTGAAGCCGTCGAGGTCCAGATACAGCAGCACCCAGGCACTGTCGGAACGATCGCCACGCAGCAGCAGGTTTTCCGCCGTCTGGTAAAAACCGCGACGATTGAGCAGCCCGGTCAATGGGTCAGTGACCGCCTGGAACTCCAGTTGCTGATGCAGATGGCGCACCACCGACATGTCCAGCACCGTCACCACCATCGCCTGTTGTTCGCTGGGCAACGGTGCGCAAGACAGAGCCACCGGCACCTGCTGGCCGGTGGCCGTACGCAGCAATGCATCATGCAGGCGTAGGGTTTCGCCGCGTTTGTAACCGGCGAACAGCTCGGAGTCGGCCCAGATCGGGATGTGCGGATTTTGCAGGAAATCCAGGAACTCTTTGCCTTGCAGGTCTTGCACCGTGGCATTGAGCAACCGCGACATCGCCGGATTGGCAAAGCGGATCAGACCGTCCTCACCGACCACCAGGATGCCTTCGGCGGCATTGTCGAGCACCGAGGCATTAAACGCGCGTGCGACCTCCAGATCGTGGCTCAGGCGCTGCAACGCACGGCGATTGCGCTGATGCTCGAGCAGCGCCTGGACTTTGGGCTTGAGAATTTGTGGGTCGAACGGTTTGAACAGGTAATCCACCGCGCCGCTGGCATAGCCCTTGATCACGGCGTCCTGGGACTGTTCGTTGGCGGTAAGGAAAATGATCGGCGTGAGGCGGGTTCGCTGGCTTCCGCGCATCAGGCGTGCCACTTCAAAACCGTCCATGCCCGGCATCTGCACATCCAGCAGCACCAGGTCGACATCGTGTTCGAGTAACAGACTGAGCGCCTCGAAGCCCGAGGCGGCGGTCATGACCTGCCAGTCCTGGCGCTGCAACAACGCGCGCATGCTGATCAGGTTTTCAGGGTAATCATCGACGATTAAAAGAATTGAACTGCCTTCAGCTGGCGTGGGTTGCGCGCATTCCATGCTGCTTCTCTTATGCGGGACGTCAGGCCGGTTTCTCGTGAAAATCGGACAAATACTAAGCCTTCACTCTAGACCGGGTTCCGCCAAAGCAGAAGCTATCAGTACGCCATCATTTAACCAAAGCGTCCATTTGCCGACTAACGGTCGGCGCCACAGGCCCCTGAAACCGGGAAAGATGGCCTTTTAACAGGATTTTGACGTCACCCGTTTGTCATTTACACATTAACAAATTGAACTTCTGCGATTATAAGGATTGCCCCCAAGGCGCGTGCCAGAGCTTCTGGCACGTCCGTGCAGTAAAAAAAACGTGGAAGCTTTTGTCTATGATTGATCTCGCAACCTGGAACCTCAGCGTTCCCGTCGGCAATCCGCCGTACACCGTTGAAACGTCAAAACTGGTGGATGGCTTCAAGGATCAATACTTCCACTCCGACACCGGCACCTTGTTTTTCTGGGCCCCGGTCACCGGTGCTACAACTGAAAACGCAAAGTATCCCCGCACCGAACTTCGCGAAACCTACAGCAATGGCACCCTGAAAAACTGGCTCTACCCGGACGCCGACAACTCCCTGCGTGCCACCCTGGCGGTGAACCAGGTACCGACCTCGGGCAAGATCGTCATCGGACAGATCCACGCCTATGAAAGCCAGAAACCCATGGTGAAGCTCGAGTATCAGTACTCGACCAGCACGCAGTCAGGCAACATCGTCGCCAAGGTGCGTATGCGCCCTGATGACGATGCAGCACGGATAATCACCCTTGCTACCGGGGTGAAACTGGATCGGGAGTTCAACTACCTCATCCACCTGAGCCCAGGCGGCGCGCTGGGCATCAGTGCGGCGGGCTACCAGTGGGACACCGAAATCAGCAAGACCTGGAGCGTCAAGCCGCTGTACTTCAAGGCCGGGGCGTATGTGCAGGACAACACCGGGTACACCAGCGAAGGCGGAAAAGTGACGTTCAGCAAACTCGATATTGATCACGATAAATAACCCTCCGCGTCCCAACCCTCCCAAGAACAACTCGATCTCTGTAGCAGCTGCCGAGCCTGCGAGGCTGCGTCCGAGGACGAAGTCCTCGCAAGCCCGAGGAACCCGGTCTACCTGAATAAATGCGTTGTCTGATTTACGACTGCTGCGTCCGAATGCGGCCCGAGCCGAACGCAGCCTCGCAGGCTCGACAGCTGCTACAAAATCCTGGCATCCGCAAAATTCGTGGGACTCCCTCGCCACAATGCCCGTGGGAGGTCCTACACCCCGGTTGCAGCCGCCAAAGTCGCCGCTTATAGTTCGCCCCGTCGCTGACAGCAGTCGGCGATAGGGTTTCGCAGCCCTACCGAGTTAGAACCACAACCGTCAAAATACGACACGGGCAGCGTTTGCCCGTACTCGTTTTTTATGGCGGCTGTGCGTGGGAGACCCTCGGGTCTGCCGGGTCTTAACTCCTCGGTCTGCGAACCCGCGCACAGCTGCCACCCAATTTGTTTCGCAGCAAACGGTGGCAAATTCTTTTCTTGAGTTAAGGATTTTCCATGAACAATCAACAACCGCCTCGCCGCTTCACCCCATGTCCCAATTCGCCCCCGACTACCCCGTCCTGCTCATCGACAGCGACGCCCCGCTGCGCGAACTCCACAACTGCGTCAGCGAACGCCTCAACGCCGTCCTCAAATACCTGCACCTCATGGCCTGCACCAGCCTGCCGGACTATGCCGAGAACGACATCAACACCGTCACCAACATCGCCCGGATCATGGTCCAGGATGTGAGCGATGTGTTTCGGGTGATTGAGCAGCGTGGGTTTGAAACGCCCAAGAGTCAGTAGTCAATTTTCAGGCAATAAAAAACCCGCATCGCTGCGGGTTTTTTAATATCGGTAAGAACGCCGAAGGCTTAGTTAACCTTAGCGTTCAACTCACCCTTCAAATACCGCTGGTACATCGCTTCCAACGAGATCGGCTTGATCTTCGAAGCATTACCCGCCGTACCAAACGCTTCATAACGTGCGATACACACATCACGCATCGCCGTCACGGTCGCGCCGAAGAACTTACGCGGATCGAATTCACTCGGGTTGGTAGCCATCAGGCGACGCATCGCACCGGTGGACGCCAGGCGCAGGTCGGTATCAATGTTGACCTTACGCACGCCGTGCTTGATGCCTTCGACGATTTCTTCAACCGGTACGCCGTAGGTTTCTTTGATGTCGCCGCCGTACTGGTTGATGATCGCCAACCAGTCTTGCGGAACCGAAGACGAGCCGTGCATCACCAAGTGGGTGTTCGGGATGCGTTTGTGGATCTCTTTGATGCGGTCGATGGCCAGCACGTCGCCGGTAGGCGGCTTGGTGAACTTGTACGCGCCGTGGCTGGTGCCGATGGCGATGGCCAGGGCGTCGACCTGGGTGCGTTTGACGAAGTCAGCGGCTTCTTCCGGGTCGGTCAGCATTTGGCTGTGATCCAGAACGCCTTCGGCGCCGATGCCGTCTTCTTCACCGGCCATGCCGGTTTCCAGCGAACCCAGGCAGCCCAGCTCGCCTTCTACCGATACGCCGCAGGCGTGAGCCAGGGCTACAGTTTGCTGGGTGACGCGGATGTTGTAGTCGTAGTCGGTCGGGGTCTTGCCGTCTTCGCCCAGGGAACCGTCCATCATCACCGAGCTGAAGCCCAGTTGGATGGAGCGCTGGCAGACGTCAGGGCTGGTGCCGTGGTCCTGGTGCATGCACACCGGGATGTGCGGGAATTCTTCGATTGCCGCCAGGATCAGGTGACGCAGGAACGGTGCGCCGGCGTATTTGCGAGCACAGGCCTAAGCCTTGACGATCACCTGGGAGTCAGTCTTGTCAGCGGCTTCCATGATGGCGCGCATCTGCTCAAGGTTGTTGACGTTGAAGGCTGGAACGCCGTAGCCGAACTCGGCTGCGTGGTCCAGCATCTGGCGCATGCTGATAAGTGCCATTGTGTGTGTCTCTCCCGGTTGAGGGTCGTTAATCGTGCCAGCCTGCCGTAGCGGCGGCGGCTATTCAAGTTATTGCAGATCGGGGGTTGCCCCGGCCCGCTCATTCGGTAGTACGCAGAAACCCTGTGGGAGCGAGCTTGCTCGCGATAGCGGTGCAACAGCCACATCATTGTTGGATGTGATGACCTCATCGCGAGCAAGCTCGCTCCCACATTGGATCTCTGTGAATCAAATCAATCGTCTTACTCGGCTTTGCAACCGCGGCCGATCAAATCATTGGTGGCGACCCAGTACACCAGGCCTTCCTCACCTTTTATGTGAAACGCCAGCATGTCATTGCTGTACAGCGAACCTTCGGCGCCCGGCTCATGTTTCAAGCGGTAGACCTGATCGGCACCGCCCAGGCGAACGTCGACTTCCTTGCGGCTTTCGTCGGTGTAGCGCCAGAGCACTTTGGCCTGACTGTCGCAGGTCCAGGTGATCCAGCTATCCGTCGATTCGGCAGGCTTGAACAGGTTCAAATTAGCGCAACCTGCCAGTAGAGCCAGCGCCGCAACGGCGATAAAACCTTTCATCCATGTTCCTCGACTGACGACGCACGCCGCCAGCCCTGAGTAAAGTGTCAGACCCGTCAAGGGCAACCATGTTCCTTGGCCGGGGTCTGTGTCTCATATTTGTCCAGGCCATCAGGCCCGGAACGCTTGTTGATCACCGGGTTGGTTTCGGCCTGCCAGTCGGCCTGGTAGCAGCCTTTGTCCTGTTCAGGCGTCTCGGGTACCTTCGGAGCTTTCGGGTTACTCCCGCAAGCTGCCAACGACCCCGCGATAATCAACAGCGCTAACGTTTTGACCATCTGAACACTCCTTTGCCTGGTCAAATGGGCGGCCTCAGGCCTTGGCCCGGCTTTCCAGGACTTCAACGGCCGGCAGCACCTTGCCTTCGACGAACTCGAGGAACGCGCCGCCACCGGTAGAAATGTAGGAGATCTGATCGGCAACGCCATATTTATCGATGGCGGCCAGGGTGTCGCCGCCGCCAGCGATGGAGAATGCCGAGCTGTCTGCGATGGCCTGGGCCAGGACTTTGGTGCCGTTACCGAACTGGTCGAATTCGAACACGCCCACCGGGCCGTTCCACAGGATGGTCTTGGACGACTTCAGCAGCTCGGCGAAATTCGCCGCGGTCTGTGGGCCGATATCCAGAATCATGTCGTCCGCAGCCACATCAGCGATCAGCTTGACGGTAGCGGTGGCGCTTTCAGCGAATTCCTTGGCAACCACGACGTCGACCGGCAGCGGCACGCTGACCTTGGCGGCGATGGCGCGAGCGGTGTCCAGCAGATCCGGCTCGTACAAGGACTTGCCCACCGGGTGACCGGCAGCGGCCAGGAAGGTGTTGGCAATGCCGCCGCCGACGATCAGCTGGTTGCAGATCTGGCTCAGGCTGTTGAGTACGTCGAGCTTGGTCGAGACCTTGGAACCAGCAACAATCGCAGCCATTGGCTGGGCCGGGGCGCCGAGGGCCTTGCCCAGTGCGTCCAGTTCGGCAGCCAGCAACGGACCAGCGGCGGCGACTTTGGCGAACTTGGCCACGCCATGGGTCGAACCCTCGGCGCGGTGAGCGGTGCCGAAGGCGTCCATCACGAACACGTCGCACAGTGCGGCGTATTGCTGGGCCAGTTCGTCAGCGTTCTTTTTCTCGCCTTTGTTGAAGCGCACGTTTTCGAACAGCACGATGTCGCCGGCCTTCACGTCAACGCCGGCCAGGTAATCAGCCACCAGCGGCACTTCGCGGCCCAGAGCCTTGCTCAGGTAGTCAGCGACTGGCTTGAGGCTGTTCTCGGCCGAGAACTCGCCTTCGGTCGGACGGCCAAGGTGCGAGCAGACCATCACGGCCGCGCCTTTTTCCAGGGCCAGCTTGATGGTCGGCAGCGAGGCCAGGATTCGCGCATCGCTGGTGACAACACCGTCCTTGACTGGGACGTTGAGGTCTTCGCGGATCAGTACGCGCTTACCTTGCAGATCGAGGTCGGTCATCTTCAACACGGTCATGGGTCGCATTTCCTACTGTTTTGGAGAGCAGTGTTTTGGAGAGCCAGCTGATTGCAGATAGTGTTCCGCAACATCCAGCATTCGGTTGGCAAAACCCCATTCGTTGTCGAACCAGGCCAGGATGTTCACCAGCCGTGGGCCGGAAACTCGGGTCTGACTGGCATCGACGATGGCCGAATGTGGGTCATGATTAAAATCACAACTGGCGTGAGGCAACTCGGTGTAGGCCAGAAGGCCTTTGAGCGGGCCGCTGGTGGCGGCCTCGCGCAAAATCCGGTTGACCTCGGTGGCGTCGGTGTCGCTCACGGTCTGCATTGTAATGTCGAGGCAAGACACGTTAACCGTCGGCACCCGCACGGCTTTGGCCTGAATTCTCCCGGCAAGTTCCGGTAACAGCCGTTCGATGCCACGCGCCAGACCAGTGGACACCGGAATCACCGACTGAAACGCCGAACGGGTGCGGCGCAAGTCTTCGTGATGATAGGCGTCGATCACTGGCTGATCGTTCATCGCCGAGTGAATGGTGGTGATCGACACGTATTCCAGGCCAATGGCCTGATCCAGCAGGCGCAACAGCGGCACGCCGCAGTTGGTGGTGCAGGACGCGTTGGACACCAGCAGCTCGTCGCCGGTCAGGCAATCCTGGTTCACGCCGTAGACGATGGTGGCGTCGACATCCGCCTCGCTGGCCATCGGCTGGGAAAACAGCACGCGTGGTGCGCCGGCGTCCAAAAAGCGTTGGCCGTCGACCCGAGTGTGGTAAGCGCCGGAGCACTCCAGCACCAGATCGACGCCCAACGACGCCCAATCGATGCCTTCGGGGGTGGCACTGCGCAGGACCTTCACGCAGTCGCCATTAATATGCAGACAATCGCCGTCGACCTTCACTTCCCCGGGAAAACGCCCGTGAGTGGAGTCGAAGCGTGTCAGGTATTCGATGCTGGCCATGTCAGCCAGATCGTTGATCGCAACAATTTCAAACCCGGCCTTATCGCCTCGCTCAAACAACGCACGCAAGACGCAACGACCAATCCGGCCGTAGCCGTTGAGTGCAACTTTGTAAGGACGCGGTTGAGGCATGGGGTTCTCGATTACCGGGGTGAATCCGTCAGTGTTGCGCTGCCTGGACCAACGCTATCGCGAGCAAGCTCGCTCCCACAGGGTCGGTGAAAATCCTTGTGGGAGCGAGCTTGCTCGCGATGGCGTCAGCCCGGACAACACAACTGTCGGACTTAGTCTTCCAGCAGCTCTTCAGCCTGACCCAGGATGTTTTCCAGGGTGAAGCCGAACTCTTCGAACAAGGCAGGCGCAGGCGCCGACTCGCCGTAGGTGGTCATGCCGATCACGCGGCCTTCCAGGCCCACGTACTTGTACCAATAGTCCGCGTGCGCGGCTTCGATGGCGATACGGGCGCTGACCTGCAACGGCAGAACGGCTTGCTTGTAACCGGCGTCCTGAGCATCGAACACGCTGGTGCAAGGCATCGAAACAACACGCACTTTACGACCCTGTTCGGTCAGCTTGTCGTAGGCCTGAACCGCCAGGCCGACTTCGGAACCGGTGGAGATCAGGATCAACTCAGGCTCGCCGTCGCAGTCCTTCAACACGTAACCGCCACGGGCGATGTCGGCGATCTGAAACGCATTGCGGGTTTGGTGCTGCAGGTTCTGACGCGAGAAGATCAGCGCCGAAGGGCCGTCCTTGCGTTCCAGAGCCAGTTTCCAGCACACCGCCGATTCAACGGCATCGGCTGGGCGCCAGGTGTCAAGGTTCGGCGTGCTGCGCAAGCTGGTCAGTTGCTCGATCGGCTGGTGAGTCGGACCGTCTTCGCCCAGACCGATGGAGTCGTGGGTGTAGACGAACACGACACGCTGCTTCATCAGCGAGGCCATGCGCACGGCGTTGCGGGCATATTCCATGAACATCAGGAAGGTCGCACCGTAAGGCACCAGACCGCCATGCAAGGCCACGCCGTTCATGATCGCGCTCATGCCGAACTCGCGAACGCCGTAGTACATGTAGTTGCCGCTGGCGTCTTCAGCCGAAACACCTTTGCAACCTTTCCACAGGGTCAGGTTGGAACCGGCCAGGTCAGCGGAGCCGCCCAGCAGTTCAGGCAACAGAGGGCCGTAGGCATTCAATGCGTTCTGGCTGGCTTTACGGCTGGCGATGGTTTCGCCTTTGGCAGCGACTTCAGCAATATAAGCAGAGGCTTTTTCAGCGAAGTCTTCCGGCAGTTCGCCGCTCAGACGACGAATCAGCTCGTTGGCCAACTCAGGGAAAGCAGCAGAATAGGCAGCGAAACGCTGATCCCATTCAGCTTCGGCCGCGCGACCGGTTTCCTTGGCGTCCCACTCGGCGTAGATGTCGGCCGGGATTTCGAACGGACCGTGATTCCATTTCAGCGCAGCACGGGTCAGAGCGATTTCCGCGTCACCCAATGGGGCGCCGTGGCAGTCTTCTTTACCTTGCTTGTTCGGTGAACCGAAACCGATGGTGGTCTTGCAGCAGATCAGGGTTGGCTGATCGCTTTTACGTGCAGTTTCGATCGCGATCTTGATCTCTTCAGGATCGTGACCGTCGACGTTGCGGATCACCTGCCAGTTGTAGGCTTCGAAACGCTTCGGCGTGTCGTCGGTGAACCAGCCTTCGACTTCGCCGTCGATGGAGATGCCGTTGTCATCGTAGAAGGCGATCAGTTTACCCAGGCCCAACGTACCGGCCAGGGAGCCGACTTCGTGGGAAATGCCTTCCATCATGCAGCCATCACCCAGGAACACGTAGGTGTGGTGATCAACAACGTTGTGGCCCGGACGGTTGAACTGCGCCGCCAGGACTTTTTCTGCCAGGGCAAAACCAACGGCGTTGGCCAGGCCTTGGCCCAGTGGACCGGTGGTGGTTTCAACGCCTGGGGTGTAGCCCAATTCCGGGTGACCCGGGGTGCGGCTGTGCAGTTGGCGGAAGTTCTTCAGGTCATCGATCGACAGGTCATAGCCGGTCAGGTGCAGCAGCGAGTAGATCAACATCGAGCCGTGACCGTTGGACAGCACGAAGCGGTCACGGTCGGCGAACGATGGATTGCTCGGGTTGTGCTTCAGGTAGTCACGCCAAAGTACTTCGGCGATATCCGCCATACCCATAGGGGCACCGGGATGGCCGCTGTTGGCTTTTTGCACGGCATCCATGCTGAGGGCACGAATGGCGTTGGCACGCTCACGACGGCTGGGCATCGCTGTTCTCCTGCGGATATTGAATCGAGAGTGAATAAAACGAAACGGAAAAAAGGCGAGCATTTTCCCTCACCCACCCGCCTCGGGGCAATGACAGATAGTCATCTGAAGGCGTTTTTCCGGTGGATAAAGTCGTATTCGCCTGATGAAACCTTTCCGCTGACGATTTGTAGAGTGACCCTTTCCCCGAGAAGTGCCATCTATCGAGCAATATCAAAACTTTTTGATATTGCTCTTGCGGTGTTTTCTGACCGTCACTAGACTGCTGGCCTTATGAATTTACGTGTGCCTTCCATTCGACATGACGATTGCGATGAGCTGGCGGCCCTGTGCAAGGCCGGCGGCGATCCTCTGCGGTTGAATGTATTGCGCGCGCTGGCCAACGATTCGTTTGGCGTACTGGAGCTGGCGCAGATCTTTGGCATCGGCCAGTCCGGTATGAGTCATCACCTCAAGGTATTGGCCCAGGCAGGTTTGGTGGCGACGCGCCGTGAAGGCAACGCGATTTTCTACCGTCGCGCCCTGCCTCACACCGACCTGTTGGGTGGCAAGCTGCATGCCGCGCTACTGGAAGAAGTGGACAACCTGACCCTGCCTGCCGATGTGCAGTCGCGGATCGGTCAGGTCCATGGGCAACGAGCGGCGGCCAGCCAGGACTTTTTCTCACGGGTCGCGGAGAAGTTTCGCGCCCAGCAAGACTTGATCGCCGGTCTGCCGCAATACCGCGAAAGCGTGGTGGCATTGCTCGACAAACTAAGTTTCAGCGAAGGCGCCACGGCCATCGAAGTCGGCCCCGGAGATGGCGCATTTCTGCCGGAACTGGCGCGCCGCTTCACACAGGTCACGGCGCTGGACAACAGCCCGGCGATGCTCGAACTGGCGCGCCAGGTTTGCGAACGTGAAACGCTGGCTAACGTCAGCCTGCAATTGGCCGATGCATTAAACGGTGTCCGCCTCAAGGCTGACTGCGTTGTACTGAACATGGTGCTGCACCATTTCGCCGCGCCGGCCGAAGCACTCAAGCACATGGCCAACTTGCTGCAACCGGGCGGTAGCCTGCTCGTGACAGAGTTATGTAGCCACAACCAGAGTTGGGCCAGGGAGGCCTGCGGTGATCTCTGGTTGGGGTTTGATCTGGACGTTTTGGCCGGTTGGGCCACCGCTGCGGGACTCGTTCCCTGGTAAAGCCTCTATTTAGGGTTAGGTATTGGTTTCAAGATCAAGGTCCGCAATTTTCAGCGACCGGCTGGCGACACTCACCATCGGTAAATTCAGGAAAAAATCGAGATGAGCGAATACTCCCTCTTCACCTCCGAGTCCGTGTCCGAAGGACATCCGGACAAAATCGCCGACCAGATTTCCGATGCTGTGCTGGACGCCATCATTGCTGAAGACAAATTCGCCCGTGTAGCGGTCGAGACACTGGTAAAAACCGGCGTTGCAATCATCGCAGGTGAAGTCACCACGTCGGCCTGGGTCGACCTGGAAGAGATCGTACGTAACGTGATTCTGGACATCGGCTACAACAGCTCCGATGTCGGCTTCGACGGCGCCACTTGCGGCGTGATGAACATCATTGGCAAGCAGTCTCCTGACATCAACCAGGGTGTCGACCGTGCCAAGCCTGAAGATCAAGGCGCCGGCGACCAGGGCCTGATGTTCGGCTACGCCAGCAACGAAACCGACGTGCTGATGCCAGCACCGATCACCTTCTCGCACCAACTGGTTCAGCGTCAGGCCGAAGCCCGTAAATCCGGCCTGCTGCCTTGGCTGCGCCCGGACGCCAAGTCGCAAGTGACTTGCCGTTACGAAGGCGGCAAAGTTGTCGGTATCGACGCCGTTGTACTGTCGACTCAGCACAACCCTGACGTGTCCTACAAAGACCTGCGCGAAGGCGTGATGGAGCTGATCGTCAAGCACGTACTGCCTGCCGAACTGCTGACCAAAGACACCCAGTTCCACATCAACCCGACTGGCCAGTTCATCATCGGTGGCCCGGTAGGCGACTGCGGTCTGACCGGTCGCAAGATCATCGTTGACAGCTACGGCGGCATGGCCCGTCACGGTGGCGGCGCGTTCTCCGGTAAAGATCCATCGAAGGTTGACCGTTCGGCCGCCTACGCGGGTCGTTACGTGGCTAAAAACATCGTGGCGGCCGGCCTGGCTGAGCGTTGCGAGATTCAGGTTTCCTACGCGATCGGCGTTGCTCAGCCGACGTCGATCTCGTTGAACACCTTCGGCACCGGCAAGATCAGCGACGACAAAATCGTCAAACTGGTTCGCGAAGTGTTCGACCTGCGTCCATACGCAATCACCACCATGCTCGACCTGCTGCACCCGATGTACCAGGAAACCGCCGCGTACGGCCACTTCGGTCGCACCCCGGCAACCAAGACTGTGGGCGATGACACTTTCACCACCTTCACCTGGGAAAAGACCGACCGCGCCGATTCCTTGCGCGCTGCTGCCGGCCTGTAAGACTTTCCCGGCGGTACCAAAAGCCCTGCACGGTTCGCCGTGCGGGGCTTTTTATTGCGAAAAATCGAAAGATCGCAGCCTCGTTTCACTCGACAGCTCCTACCGGGATTTGTGTAGGAGCTGTCGAGTAAAACGAGGCTGCGATCTCTTGATCTTCCTGTCTCTCGAAACACACCGAAAAACATCCTCGCTAACGACGCCCGAAAGCTGACTAACCTTGAAAGCATTCTCCCTGAGCAAGGACGCTCACGATGCTTCTGCGCGTGTTTTTCAGTTTTCTACTGATGATTTTCTGCCTGACCACCCACGCTACCGAGTGCCCCGACTGGCCACCCGCACGCGCCCTGGACGAAATCACGTCACTGCAGAAACAAATCGACCTCTGGGACGACCACTATCACCGCAACGGACGCTCACTGGTCCCCGACGAAATCTATGATCAATCCCGTGCGAGACTGATCGAATGGCGGAAATGTTTTGACCTGGGTTTGGCGCCCGAACCTTTGCGCACCGCCGGCGGCACGATCCCCCACCCCATCGCCCACACTGGCCTGGAAAAACTCCGTGATGGTCGCGCGGTAGAGGACTGGCTGCGCGATCGAAACGATATCTGGGTACAACCCAAGGTCGACGGTGTAGCGGTGACGCTGATCTATCGCAATGGCTTGCTGCATCAGGCGATCAGTCGCGGTGACGGTGTCAACGGCCAGGACTGGACCACCTCGGCGCGCCAGATCGCCGCCATTCCTCAAGCGCTGCCACAACCGCTGGAGCTGCTGGTGCAAGGCGAACTCTACTGGCGCCTGACTGACCACATACAAGCCCGGGCTGGCAGCCTCAATGCCCGCGCCACGGTGGCCGGATTAATGGCACGCAAAGAGCTGAACGCCGATCAGGCCGGTGGTATAGGGTTGTTTGTCTGGGACTGGCCTCAGGGCCCGGCTACTTTGCCCGCTCGCGTGGCGGCCCTGGACGAACTGGGTTTCCCGAGCACCGCACCGTACAGCCAGCCGATCAAGGCATTTGCCGACGCTGAACGCTGGCGCGATCACTGGTATCGCGCGCCCTTGCCTTTCGCCAGCGATGGCATCGTTTTGCGTCAGAGCCAACGTCCACCGGCCGAGCGCCGACAGGCCCGGCCTCCCCACTGGAGCGTTGCCTGGAAGTATCCGTTTGCTCAAGCGCTGGCCGAAGTGCGCAAGGTCAACTTCAAGATTGGGCGAACCGGGCGGATCACCCCGGTACTTGAACTGACACCTGTGAAACTCGATGACCGACAAATCAAGCGCGTGAGCGTCAGCTCCCTGCGACGCTGGGAAGAACTGGACATCCGCCCCGGCGATCAGGTGTCCATCAGCCTGGCAGGCCTGACCATTCCAAGGTTAGACGGTGTCATGCTGCGCAGCACCCAACGCACTGAATTGAGCGTACCGCTGGCGGACGACTTTCATCATTTGAGTTGCTGGCAGCCGACACCGGGGTGCGAAAGCCAATTCCTCGCCCGACTGACCTGGCTCAGCGGCAAGCAGGGACTGGCGTTGCCGCATGTCGGTCCTGGCACTTGGGAGAAACTTTTCGAAACAGGCCGTCTGAATGGCCTGCTGGATTGGTTGACCCTCGATGCTCAAGAGCTTGCTAACATTAACGGCTTCGGCGAACGCAGCAGCGCTCGTCTTTTGAACAGTTTCAACAGTGCCCGACAACGCCCTTTCGCTCGCTGGCTCAAAGCCCTGGGTTTACCGCCGACCGGCCAGGCGCGGCTTGCCGATTCATGGCAGGAACTGGCACAACGAAATATCGAACAATGGCAGGCAGAAGCCGGCATCGGCCCGGGACGCGCAGCGCAATTGAGCGCATTTTTCCGTGACCCGCAGGTCCTGGCCTTGAGTGAAACATTACGTCTTGCGGGGATTGACGGTTTTTAGCGGCCGGCGATGCCCGCCAACCCGGGAACCCAATGGTGGCGCGGGGCTCAAACACCCCATCGCCACATCGACCCGATCGCTTTTTCACATGGAGCTTTTATGAAACTTCTTTCACCGCTCGCCCTGTTGACCCTTTGCAGCGTGCTGGCCGCTCCGCTGATGGCCGCCGAAGAAGCTCCGGGCCTGACCGGCTGCGCCGCAAAGAAGCAGGGCCTCATCAACCAGATTGAACTGGCCAAGTCTCACGGTAACGCCGACCAGCAGGCAGGCCTCGAAACGGCCCTGAGCGAAGTCACTGCTCATTGCACTGACGCTTCCCTGAAGAAAGAACGGGAGAACAAGGTGCTCGACGCCAAGCACGAAGTCAGCGAGCGTCAGGCTGATCTGGACAAGGCCATGAAGAAAGGCGACGCCGAGAAGATCAACAAGCGCAAAGACAAACTCGCCGAGGCCCGCAAGGAATTGCAGGACGCACTCGATGAACTGGATAAGTAAGGATCAATGATCCCGAAACTCTTTATGGCAGGCACTGCAGGCATCTTCGACCTTCTGCACGGCCGGCCCCAGGTTACTGGCCTTGTAGGGCTGAACCTTGCTGGCAATCACCAATTCACCGGTGGCGACTTCAAGGTTGCGGGCCATGTCCTGGAAGTGTTCCTGTTTCTGCCAGACATCGCTCTTGGCGCTGGTGTGATCTTCTTCGCGCACTTGCGGAAAATGTTTCCAGGGTTCACGGGACAACGCATCGAGCTTCACGGCACCGTCAGCGAATTTCGGACCGTCAAACGGGATGCGGCCACGCAACATGCCGCCCAGGTCTTCGCCGGTCTTGAGCATTTGCTTGAAGATCGCCTTGCGTTGGCCCAGCGGCGAGTTGGGGTCGACACCACCGCAGGCAGACAACGTCAGGCAGGCCAGCAATACAACAGAAAGTCTTTTAAGAGTCATGGTGGCTTCAGGTCACGGGAAACGGCGGCCAGTATCCTCGCGTCATCGGCAAAGACCAATAGCCCTATTATCAATACGGGTTGTTTGAGCGCATGGAGCACTCAGGCAACCGACAAAGGAATTACTCCATGAACAGCCGTTTCAAGGCCTGGCGTCACAACCTCGCCTGGACCCTTCCGATGGTGGCCGTGCTTGCGGGCTGCACCGGTGGCGACAACAACACACCGAAAACCCACGCCCTGGCGACCTACTCCAGCGCCACGTGGGAAGCACTTCCGACGGTGTCCGACAACGACCTGGTCGCCGGCTTCGGTTCGTGGCGCAGCGCCTGCACCCGACTCAAAGCCGACCCGGTGTGGGGCTCGACGTGTGCGGCTGCCGCCAACGTGCCGCAAACCGCCAGCGACATACGTGGCTTCCTCAAGCAGAACCTCGACGTCTACGGCCTGCGCGCCGCCAATGACAATCCCAACGGCTTGATCACCGGCTATTACGAGCCGGTCTACCCCGGCAGCCTGACCCAGACCGAAGTGGCAAACATCCCGGTGTACGGTGTGCCCGAGGACATGATCATCGTCTCTCTGGACAGCATCTACCCGGAACTCAAAGGCAAACGCCTGCGAGGCCGACTCGAAGGTCGCGTGCTCAAGCCTTACGACGATGCGGCCACGATTGAAACCAAAGGGGTCAAGGCACCGGTTGTTGCCTGGCTTACCGATCCGATGAACCTGCAATTCCTGCAAATCCAGGGTTCGGGTCGTATCCAGCTCGATGATGGTCGACAGTTGCGCATTGCGTATGCCGACCAGAACGGTCACCCGTATCGACCGATCGGCCGCTGGCTGGTGGACCAGGGCGAGCTGAAAAAAGAAGAAGTGACCATGGGCGCCATCAGCAATTGGGCCAAGGCCAATCCGACGCGCATTCCGGAACTGCTGGGCAGCAACCCCAGCTACGTATTCTTCACCCGCAATCCGGACAGCAACGAAGGGCCTCGCGGCTCGTTGAACGTACCGCTAACCGCCGGCTACAGCGCGGCGGTGGATCGCAAAGTGATTCCGCTGGGCAGTCTGTTATGGTTATCGACCACTAAACCGGACGGCACCGCACTGGTACGCCCGGTTGCCGCTCAGGACACCGGCGGCGCAATTGCCGGCGAAGTCCGTGCGGACCTGTTCTGGGGCACAGGTGAGGCGGCCGGGCAATTGGCCGGCGACATGAAACAGCAGGGTCAGATCTGGATGCTCTGGCCTAAAGGCGCAGCCCTGCCTCAAGTGCCTCAGGTGACCGACAAGCTTTAAAGTCAAAAGACCGCAGGCTCGCCGCAAAATCGCGGATGAGCGTAGGAGCTGGCGAAGCCTGCGATCTCTTGATCTTGCTCTTAAACAGAAACCACAAAGAAACTGACGATCAACCCCATCCCCACCAACCACACCAGCGACCGCAAAATCGCCCAGTCCGCCAAGTAGCAAATGATGTACAGCAGCCGACTGGTGATAAACAACACCGCCAGCACATTGATCGTCACCAGTTCGGCATTGCCGGCCAGGTGCGCAACGATCACCGCCGCCGCGAACGCGGGAATCACTTCAAGACTGTTCAGATGCGCCGCATACGCGCGTCGGCCAAAACCATTCAGTGACTCGAGAAAGTCACGGGGGTCATGATTGTCTTTCGGCCTGAACCCGCCACTGACCCTGGCGATGCCCGTGCAGATATAGGGCAGGAAAATCGCGATCAAAATGCACCACAGAGCAACCGTCATAACGCAATCCCTTCTTCAAGTTTCAAGAGTCGAGCTCCAGTCAAAACTTCATCACCAGCATGCCGATCAGCACCAGTCCACAGGCTAAGAGCCGTGGCCTGCCGAAAGGTTCTTTCAAGTAACGCATGCCGAACAGCACCACCAGGATCACACTGATCTCGCGCAATGCCGCCGCTTCGGCAATCGAGCCCAGTTGCATGGCCCACAGCACCAGAGCGTAGCTGAACAACACGCAAAACCCGACCGCCAACCCCAGTCGCCACTGCTCACGCCAGAACAACATGAAGGCCGGTCGCTTACGCACCAGCGCCAGTAAGGGGAACGGCCAGGCACTGAGCAACGTGACCCACACCAGATAATCCAGCGGATGCGACCAGCGCCGCAACGCCTGGCCATCGATGAAGGTGTAACAGCCGATGCACAGGCCTATCAACGCCACCACCGGCAGCATCGACCACGGCAACCGCGCTCCGCCGCCGCCCTGCCACAGCAAACAAAGCATGCCGAACGGGATCAGCAGAATCCCGAAGATCTGCTGGTTCGTCAGCACTTCTCCGGCAAAAATCAGCGTCAGTGCCAGCACCACCAGCGGCGACAGGCCACGCATCAGCGGATAGACCAGCCCGAGATCACCGACCCTATAGGCCTGGATCAGCAAATAGCGATAGAGCAATTCAAACGCCGCCGACGCCAGAATCCACGGCCAGATGTCCAGGGGTGGCAACGCCACGAACGGCAGCATCAGCGCGACAAACAGCATTGCAACGCTGTCCATGCAGGCCACCACCAGCAGCCGTTCCGCACTGAATTTGATCAGGGTATTCCACGCCGCGTGCAACAGCGCCGCTACTAACACCAGTGCTGTTGCAAGCACGGCACACTCCTTATTTTGTCCCGCCCTCCTACGGAGTTCAGTTGGATAATTGATTCGCCATATGTCAGCAGCTGTTTATACTGCAAGCGACCACGCCGCACTCAGTTGCGCACAGACTAATTCCAATAAATTTTTGCCACCGCCCGCTCTCGTCGAGAACGGGCGTCGGCATGCGTATGCCTGATCAGAGCGTCAAGACTACCGACAGAGACCTTGCGCATGCCACTCGCCTTGCTTGCCCTCGCTGTTGCCGCGTTCGGCATCGGCACCACTGAATTCGTCATCATGGGCTTACTGCCCGATGTCGCCCGCGACCTCGCCGTGAGCATTCCCCACGCGGGCCTGCTGATCACCGGCTACGCACTGGGCGTGGTGTTCGGTGCGCCGATCCTCGCGGTCGGCACCGCCAACATGCCGCGCAAAGCTACGTTGCTGGGCATGACGCTGATGTTCATCCTCGGCAACATTCTTTGCGCATTGGCGCCGAACTACGCCACGTTGATGGCCGCACGAGTGGTCACCGCGCTCTGCCACGGTGCGTTCTTCGGCATCGGTTCGGTGGTTGCCGCCGGCTTGGTGGCACCGAACAAACGCGCCCAAGCGATTGCGATGATGTTCACCGGCCTGACCCTGGCCAACGTGCTGGGCGTGCCGTTGGGCACTGCGCTCGGGCAATACGCCGGCTGGCGCTCGACATTCTGGGCGGTGTCGGTGATCGGTGTGATCGCGGCTATCGCGCAGTGGGTCTGGCTGCCGAAGGACATCGCCATGGACAAGGCCAACCTCGCCAGCGAGTTCAAAGTGCTGGGCAAGGTCAACGTGCTGTTGGCGCTGGGCATGAGTGTGCTGGCGTCGACCAGCCTGTTCAGCGTCTTCACTTACATTGCCCCCATCCTGCAAGACATCACTGGCGTCAGCCCGCATGGGGTGACCCTCATGTTGTTGTTATTTGGTGTGGGGTTGACCGCGGGCAGCATGCTCGGTGGTCGACTGGCGGACAGTCGTTTGCTGCCTTCACTGGTCGGCATGGCGCTGGCCGTAGCAGTTGTATTGGCTGCCTTTAGCCAGACCAGTCACTCGGTGATCCCGGCAGCGATCACGCTGGTGTTGTGGGGGATCTTCGCCTTTGCCCTGTGCCCGATTTTGCAACTGCTGATCATTGATCAGGCCCATGAAGCACCGAATCTGGGTTCAACGTTGAACCAGAGCGCGTTCAACCTCGGCAACGCAGCCGGTGCGTGGATAGGTGGGCTGGTTGTCGCCAGTGGTGCGGATCTGGCGGACTTGCCGTGGACCGGCGCGCTGGTCAGTGGGTTGACGGTGGCGACGGCGGTTTTCTACATCTATCTGCAACGCCGTGGGGCGGGGGTGGTCAATGTGTCCGGTACAAACACCCCAGGGGGATAGAGGGCTGGGTACTCTTGATCTAACAAAGATTTCAAACTTATTACTTTTTGCTCTTCTGCGGGTCGGGCTCCGGGCCTTGATCCGCAGTCTTCTTTGGCGGCCCGCTCTCGCTGCGAATCTGCGCATGGCTGATCAGCGCGAAGATGAAGCTGCCGCCGATGATGTTCCCCGCCAGCGTCGGCCCGGCGAACACCTGCCAGAAATCCTTCCACGGCAACTCGCCGGCAAACACCAGATACGAGACCTCGGCCGAACCGACCACGATGTGGGTGAAATCCCCCAGCGCCATGAGGTAGGTGATGAGGATGATGATCCACATCTTCGCGCTCTCCATGGACGGAATCATCCAGACCATGGTGGCGATCATCCAGCCCGACACAATGCCTTTGGCGAACATCTGGCTGGCGTCGTTCTCCATGATCTTGCGTCCGATATCGAGGAAAGCCAGGTCGGTCTTGCTGTCGAAAATCGGCAGATTCAGCATCACATACGCCACCAGCAACGTGCCGCAGAGGTTGCCCACCAGCACCACCGACCACAGGCGTAGCAATCGACCGAAATTGTTCAGTGTGGGTTTGGTCATGATCGGCAGCACAGCCGTCAGGGTGTTCTCGGTGAACAATTGCTGACGGGCGAGAATCACCGCGAGAAAGCCTGCGCAGTAACCGAAACTGGCGATCACCTTGAAGCCTTCGCCGTCCGGCAGACGGGAATTGAGCAGCCCCATGGCCATCAGCGACAGGCCCATGGTCAGGCCGGCGGCCAGCGCCGACCACCACAAGGCGGCGACACTGCGTTCGAGTTCCTGATCGCCCTGGGTGCGGATGATTTCGTGCAGCACCGCCGCCCGCGGCGGCTGGCTCTTGTCGACGTCGTGCTGTTCTTCAGGGGAGAGGTTCGGGGTCTTGCCGTCTTTTTGCGTGTCCATAAAGCTCCGGAACCAGTGGCGTGTCATGTAGGTACGACACGCAGGGTCAGGGTCCGTTCTGTAGGAGCTGCCGAAGGCTGCGATCTTTTGATCTTGATTTTCAGCGGTCAGTGACGACGCCAGGGTCAAGATCAAAAGATCGCAGCCTTCGGCAGCTCCTACGGGCTCGCATTACTCGCTGATGCCATCTTCCTTGAACTGGTCTTTGACGTACTTGATCTCGGTTTGGCCGTGCGGTGCAGGCAAGCCGTCTTCACCCAGATTAACGAAGACAATCTTCTCCACCGTCAGGATGCTTTTGCGGGTGATTTTGTTACGCACTTCGCACTTCAGGGTGATGGAGGTGCGACCGAATTCGGTGGCGGTGATGCCCAGTTCGATGATGTCGCCCTGGCGCGAGGCACTGACGAAGTTGATCTCGGAAATGTACTTGGTGACCACACGCTGATTGCCCAGCTGGACGATGGCGTAGATCGCCGCTTCTTCGTCGAGCCAGCGCAACAGGCTGCCGCCGAACAACGTGCCGTTGGGGTTGAGGTCTTCGGGTTTTACCCATTTGCGGGTGTGGAAATTCATATTCACTCCTGACCGTCTTGCCGATTGATGCCGGCCATCATGGCAGAGCCCGACCTAGAGCTCTATCAAGCATCGGCTATGGCCTCGATTACCGTTCAGACATTGACCAACAGAAACGCTTTGGAAGTATCGCTCACACGGCTATAATCGCCACCGTTTCAAAACGGTCATCTTCGGTTGATACCGTTTTCCCGCCACCTGTCCGAGGGGCGCTGCAGCAGGTTCGACCTGTCAGGCTCGGATGGGGCGTTGCTTGACCGTTATCGGTCAGACACTAAACGCACAACGGCGCCCATTCGCATACATTACGAATGGAGGCTCATCATGAGCGCTGTTATCACGCCTGCAGATTTTAACGATTACAAAGTTGCCGACATGTCCCTGGCTGCCTGGGGTCGTCGCGAAACCATCATCGCCGAATCCGAAATGCCAGCCCTGATGGGTCTGCGCCGCAAGTACGCCGGTGAGCAGCCGCTCAAAGGCGCGAAGATCCTCGGCTGCATCCACATGACCATTCAGACTGCCGTGCTGATCGAAACCCTGGTTGCCCTGGGTGCCGAAGTGCGTTGGTCGTCCTGCAACATTTTCTCGACTCAGGACCAGGCCGCTGCTGCTATCGCCGCTGCCGGCATCGCGGTTTACGCCTGGAAAGGCGAAACCGAAGAAGAGTACGAGTGGTGCCTTGAGCAAACCATCCTGAAAGATGGCGCGCCTTGGGATGCCAACATGATCCTCGACGACGGCGGCGACCTGACCGAGCTGCTGCACAAGAAATACCCGGCGATCCTGGACCGCGTCCACGGCGTCACCGAAGAAACCACCACTGGCGTTCACCGCCTGTTGGACATGCTGGCCAAGGGCGAGCTGAAAATCCCGGCCATCAACGTCAATGACTCGGTAACCAAGAGCAAGAACGACAACAAGTACGGCTGCCGTCACAGCCTGAACGATGCGATCAAGCGCGGTACCGACCACCTGCTGTCCGGCAAGCAAGCGCTGGTCATCGGTTACGGTGACGTGGGCAAGGGTTCGGCCCAGTCCCTTCGTCAGGAAGGCATGATCGTCAAGGTTTCCGAAGTTGACCCGATCTGCGCCATGCAAGCCTGCATGGACGGTTACGAGCTGGTTTCGCCGTTCATCGACGGTATCAACAACGGCACTGAAGCAAGCATCGACAAAGCGCTGCTGGGCAAGATCGACCTGATCGTGACCACCACCGGTAACGTCAACGTTTGCGACGCAAACATGCTCAAAGCCCTGAAGAAGCGTGCCGTTGTCTGCAACATCGGTCACTTCGACAACGAAATCGACACCGCTTTCATGCGCAAGAACTGGGCATGGGAAGAAGTGAAGCCACAGGTTCACAAAATCCACCGTACCGGCCCTGGCGCATTCGACGCCCAGAACGACGACTACCTGATCCTGCTGGCCGAAGGCCGTCTGGTTAACCTGGGTAACGCAACCGGCCACCCAAGCCGCATCATGGACGGTTCGTTCGCCAACCAGGTTCTGGCTCAGATCTTCCTGTTCGGCCAGAAGTACGCCGACCTGTCGCCAGCCCAGAAAGCCGAGCGCCTGACCGTTGAAGTACTGCCGAAGAAACTCGACGAAGAAGTGGCCCTGGAAATGGTCCGCGGTTTCGGCGGCGTCGTGACTCAACTGACCAAGACCCAGGCCGACTACATCGGCGTGACCGTTGAAGGTCCGTTCAAGCCGCACGCTTACCGCTACTGATTGGACCCGGCGGGCTTTGCGCCCGCCGATCCTGACCAGGCGGACCGGCCATCACCGGCCCGCCTTTTGCGATTGCAAAGGGTATTCCCATGTCCCAAGAACGTCGCTACAGCTTCGAGTTCTTCCCTACGAAGACCGATGCTGGGCATGAAAAACTGATCGCTACTGCCCGTCATCTGGCGACCTACAATCCTGACTTCTTCTCTTGCACCTACGGCGCTGGTGGTTCGACCCGTGATCGCACCCTCAACACCGTGTTGCAGCTCGAAAGCGAAGTCAAAGTACCTGCCGCACCGCATTTGTCCTGCGTTGGCGACAGCAAGGACGACTTGCGCGGCCTGCTGACCCAATACAAGGCGGCCGGCATCACCCGTATCGTTGCCCTGCGCGGTGACCTGCCTTCCGGCATGGGCATGGCCAGTGGTGAAATGCGCCACGCCAATGACCTGGTTGAATTCATTCGTGAAGAAACCGGCGATCATTTCCACATCGAAGTCGCCGCCTACCCGGAAATGCACCCGCAAGCGCGCAATTTCGAAGACGATCTGACCAACTTCGTGCGCAAGGCCAACGCTGGCGCCGACAGTGCGATCACCCAGTACTTCTTCAACGCCGACAGCTACTTCTACTTCGTCGAGCGTGTACGGGCGATGGGCGTGAACATCCCGATTGTTCCGGGGATCATGCCGATCACCAACTACAGCAAGCTGGCGCGCTTCTCCGATGCCTGCGGTGCGGAAATCCCGCGCTGGATCCGCAAGCAGTTGGAAGCCTACGGCGACGACACCCAAAGCATTCAAGGCTTTGGTGAGCAAGTTATCACCGAGATGTGCGAACGCCTGCTGCAAGGTGGCGCTCCAGGGCTGCACTTCTACACGCTGAACCAGGCCGAACCGAGCTTGGCGGTGTGGAACAATCTGAAGTTGCCGCGCTAAAAGCCGTTAAAGCAAGTCAAAAGATCGCAGGCTTCGCCAGCTCCTACATCGGGCGTGTTTAATCCCTGTGGAGCTGCCGCAGCCTGCGATCTTTTGCTTTTAACGCCCTTTTATTGTGCAGCAACACTCTGAGTTAGAGCTTCTGGATCCCGTTTCTGGCTCTTTCCGGTTTCTCGTCGTAATCTCAAGCCATGCCTTTGATCGCGCAGTTACTGACCGTGTTTCTTTTTACTTGCCTGAGCTTTACCGCTCGGGGCGAGAAACTGCGCATTGTCACCGAGCCCTGGGCGCCGTACGTGTACGAGGAAAACGGCAAATCCCTGGGGCTGGACTACGAAACCACCGCCATCGTCTTCAAACGCCTGGGCATCGAAGTGGAATGGCAGTTCCTGCCGTGGAAACGCTGCCTGTCGATGCTCGAAACGGGCCAGGCAGACGGCGCGCTGGACATCTTCCACAGCGATGAGCGCGACGCCACCCTGCTCTACCCCGGCGAGCCGCTCTCGGAAGTGGAGTTCGTGATGTTCTACGCCAATGAGCGGCCCCACCCTTTTCGCACCCTCGCCGACCTGAAAGGGCTGACCATAGGCACTTCCCCGGGCTATCTGTACAGCCAGGACTTCAGCGAATCGACCCTGTTCACCCGCGAACCGGCGCCGACCCATGAAGCCAACTTCGGCAAACTGGTGCGCGGGCGGATCGACCTGCTGATCACTGATCGCAGGGTCGGTCAGCACTTGCTTGATGAATTGGGCATCCGCGACAAGATTACCGAGAACCCGACCGTCATCAGTCACCAGAGCCAGTTCCTGGCAGTACGCCGCAACGCCGGCATGGACTTGTTGGTGCAGCGCTTCGGCGCCGAACTCAAACGCTTCAAGCGCGAGCCTGCGTACGCTGAACTGAGCGCCCGTTACGGCGCCCATCCGGCTGCCGAGGTCAAAGCCACCAGAGCCACCGCCGCCAGCGGAAAAACCGTTGAGCAGCAGGAAAGCGGCGCGCAGTGATTGCTCTGTTATACTCCGGCCTTCCCGCCAGGCTCACGCCCGGACGCTCGGACTTGTTCAAGGCATCTCGACCCCGCTACAGCGCAGCTTTTCAGCCCGCGCGAGCACTCCAGATGAGCCTTCTTGGCCCAGCAGGACCGGACGGGATTGCGTTCCTCTTAAACGCCATTCGCGCCAGGCAAGACTCCCATTGGGCCAAGCCCTAACTAAAACAGGATTACTCATGTCCTTTGCTTCCCTCGGTCTCTCCGAGGCTTTAGTCCGCGCCATCGAGGCAGCGGGCTATACCGAGCCTACTCCGGTGCAACAGCGGGCCATTCCCGCCGTGTTGCAAGGTCGCGACCTGATGGTCGCGGCTCAGACAGGCACTGGTAAAACCGGCGGCTTCGCCCTTCCGATTCTGGAGCGGTTGTTCCCCAACGGTCACCCGGACAAATCCCAGCGTCACGGCCCGCGCCAACCGCGCGTACTGGTCCTGACCCCTACCCGCGAACTCGCGGCTCAAGTACACGAGAGCTTCAAGGTCTATGCTCGTGACCTGAAGTTCGTCAGCGCCTGCATCTTCGGCGGCGTCGGCATGAACCCGCAGGTTCAGGCCATGTCCCGCGGTGTTGACGTGCTGGTGGCCTGCCCTGGCCGCCTGCTCGACCTCGCCGGCCAAGGCAGCGTCGATTTGTCCCACGTGGAAATCCTCGTGCTGGACGAAGCCGACCGCATGCTCGACATGGGCTTCGTCCATGACGTGAAAAAGGTCCTGGCTCGTCTGCCGAGCAAACGTCAGAACCTGCTGTTCTCGGCGACCTTCTCCAAAGACATCACCGACCTCGCCGGCAAGCTGCTGCACAACCCTGAACGCATCGAAGTCACGCCGCCGAACACCACGGTCGAGCGTATCGAACAGCGCGTATTCCGCCTGGCCGCCAGCCACAAGCGCTCGTTGCTGGCGCACCTGATTACCGCTGGCGCCTGGGAACAGGTGCTGGTGTTCACCCGCACCAAGCACGGCGCCAACCGTCTCGCTGAGTACCTGGACAAACACGGCCTCAGCGCCGTTGCAATCCACGGTAACAAGAGCCAGAACGCGCGCACCAAAGCCCTGGCCGACTTCAAGGCCGGCGAAGTGCGCATCCTGGTCGCCACCGACATCGCCGCTCGCGGCCTGGACATCGATCAGTTGCCACACGTGGTCAACTTCGAATTACCAAACGTCGACGAAGACTACGTTCACCGTATCGGCCGTACCGGCCGTGCCGGTCGTTCGGGCGAAGCGATCTCGCTGGTCGCTCCGGACGAAGAAAAACTGCTGAAAAGCATCGAGCGCATGACCAAGCAGAAGATTGCCGACGGCAACCTGATGGGCTTCGATTCCAGCGCTGTAGAAGCCGAGAAGCCTGAAGTCCGCGAGCGTCCGGATGTGCGTAACCCGCGCAACCCACGTGGCCCGCGCGGCGACGGTCCGAACGGCACCGGCGGTGGTGGCGGTCGTAAAGACAAAGGCAAGGACAAGGGCGGCAAGGAAAAACCTGCAGCCACTGGCCGTGGTGATCGCCCGGCGCGTGAACACAAGCCACGCGAAGGCACTCCGGCTCGCGAGCAACAGCGTCCAGCGCCACGCGCTGCTGCTGCAGACCGTGCTCCGGACGAGTTCCTGGACGACGACGTCGATAACTTCGGTAACCGCGTCGACTACGTGCCACAGGCCAAACCCGCTCAAGGCCGTGGTCGCCGTCCGGGTGCTCCGGCACAAGGCACGACAGCTGGCGCAGGTGCTCCGCGCACCGGCGGCGGCAAGCCTCAGGGACGTCAAAGCGGCCCACGCAGCAGCGATGGCGCCACCACCGGCACGCCGCCGGCCAAGCGCAGCGGCCCACGCAACGGCGCTCCACGTGACGGTCAGGCCCGTCGCGAAGAGTCCCGCAACCGCCGCCCGGCTCGCACCGACGACCAGCCGCGTTCGGAACCGGCCGTGCAAAACCCGCGCGGCCCGGCACCGAAGATCATTCACAAGGAGTCGAAAACCGATCGTTTCCCGACTCCTGAGCAACTTGATCAACTGCCAGGCCGTCCGCGCGGCGAGAAACCAGCGTTGCTGACTCGCAATCGCTGATTTAACGCAGCCATAAAAAATGCCTCTGATCGCGAGATCAGGGGCATTTTTTTGAACTCATGTAAAACCCTGTGGGAGCGAGCTTGCTCGCGATAGCGGTAGATCAGTTAGTGGAGATGTTGAATGTTAAACCCCCATCGCGAGCAAGCTCGCTCCCACAGTGGATTTGCGGTGGCCATGCAGATTATGCCAGGCAATAAAAAACGCCCCCGATCGCAAGATCGAGGGCGTTTTTTGTTTTAGCGGCGAACGTTACTTCGCTTTCACACCTTCAAACGAAACGTACAGCTCGACCGCGTCGGACTGTGGGCCCAGGTCTTTCTGCTTGCCGAAATCGGAACGCTTGATGCTAGTGGTGCCTTCGAAGCCGGCACGGTAGCCGCCCCATGGATCCTTGCCTTCACCCAGGAAAGTGGCCTTGACCACGACTGGCTTGGTCACGCCCAGCAGCGTCAGGTCACCGGTCACGTCAGCAGTGTCTTTGCCAGCGGCGTTTTTGCCGGTGGATTTGACGCTGGTGGAAACAAACGTGGCTTTGGCGAATTTGCTCGCGTTCAGGAAATCACCGCTGGCGATGTGCTTGTCGCGCTCGGCATGGTTGGTGAACACGCTGGCGGTGTTCACGTTGAACTCGATCTTGCTGGCTTCAGGCTTGGCAGCGTCGAAGCTGAACTTGCCGTCGATGTCCTTGAAGGTACCAGTGATGAAGCTGTAGCCCAGGTGGCTGATCTTGAAGTCAACGAAGGCGTGCTGGCCTTCCTTGTCGACAACGTAGTCAGCTGCCATCACGTTAGCGGACAGCAGAGCAGAACCGATTGCCAGAGCGGCGAGCGTCTTTTTCAACATGCTTTCTATTCCTTTGGAGTCGAGGTTGAACATCAGGCTTTGCGCCCCAGCATTCGCGTCAGGGTCGCATCACGATCAATAAAGTGGTGTTTCAGTGCTGCCAACGCATGGAGACCGGAAAAAATTACCAGCGCCCAGGCCAGGTACAAATGAATCACACCGGCTGTATCTGCCTGATCCGGTAGTCCGGATATCAGTGCAGGAACTTCAAACAGGCCAAACACCGGAATCCCGACACCATCTGCGGTGGAAATCAGGTAACCGGCAATCATCACAGCGAACAGACTGAGATACAGGAACGAGTGACCGAAACTGGCGCCAATGCGCGTCATGCGGTTATAGCTTTCCAGTACTGGCGGCGGCGGGCTGATGAAACGCCACAGCACCCGTAGAACCATGACGGCTAACAACACCAGGCCAATGCTCTTGTGCAAGTCGGGCGCGTCTTTGCGCCAGACGCTGTAGTAGTCGAGACCGACCATCCACAAGCCCAACGCAAACAGAACGAAGACCGCCAGCGCCACGCCCCAGTGCATGAAAATGCTGACCCAACCGTAGCGCGAAGAAGAGTTACGTAGCTGCATTGCCCAAATCCTGTGAGAACTGCGACCAAGACTATCGAGTTATCTATCGAGTTAAAGCGGAAAATTTCGCTTTGAAATATCGAGAAATACGATCAAGAGTCTGAAATAGGTGAGTTAAGGAAAGATTAAAGACCCATATGTAAGAAAAAATGAAGTCCAACTAAAGAACACCTGCGCCATAAGGTTTATTCGATTCTTGATATTGGTTTTCTTCGGGCATAAAAAAACGCGGCATTTCTGCCGCGTTTTTTTAGTCCCAAAGCTTACTGCGCTTTGGTATCCGTCGCCGGAGTCGCAGCGGGCTTGACCGCTACTTTCTTCGCCGGTTCAGCCTTCTTCACTGGGGCCTTTTTGGCCTCGGCTTTGGCCGCAGGTTTTTTCGCTGCAGCTTTGGCCGGGGCTTTTTTGGCGGGTTCGGCTTTCACCGGGGCCGCTGGTTTCGGTGCTTCTACCGGCGCTGGCGCTGGGGCCGGCGCAGGTGTTGGAACCGGTGCCGGAGCAACTGGAGCCACTGGCTCTGGCGCCTTGACCGGTGCAGGTTTGTCGTCAGAACCACCGAACAGGTTGGTGAAGAAGTTACCTTTCTTCGCCGCCACCGCGCTGGCCGCCGCAAGGGTCGCTGCCGGAACAACTTTCGCCGGTTCAAACGACTTGCCGGCCGCCAGGTCTTCTACCTGACTGGCTGCCCGCTGACCGGTGCGCAATGCGCCTTCCAGCGTGCCCGGGTACAAGGTGTCAGTGTGTTCGCCGGCAAAGGCTACACGCTGAATCGGACGCTCCCACAGACGCCAGTACTTGCTGATCTGGCCAGGGCCGAACGCCAGGTAAGCGCCGCCCATCGATGGGTCGGTGCTGTAACGGCGGATTTCGTAACCGGTGAACGAACCGCGCGCCTGTGGATAAAAGGCGTGCAGACGGATCAGCACCTGATCGACCATCTGCTTGTCGCCGAAGGCCTGCATCACGCGCGCGTTGTCGCCGGACAGGTTGATCACCACGTTGGCGCCACCCTTCAGCGCCGGCTCAACCCACAGCATGCCCAGACCGGTGTTGCTGTAGATCTCGCCGGTCATCCGCGCCTTGCTTTCCCACACGGGTGTCTTGAACTTCAGCATGATCTGGTCGCGCCAACCGTAGTTGGTGCCCTTGATCGCGCCCATGTGCTGGGCATCCAGCGAAGGAGTCATCTGAATCTTGTTCAGTGCGCGCAGTGGCACGGCCACAACGACGTAATCAGCTTGGTAGCCAACGCTGCCGACTTTGACGGTCACGCCGTCCTTGTCCTGGGTGATGGCCGAGACCGGAGAGCTGGTCTTGATGGTTTTCAATTGTTTAACGAAAGCCTGTGCCAGCACCGGGCTACCGCCGGGCAGGCGCGAAGCGCGCAGGTCACGGTCGGCAACGCCACGGTAAACGCGGCTTTGCTGTGCGAAGTACAGCAGCGACAGGCGCGACGGTTCGTCATAACGGGTACGAATCTGCTGATTCACCAACTGACGTGCCGTGGCTGGCAGATTCAAACGGTCGAGCCAGTTGGCCACGTTGATCTGGTCCAGGGCGAACAGTGTGCTGTTGGCCGCCGGGTTCTGCGGGTCTTCGATCGAGCGCGCCAGATCGTCCAGGGTCTTTTCGTAGCGCTTGAGCGCGTCGCTGGTGGCCGGCTGCTTGGTGGCCAGATCGGCGGCAGTGAAATACTCACCGTCAATCAGGTAGCCCGGGGTCCGCACGAACTCTGGGGCCGGCGTGGTGCTCAGCTTGAAGGTCGATACGTACTTGTTCAGAACCGGTTGAGTCTTGTCGTTGCCGATCCACTCACTGGTGGCCATGCCGGAGCGACCGCCCATGCTCGGTTTGGCTTCCAGCAGGGTGACCTGCCAGCCTTTGTTTTGCAGTTCGTAAGCAGCGGTGAGGCCAGACAGCCCTCCCCCGATCACGATCGCCGTTTTATCCTTGGCCAGCGCAGACACGCTGAACAGCCCTAACATCACCAGCGCACAGGCGCGCAGCCAACCAGCAGACATTCAGCGAACTCCGGAAATACACGTAGGAAAAAGTGGTTTTGCGAGTCAGACGACTCAAAGAACCGCGAAGAATACGTCAGCCATCAAAAGGCCGCCAGCGACGTCTATCCACCTATATAAAGTAGCTCAATCGACACAATGGGTTGTCCCCACGCCACGCATTGCATAGGCTTGCGCGATTGTTTGCCCGCGCACCAAGCGAGCCGCCTCGAGGAGACTGAAAATGGGCCTGAATAATCAGTGGATGCAACGCGATCTTGCGGTGTTGTGGCATCCCTGCACCCAGATGAAAGACCACGAACAGCTGCCGCTGATCCCGATCAAACGCGGTGAAGGCGTCTGGCTGGAAGACTTCGAAGGCAAACGTTACCTCGATGCCGTCAGCTCCTGGTGGGTCAACGTGTTTGGTCACGCCAACCCACGGATCAACCAGCGCATCAAGGATCAGGTGGATCAGCTGGAACACGTGATCCTCGCCGGTTTCAGTCATCAGCCAGTCATCGAGTTGTCCGAGCGCCTGGTGAAAATGACGCCGGAAGGCCTGACCCGATGCTTCTACGCCGATAACGGGTCGTCCTGCATCGAAGTCGCGCTGAAAATGAGCTTTCACTACTGGCTCAACCGCGGCCAGCCGAACAAGAAGCGCTTTGTCACCCTGACCAATAGCTACCACGGCGAAACCATGGCGGCGATGTCGGTGGGCGACGTGCCGCTGTTCACCGAAACCTACAAGGCGCTACTGCTGGACACCATCAAGGTGCCGAGCCCCGATTGCTACCTGCGCCCGGAAGGCATGAGCTGGGAAGAACATTCGCGCAATATGTTCGCTGCCATGGAACAAACCCTGGCCGAGAATCATGACACCGTCGCGGCAGTCATCGTCGAGCCGTTGATTCAGGGCGCCGGCGGCATGCGCATGTACCACCCGGTGTATCTGAAACTGCTGCGCGAAGCCTGCGACCGCTATGGCGTGCACCTGATCCACGACGAAATCGCCGTTGGCTTCGGCCGCACCGGGACGATGTTCGCCTGCGAACAGGCCGGCATCCGCCCGGACTTCCTCTGCCTGTCCAAGGCCCTGACCGGCGGTTATTTGCCGCTGGCGGCCTGCGTGACCACCGAAGATGTCTACAGCGCTTTCTACGACGACTACCCGACCCTGCGCGCCTTCCTGCATTCCCACAGCTACACCGGCAATCCGCTGGCGTGCGCGGCAGCCTTGGCGACTTTGGATATCTTCGAAGAAGACAACGTCATCGAGAACAACAAGGCCCTGTCTCAGCGCATGGCCAGCGCCACTGCGCACCTGGCCGATCACCCGAACGTTTCGGAAGTGCGTCAGACCGGCATGGTACTGGCCATCGAGATGGTCAAGGACAAGGCCACCAAGGAAGCTTATCCGTGGCAGGAACGCCGCGGCTTGAAAGTGTTCCAGCATGCGTTGGAGCGTGGTGCTTTACTTCGACCGTTGGGCAGCGTGGTGTACTTCCTGCCGCCCTACGTGATCACGCCTGAACAGATCGACTTTCTGGCCGAAGTGGCCAGCGAAGGGATCGACATTGCGACTCGCGATAGCGTCAGTGTTTCGGTGCCGAAGGACTTTCACCCGGGCTTCCGCGATCCGGGCTAGAAATCACCGAGAAACCCTGTGGCGAGGGAGCTTGCTCCCGCTGGGTCGCGAAGCGGCCCCGCTTATACCTAGAAAGAAGGGGACTGCTACGCAGTCCAGCGGGAGCAAGCTCCCTCGCCACAAAAGCTAGTTCGTCCCAACTTACGATGCCGAACATCAGATTCAGTAGAGACCCAGCATGAGACTGTCCCGCTTCTTTATCGACGCCCCCTTGAGCACTGGCGAACACGAGTTGCCCGAGGCCCAGGCCCATTACATCAGTCGCGTGCTGCGCATGGCCGAAGGTGATGCGCTGCAACTGTTCGACGGTTCGGGCCATGAGTTTCGCGCCACACTGATAGAAGCCGGCAAGAAGCGCGTCGTCGTGCAGATCGATGAAAGCTTCGCCGGGCAGGTCGAGTCGCCCTTGCAGATCCATCTCGGCCAGGGCTTGTCCCGTGGCGAGCGGATGGATTGGGCGATTCAGAAAGCTACCGAACTGGGGGTCACTGAAATCACCCCGATCTTCAGCGACCGCTGTGAAGTCCGGCTGAAGGACGAACGCGCCGACAAACGCCTGATGCACTGGCGCCAAGTGGCGATCAGCGCCTGCGAGCAGTGCGGACGCTCACGGGTGCCGGTGATTCACCCGCCGCTGCTGCTGGCGGACTGGTTGAAGCAGACTCAAGCGGAATTGAAGTTGGTGCTGCATCCGGTGGCCGAGCCGTTGGTGAGCCATGCGAAACCGGCGACGCTGGCGTTTTTGATCGGGCCTGAAGGCGGGTTGTCGGAGGCAGAAGTGGATCAGGCCAAGGCTGGCGGTTTTCACGCTGCCCGCCTCGGTCCTCGCGTATTGCGCACTGAAACCGCGCCGGTGGTGGCATTGGCGGTGGCGCAACAACTGTGGGGCGACTTCTGACCCGAAAAAGATCGCAGCCTGCGGCAGCTCCTACAGTTGAAACGCGCCCCTGTAGGAGCTGCCGCAGGCTGCGATCTTTTGATCTTATTGCACCGGATCACTCACTGGCTTGGCGATGATTGCTTTCAGTTCGCTGGTCATCGGGAATTCCAGGTTCAGGCCTTTGGGTGGAATCGGTTGCTGGAACCAGCGCTGATAGATGCCATTGATCTCGCCTGAACTGTACAGATCGGCGAGGGTCGAGTTCACCAACTCAAGAAACTGCGGATCACCCTTGCGCACCATGCAGCTGTAGATTTCCCGCGACTGCTCCTCGCCCACCACGACCCAGTTATGCGGATCGCGGGCCTTGGCGCGTTCCCCGTAAAGCAGCGCGTCATCCATATAGAACGCCGCCGCCCGACCTGACTGCAACATCTGGAACGCTTCGCCGTGGTCCTTGGCACTGATCACGAACATATCGATCTTGTGATCGATGTTGTAGCTCTTCAGAAACCGCTCGTTGGTGGTGCCCGCGGTGGTCACGACGTTCTTGCCGCGCAGGTCGGCGAAGCTTTTGATGCCGCTGTCCTTCGCCGTGAGCAACTGCCCCTTCACGTAGATGAACCCGTAGGAAAACGCCACTTGCTGCATGCGCTCAGCGGTCACGCCGGTGGAGCCGCACTCAAGGTCGACCGTGCCGTTCTGCACCAGCGGAATGCGCGTTTGCGAGGTCACCAGGGTGTACTTCACCTGCAGATCCGGCAGTTCAAGTTTTTGCTTGATGCGCTCGACAATCTTGCTCGCCAGATCCACCGAATAGCCCATCGGCTGCCCCGTGTGATCACCCACGTAGGAGAACGGCACCGACGCGTCGCGATAGCCCAGCGTGATGCTCTTGGCATTGGCGACCTTGTTCAGCGTGCCGGTCAGCGGCGCTTCGTTGGCCTGGACCTGACTGGCGAGCAGCAAGCCGAGGGTGCAGCCGATCAACGTGATTTTTTGCATTGTTATTCTCCGTTGTGGGTTAAACGATTAGCGGCGGGCGGCGATCACGGTGATTTCCACCAGCACCTCTGGACGGGCCAGTTGCGCCTGCAACGTGGTGCGGGTCGGCGCTTTGCCCGGTGACAGCCACTGCGACCAGACCTCGTTCATGGCGGCAAAGTCGCGGCCAATGTCGTTCAGGTAAATGGTCGCGTTGAGCAGATGATCCTTGTCGCTGCCAGCTTCGGCCAGCAACGCATCGATTTTCGCCAGCACTTCCGCGGTTTGGCCGGTGACGTCGGTGCTGTCACCCGGAACCTGTCCCGAGAGAAACACCAGATCGCCAAAGGTCACCGCGCCAGAGAGTCGGCTGTTGCTGTTGATACGGTTGATGCTCATCGGTTTTTCCTTTTCAAGTCAGGCGACGCGGGGGGCGAGGCCCTGCATTTCGATTGAAGGTGCGCGCCGGGCGATCAATTCGCTGAGCAACCGGGCGCTGCCACAGGCCAAGGTAAAACCCAGGGCGCCATGGCCGAGGTTGAGCCACAGGTTGCGGTACGCCGTGGCCCCGATCAATGGCACGCCGCTGGGAGTGGCCGGGCGCATGCCGGCCCATTCGATGGCGGCGGCGTAATCACCGGCATTGGGCAGGGTTTCCTGCGCCTGGCGCTTGATCAACGCCAGGCGTTTGGGGTCGAGCGCCGGGTCGAAACCGACAATGTCGACCATCGCCGCCACGCGCAGCTGTTCACCGATGCGGGCGTAAACGATCTTGCGGTTGTAATCGGTGATGCTCAGCTCCGGCGCGCGATGTTCAGCGCGGATGGGCAAGGTCAGGCTGTAGCCCTTGAGCGGATACAGCGGCAGGTTCATGCCTGGCAACGCCAGCGCCGGACTGCGATGTCCGGCGGCAATCACCAGTTGCTCGACCGGCAGCACTTGCGAACCCATTTCGACGGCCTGTACCGCGCCGTCCACGTGGCGAATGCCGGTGACTTTGCGCCCGAGCAAAAACTCGCAACGCCCCGACGCCTGGAGCCGAGCCAGCAGTTGCTGGCAGAAAGCATGGCAATCGGCGACCTCCTCGTCGGGGGTATAAATCGCGCCCACAAACGGCGCCTCGGCGAGTGCAGGCTCCAGTTGGGCGCATTCGGCCCGCGACAGCACGTGCTGCTGTCGCGGATCGGCGAGGCCATGGCGAGCGTGTTCGAAACTCGCGGCTTCACGAAACGTCACCAGTTTGCCGTTGCGCCGCCAGTCGAAACCTTCGAGGCGGTCTTCTTCGCGCCAGCCTTGCAGCGTGGACTGGCTCAGCAGCGCCAGACGCAGCAGGTGCGCGCCGTTGCGCTGATTCACCGAACGACGGCAGGCCGCCAGGAAGGACGCCATCCAGCGCCATTGCGCCGGGTCCAGGCGCGGGCGCAGCTTCAACGGCGAGTCACCGCGCAACATCCAGCCAAGCGCCTGCAACGGTACGCCGGCATCGGCCAGCGGCGCGACGTAGCGGTAGGACAACTGGCCACCGTTGGCGAAACTGGTCTCGCTGCCCAGCGAGTCCCGGGCCTCGATCAGCGTCACGTCTATGCCGTCGCGAACCAGTGCGTAAGCCGTCGTCAGCCCGATGACGCCACCACCGATGATGCAAACCCGCTGAGCCATGTCTGTCCTTAACCGTTGTGGAAACAGAGCTCAGGTTAGGACCAGGTGACAGGCGTTGAACAATGCATAAAGATGCCTGACCCATAAACAAAGGTTATGGACTTGCCATGCGACTGCGACACATCGAGATTTTCCAGGCCATTCGCCAGACCGGTTCGGTCAGTGGCGCCGCGCAGTTGCTGCACGTGTCGCAACCGGCGGTGAGCAAAGTGCTGCAACACGCCGAGCAGCAACTGGGCTTCCCGTTATTCCTGCGGGTGCGCGGTAAATTGCAGGCCACGCCCGAAGCGCTGGAGCTTGAGCGCGAAGTCGACAAGGTCACCGAAAGCCTGCAAGGCGTACGACGCCTAGCCCAGAGCCTGCGTCGCGAACCGGGTCACAGCGTACGGATCGGCGCGATCCCGGCGCTGGCCTTGTCGCTGCTGCCGCCGGCCATCAACGAGTGGACGCAACGTTACCCGGACATCGCCTGCGAATTGTCCAGTGCCCACAGCCGTGAGCTGATGCAGAATTTGTTGATGCGCGAAGTGGATGTCGCTCTGACCTTGCAGCCGCCGGATCATCCGGGCCTGAATGCGCAAGCCCTGGCCTGCGGGATGCTGGTGGCGCTGGCACCGACCGGTTACTGGGCCGACGACACCCTGGGCCAACCGTTGCCGCTGAGCGAACTCGCCGGCGCGCCGCTGATCGGTCTATCCAGCGCCGACCCGCTGGCGGCCAGGCTCGACAGCTACCTTGAGGCGGTCGATCCGCCGCCACGGGTTCGCATCGCCGTGCAGACCTATTCGCTGGCGCGGGCGATGGTTGAATCCGGTGCCGGGCTGGCAGTGATCGACCCGTTTACCGCGCTCGGCGCATCCCCCGCCACCACGGCGATTCGACCTCTGGCGCCAGCGTTACCGATCACGTTGTATGCGGTCACTCGCGCCGACGAACCGCCGCCCCACACCCTGAGCGACTTGTTGCAGGTGTTCAGCCGACGGGCGCAGGCACAACTGGATCGCTTGATCCCTTAGAGGCCTCAAAGGACATAAAACAGGATCGCCACGAAGTGCAGCAAACTTCCGGCGATCACGAACAGATGCCAGATCCCGTGGGCATGGCGCAAACGACTATCCAGCGCAAAAAAGACAATGCCCACGGTGTACAGCACGCCGCCCGACGCCAGCCAGGCGAAACCTGTACTGCCCAACGCCGCCAGTAACGGCTTGACCGCCACCAGCACGATCCAGCCCATCACCGCGTAGATCACGATCGACAGAATCCGCGCTTCCGAGCGCGGTTTGATCTCTTGCAGGATGCCGATCAGCGCCAATCCCCAGACAATCCCGAACAGCGTCCAGCCCCACGGCCCGCGTAGGGTCACGAGACAGAATGGTGTGTAGCTGCCGGCAATCAGCAGGTAGATCGAAAAGTGATCGACCTTCTGCATGATCGCTTTCTTGCGCCCACGCACGCTGTGGTAAACGGTCGACGCGCTGTAAAGCACCAGCAAGGTAAACCCGTAAATCGCCACGCTGACGATCTTCCACGGGCTGCCGTCCATGCTGGCGATCACCAGCATCCACACCACCCCGACAAATGCCGCCACTGCCCCGACCAGATGCGTCCAGGCGTTCAATCTTTCCCCGTGATACATGTGTTGCTCACCTCAAAATTCGTTGCCGCATCGCGCAAGGCTCAGGCCTTGAGACTAAAAGCGCAATGTTTCAGAACACTTCGGTCCGTTGGGCAAACTTTGATCGTCAGCTTGCCGGACTTGCCTGGTTCGATCAGCACTTCCAGATCGCCCGAGCCGACACAGCCCACCAGCGTCCGGCCGCGTGGCGGCTGCCCGGCGGGGACAGGAAATCCGCCTGCTTCTGGTTATTGCCCTCCAGCACCACGCGGTCGCCGGGCAGGATCAATGCCTCCAGCGCTGCAACGATTTTGTCGGAGGGTAAGACCACACCGTCGGCGAGACCCCGCACAAGCTCGAGACGCCGCTGCTTTTCGCTGCGCCGCCGCGTCCATCGCGAGTCGGGGGATATTGTTTTTGTCATGACCACTCCACGGGTTTGCTGTCGTGGGAGTCACCTTAGGAGTGTTGGGTGGAGGGCATCAATCAAGCAGAGAGACGGATCGTTACGGTCAGGGTAATGGTTGGCCGTGCCGACGCCATCGCGAGCAGGCTCGCTCCCACATTGGACCGCGTCACCCCTGTGGGAGCGAGCCTGCTCGCGATGGGGCCGGAACAATCCCCGCCAGTTTCAATGCCGGAGTGCAATGATCGATAAGTCCTAAAATAGGACCGATCGGTCCCTTTTTGGGAATCTTCAACCTGGAGCAGAAACCATTGTGGCGAGGGCAATGCTGTTCACTTAAGCGCGGGCGTCCACATTTGTGGCGAGGGGGCTTGTCGGAAGGTCCGACAGCCTGGGGTTTTGTGTTTAAAAGTTTGTCCGCAGGAACGGTGTGAGGCTACGCAGTCTGGCGTCGCTGCCTACAGCAATGCCGGAACCCGCTGACTGGTGCGGTTTTGCGTTGATCTTTATCGTTTGGGGGTCGCTGCAAACTCAGCGATCGGGATTGGAACCCCCGTGGTGTTAACGAGGCAAAAGCACCTTTCATAACGTATGCTTGCGCACCTTTAATGTGTGCACTCCGTTATGGCGGCTGTGCGCGGGAGACCTTAGTGTCTGTCGGGTTTTGTCCGTTTGCCCGGGTTCCAGCCCGCGTACAGCTGCCACCCCTTCGATTGGAACCCGATGGAGCAGCTGAAACTCATTAAATGGAGCTTCACTATGTTCAAACCAACTCCCAACCCGCCGGAAACCGACACCGATTCCCAAGCATCCCTCGAAGCCGAAAAACTCAAGGAAGCCGCCGACCGCGTCTTTTCCTACTACTTCCCACCCCATGAAAAACCGGGCAAGCGTCGCAAACATCACCTCTTCAGCGTCTCCCCCGATATCGACACCGAAGCCCTTCTGACCAATGCCTCCGAAGACCTGCTGTCCATCAGCGCCATTGCTGCCGATCTGGCGGACGATGTGGAAGGCTCACGCCGCTCTGTAGCCTTGGCGCTCAGCCGCATGGCGGATGGGGTGCAGTTGTTGGTGGAGCGGGCGCTGGATCACTATGAGGCGTTGCAGATGCAGTTGCGGGATCAAGCCAAGGTTTAGCCGTCAGGTTTGAGGTGAATTGACGGCCGCCATCGCGAGCAAGCTCGCTCCCACATTGGATCTCCGTCGTACACAAAACCCCTGTGGGAGCGAGCTTGCTCGCGATGGGGCCAGTCAGATCAACCCAGCACTTACGAGTAAATCCTCCAACGCCAGCAAGTCAGGGACTTTGGCCACTTGCTCGCCCACCTGCACCGCCGCCTGTTCCAGTGAACACAACGGCACATCCACATAACTCAATTGGCTATCAAGCTTGTAAGACCGCGGAATCCCCTGCACCAACAGCGCAATAAACTTCAACTCAGGCCGCCCACCGAGAGCATTGAGGATGACGATCCGCGCCCGCTCACCGATCACGATTTTCTGCCCACACGCCGACTCAAAACTTAGCAACGGAATCTGCCGGTTCCGCCACGTTACCCGCCCGAGGTACCACGGCGGGGTGTCGAGGTCGAAGGCACTGGGTTGGTAATCAATGAGCTCCGCAACAGCGACGTTGGGCAAGATCAGGTTGCGGTCGGCCAAGGGCAGCAGCAGGCCGGTGAGGTTGCTGGTGCGGTGCTCACGCATGGGGTTTGCTCCACAGGGCAATGCTTTCGAGCAGCACCGATTCCTGGTACGGCTTGCCAAGGTAGTCGTTGACGCCGATGGCCATGGCGCGGTCGCGGTGTTTCTGCCCGGTGCGGGAGGTGATCATGATGATCGGCAGGTGCTGCAGACGTTCGTCGGCGCGTACCTGGGTCGCGACTTCAAAACCGTCCATGCGCGGCATTTCGATGTCCAGCAGCATCAGGTCGGGCATGTGTTCTTCGAGCAGCAGCATGGCGTCGACACCATCCTTGGCGGTCAGCACGTTCATGCCGTGGCGTTCCAGCAGACGGCTGGTGACCTTGCGTACGGTCACCGAGTCGTCGACCACCAGCACCAGCAGCGGCTTGTGCGGCTCGACCTCCGCCTCCTCAGCCACTGACTGTTGCGGCACACGGGCCTGCATGGCGCGGATCGGCGCCAGCAAATCGAGAATCAGCACTACCCGCCCATCGCCGAGAATCGTGGCCCCGGACAAACCCTGCACCGCCGCAAATTGTGGGCCGAGGCTTTTGACCACGATCTCCCGAGTACCTGCCATGGAGTCCACTTGCACCGCGATGTGCCGCTCGTTGCACTGCACCAGCAACACCGGCAACGGCAAGCTCTGGCCCAGCAGTTTCGGGCGATGGCTGGTTTTCAACAGTTCGCCGAGGTAGCACAGTTCGTAGTGTTGCCCGGCGTATTTGTAGGTCGGCGGATCGAGCCGGTAATGCCCTTCAAGTTCGTTGGGCAGCACGCGAACGATGCCGTCGATGGTGTTCAGCGGGATCGCGTACTGATCATCAAAGCACTGCACCATCAGCGCCCGGTTGACCGATACGGTGAACGGCAAGCGAATCCGGAAGTGCACGCCCTGCCCCGGCACAGAGTCGATGCTCATGCTGCCGCCGAGCTGCCGGACCTCTTCATGCACCACGTCCATGCCGACGCCGCGCCCGGAAATCTGGGTGATTTTCTCGGCGGTGGAGAACCCCGGTTGCAGGATGAATTGCAACACGTCGCGGTCGCTGATGTCGCTGTCCGGGGCCAGCAATCCGCGTTTGATCGCCTTGCGCCGCACCGCGTCCAGCGGCACGCCGGCACCGTCGTCGCGGATGTCGAAAATGATGTCGCCGCCCTCTCGCGACAGGTCGAGGGTGATTCGACCCTGAGCCGGTTTACCCGCCGCGATACGCACCTCGGCGGATTCCAGGCCATGATCCACGGCGTTGCGCAGCATGTGTTCCAACGGCGCGACCATGCGTTCGAGGACGTTGCGGTCCATCTCGCCTTCGGCATTGCCGACGATGAATTCCACGTCCTTGCCCAGCTCGCTGGAGACCTGGCGGACGATCCGCTTCAAGCGCGGCAGCATCCGTTCGAACGGCACCATGCGCGTACGCATCAGGCCTTCCTGCAATTCGGTGTTGATGCGGCCCTGCTGTTGCAGCAGGTTCTCCGCGTCCTGATTGCGTCGGTCGAGGGTTTCCTTGAGGTCGAGCAAGTCTGAGGCGGATTCGAACAGCGCACGCGACAACTGTTGCAACTGTGAGTGGCGGTCCATTTCCAGTGGATCGAATTCTTCGTAGCCCAGGCGTTCGGCTTCGACTTGCTGGCGGCTGAGAATCCGCCCTTGGGTTTCCGTGTCGAGCCGGCGCAATTGGTCGCGCATGCGCTCGATGGTGGTTTCCATCTCGCTCAGGGTCACGCGCGCATCGTTGACCTGTTGTTCGATCCGGCCACGGAAAATCGACGTTTCGCCGGCCAGGTTGACCAGATCATCGAGCAACTCTGCCGAGACCTTGACCATGTCCGCGCTGGCATCGGGTTGCGCTGCGGGCGTCTCGACTTTCGGCGTTGCGGACACCACGGCCGGTGCCGGTGTTTCGGGCACTGCCGGATGACTGAAATTCTTGATCGCGTCGATCAGTTGATCGGCGGGCGGCAATGGCTGACCGGCACGGGTCGCGTCGAGCATCTGCGCCAGTCGGTCGTGGCTGCTTTGCAACAAGCCGAACAACGCGGCGGTGGGTTGCAACACGCCAGCAGACAGGCCTTCGTAGAGGAATTCCAGCTCATGAGCGAGGTCGCCAATCGGCGCGATTTCCACCATCCGCGCGCCACCCTTGAGGGTGTGCAAATCACGCAGCAGGGTTTCCACTTCCTGACGATTCGACGGCTCGGCCTGCCAGCGCACCAGCGCCGCGCCGGAGTTTTCGATGATGTCGAAACCTTCCTCGAGAAAGATCTCCAGAAGCTCCGGATCATGGCCCGGTGAATCCTCGGCCCGTGCCGGTTCGACCGTTTCAACAGCGCTGGCGTTGCCCTGGCGAAACTCGCGAATGGCCTCGATCACCTCACCCGGATCGCCCAATGGCCGCTGGCTCTGCAACTGATCAAGCAGCGCTGCGAGCCGTTCATGGCTTTGTTGCAGCAGTTGCGCCAACGCTTCGCTGTAGGCGTAGCGGCGGTCCACCAGACCTTCGTAAAGGCTTTCCAGTTCATGGGCCAGTTCACCGACCGGCTCGACCTCGGCCATCCGCGCGCCACCCTTGAGGGTGTGCAAATCTCGCTGCAACGACAACAACGGCGCAGCGTTGTCCGGGTCGCTCAGCCAGCGCTGCAAAGCCTGGCCGGCGCTTTCGAGGATATCCACCGCCTCTTCGAGGAAGATCGAAACGATCTCATCGTCCAGCTCAACCTGGGTCGCGGTCTGTTCCAGCTCAGTCGTGGCACTGCCCAGTTCCCGGATGCTCAACGTGCGGCTGCCATCGCTGCGAATCAGCCCCATCGCCGACGGATCCAGGCTCTCATCGAGCAACCCGCGCAAGGCTCGAATGCGTTCCGGTTGCGGGCTGACTTCCTGGCCGGCGGCCAGTTCGTCGAGCATGTTGATCAGCGCTTCATGGGCACTTTGCGCCTCATGGAAAAACGCCTCGCTGACCGCCAGGCTGCTTTCTTCCACAGCGCCGTAGAGATCGAGCAAGGCTTCGCAGAGCCCATCCACCGGATGCAGATCAGCCAGGTGCGCGCCTTCGCCGAGGGTGGTCAATTCGTCCAGCAATGCGCTGAGTTCCTGACGCTCGCCGGGATGTTGCTGCCAACGCTGCAACAGGCTTTCGGCGTCCAGCAGGATGTCCATGCCTTGCGCGAGGAAGTTGTTGATCAGTTGCGGATCACGCTTGATGCGCAACCCGGTGTTCGGTGAACTCAGGAGCGTTTCCAGACGCTCGGCCAGCAACGCCTGGGTTCGCTCGATCAATGAGCGGGCGCCGGGAATCTCGGCCATCGGGTCGGTTTTGAGCTGTCGCAACCCGAGACGGAACAGTCCTTCGGCTTCGAGTAACAGTTCGACTTCGTCCAGGTCGAGGGCGAGCAGGTGCGCCTTGTATTCCCGGGCCAGATGATCCAGCGGCGTCGCCAGCTCGGCGATCGGCAATACGCCAGCCATGGAGGCGCTGCCCTTAAGGGTGTGCAGCGCCCGCTGCAACTCGTCGCTGGCCTGCAACGGCACGTGCTCGGCGGCTTGATCGAGGAAACGGTTGAGGCTGCCCAAATGGGTTTCGGCTTCGTTGCGGAAAATCTCAAGCAGCAGCGGATCGAGGGCTGCGACGTCCTGTGCGTCCTCGTCGGGTATCGGCTCATTGCCCTTGGCCAAGGCGTGCGCGCGTGCGGCCAATTGGTCGACATCGTTGCGCTGGCGCTGGGCATGGTTGGCAAACTCGGCCACCAGTTCCGGCAGCAGATTCAGCGCATCGCCCAGCAGTTGTTGCACCGCCGGCCCCGGCGGAACGCTGCGTTCCAGTACGCGGTTGAGCAGGTTTTCCACGGACCAGGCCAATTCGCCCAGCACCAGCGCGCGGACCATCCGGCCACTGCCCTTGAGCGTATGGAAGGCCCGGCGCAGTTCGCTCAGGGCCGACTTACTCTCGGGATCGGCCGACCAGCGCGGCAGGTACTCCCGGAGGATTTCCAGGACTTCATCGGTTTCTTCGAGGAACACTTCCCGCAGCTCATCGTCCACCGGTTCTTCACCGGCGGGCGGCGGCAAAAGGCTTCCCGGGGTCGTCAGGGCGGGCGGATTGACGGAGGACACAGGGCTGGCCAATACATCGGCCAGTGACTGGACGGTCTCTGGGTCGTCCAGTTCCTGCAAATCCTGCATGACCTGCGCTTCACTCGGGCTGAGTACATCTTCAAGCACCGGCACCTGCTGCTCGCTGGGGAAAAAGCCGAGCGCGGCCAGGCTTTTTTCCGCGACGTCGAGCAACTTTTCGCCCGGCGCTTCGGGGTCGTCGCTGAGGCGCTCCAGATAATACTCGATGCTGGTGATGACGTCGGCCAGGCTGTCCAGTTCCTGCCAGTCGGGATGATCCGGATCCAGCAGCAGGTGCTCGCGGATGAAGTGGTTGCACGTTTCGATCAGGCTCGCCGCACGGCTCAACGGAATCATCGCCAGCGCACCGCGCACCTGGGTCAGCAAGGCCGGCAGTGGCTGCAAGTGCTGGCGGTCCCAGTCGGCGTCGATGTAGTCGACGATCATGTCCTTGGCCTGTTGCAGGCAGATGCGCGCTTCCTTGATCACGATCTGATGGATCTGGGTCAGGTCGGTGGTCGGCAGGCGGCTTTCTTCCTGGCTTTCCGGCTCGACGGTGCCAACCATGCCGGCGAGGGTCGCTTCGACGTAGAGCAAGGCACCGGCGACGTCCATCAGGATCGCGTCGTTGGGCTCACGCTGGCCCTGGGCCAGGCTCAGCACCATCGCCAGTTGATCGATGATGACCTTGCGTGGCTGGCCGAAACCGAGCACCGCCAGGGTGTCGGCGATTTGCCGCAGTGGCGCCAGCAGGCTTTCGAGGTCCGAGGTGTGTTGGCGGTCGCTGCGCACGAACAAGTCCAGGCGTTCCTTGACCCGCACCAGCTCTTCACACAAAGCGGCCAACACCGAGCGCATGGCATCGCGGTCGGGACCGGCCAGCCGTGCACGTTCTTCGTCGACCATCGCGCTGTCAGGCAGCGCGTCGTCCAGTCCGTAGCGATCTTTCATGGTCAGCATCTGCCCGGTGGGATGTTCGGCCTTGGCAATGTAGAACAGCAAACTTTTGAGCAACTCCAGCGGCGCCGGCTGATTGATTCCGGGCATGCCCTGTCCGAGCAGGCGCTTCAGTTCTTTGTCGGCCTCCTTGAACAGGCTGCGCAACGCCGGACTGTTGGCAATCGAGCCGTCGCGCATGCCTTCGACCAGCGCCGAGGCAACTTGCCACAACGGGCTCAGGGGCGCATTGCCGCACAGGCCTTCGAGACGCGTAAAAACTCTGGTCAGATAATCGAGGTTGGTTTCGCCATCCTGCTCACGCAGCAATCCGACCAGGGCCATCTGCAACATCTGCCGCGACTTGCGCAGCACGTTCGGTAAATCCGTCGGCTCCAGCAGCGCCAGCGACTCTTCGTCCAGGGGCGGCATGTCCGGCAATTGCGGGCTGAACAGGCTGGTTTCCGACAACAGGCTTTCGCCACGGGCGCTGCGCAGATCGTTGAGCAGCGGCAGCACCACCAGCGGCAAGTCGCGTCGCGCACCTTGCACCCGGTCGAGGTAAATAGGCAACTGCCCAAGGGCTTGCAGCAACAGGTGGAGCGTCTCATCGCGATGACTGACGCGGTTCTGTTGCAAGGCGGTGGTCAGATGTTCCATCTCTTCGGCGAGCAGCGCCGCGCCGTAGAACTCGACCATCTGCAAACTGCCGTGAACCTGATGGACGCATGCCAGGCATTCACTGAGGGCGTGCGTCGCCTGCGGGTCATCAAGCAACATTTCAATCGCCTGATGAGCCGCTTTCAGCGTTTCGGCAATCTCGCCTTTGACCCACTCGAGGGCCACATAGTCGTGCCGATCACCCATAGCCACTCCAAATCACTGCTCTACTCAAAAAAACGCATTCGCCCGCAGGCGTTTCACACTTTATCCGCAGCCGCAGCCTTGGCGGCCGGTAAGGTGAAACCGGACACCGAACGCCGCAACTGGCTGGCCATTTTCGCCAGGTTGCCAATGCTCTCGGCGGTGGCGGTGGAGCCAGACGAGGTCTGCGTGGTGATCTGCTGGATCACGTTCATCGTCAGGGAAATCTGACCGGCCGAGGACGTCTGTTGCTGCGCTGCGTTGGAAATACTCTGGATCAACGCGGCGAGGGTCTTGGACACGCCTTCAATTTCTTCCAGGGCCACCCCGGCATCCTGCGCCAGACGCGCGCCGCGCACCACTTCGGTGGTGGTCTGTTCCATGGAAATCACCGCTTCGTTGGTGTCAGTCTGAATCGCCCGCACCAGGGTTTCGATCTGCCGGGTGGCGGCGGACGAGCGCTCGGCCAGCCGCTGGACTTCATCGGCGACCACCGCAAAACCGCGCCCGGCATCACCGGCCATGGAGGCCTGGATCGCCGCGTTGAGCGCAAGGATGTTGGTCTGGTCGGCGATGTCATCGATCAGGCTGACAATGTCGCCGATTTCCTGAGAAGACTCGCCGAGGCGCTTGATGCGCTTGGCGGTGTCCTGAATTTGCTCGCGAATATTGTCCATGCCGTGGATGGTGTTGTGCACCACCTCATTGCCCTTGTTGGCGATTTCCACCGAGCGTTCGGCCACCGCCGATGATTCGGCGGCGTTGGCCGAGACCTGATCGATGGACTGGGCCATGTCGTTGATCGCGGTGGAGGCTTCGGCAATCTGCTGCGCCTGATGCTCGGAAGCCTGCGCCAGGTGCATGGCGGTGGCCTGGGTTTCCTGCACGGCGGCAGCGACCTGGCCAGCGGTGAGGTTGATGGTCGCCACCAGATCGCGCAATTGGTCCACGGAATAATTGATCGAGTCGGCGATGGTCCCGGTGAAGTCTTCAGTCACCGAGGCGGTCACGGTCAGGTCGCCGTCCGCCAGGTCTTCGATCTCGTCGAGCAGGCGCATGATCGCGTTCTGATTACGCTCGTTCTTCTCGGCCGTTTCACGTAGCTGACGATTGGTTTCACGGACCATCACCAGGCCAATCAGGATGATCGACATCAGCGCCAACAGGCCCAGCACGTAGCCGCCAATGGTATCGGTGTTGCGCCCGCCGGCCAGATTTTCGAAACCGCCGGCCAGGTGCGAGGCTTCCTCGAGCAGGGTCTGCGAGAGGGTGAAGATATTGGTGGCCGATTCACGGACCTTGAACAGCTCCGGCGAGGTTTCGAGGATTTCATCCACCGAACCCGAGACGAATTCGAACAGCTCGGAAATCTCGATCAACCGCGCGCGAGCATCGCGGTCTTCAACCTGGCTGACTTTCAGTGACGGATTGCCCTGAAGCATGCCGTTGAGCACCTGGCCGAATCGCGCCGCATCGCGACCGAAGGCGTCGGCGGCCTGCTGCGAGTTTTCATCACCGGACAGCACGGTGTTCACCGCACCGAGAATCCGTTCAGCCAATAGCGACTGGCGCTGCGCCATGGCCACCTGCGCGGCCGGGGCACCGCGCTGGAGGAGCGTTTCGACGACTTTTTCGTACTCGACCTGCAACTGCGGCACGGTTTCGGCCAGGGTCGCAGCGACTTGATGCAGCGACAGCACGGTCTGTTCGCTGGAGAGGATCGCGTCGGTGTTTTTCAGCAAGCGTTCCCAGTCCAGTTGCACGGCGCGCATTTCCGGGCGCACGGTGGACGGCGCTGGCGGCAGGCCGGTGGCGGGGTCGCCTTTCTTCAGATAGCCCCAGCGTTGGGCAAAGTCATTGCGCGCATCGCTCAGCAGCTTGAACGCCGCAGCCTTGCCGGCAGCGGCTTCGGTGGCGTTCTTGGCAATGCGCTGGGACAGCACGCGCAGCTCACCGGCGTGGCCGATGTACTGTTTGTCGTACGCGGCCTGGGTGTTGAGGTACGCGAAGTTGGCGAACAGCAGCATGATGAAGACGATCAGCGCGATGAACAGCGCGATGATCTGTGACCGGCTGCGCGACCCTTCTGGCTTGCCTGTTTTTGCTTTTATCATCGGTAACCAACACCCTTAAAGATTGCCGAAGAACCTGTGGGAGCGAGCTTGCTCGCGATAGCGGTGTATCAGTCGACATCAATGTTGGCTGTGAGTCCGCTATCGCGAGCAAGCTCGCTCCCACAGGGTTTACAGCGCCACGTGCATAAAGCTCTGTGACTGCGCCAATGCAAATGGGCTGAACACCTGCCAGGTCTGCTCGCGCTGAAACTGGCCTTGGATGAACGGTGCAATCGGGCCGCTCAAGGTATCTACCGGCTCAAGACTGTCCTGGGCAAAGTGCTGGAGGCCGAAGACTTCATCGACCATCAACCCGGTAAACACCTCGTTATGCTCCACCACCAATACCCGGCGTTGCTTGCGCACGGCTGACAGCTCATGCCCAGGCTCATTACCAGAAAAGAAGCCGCACAAGTCGATGATCGGCAACAGACGCCCGCGCAGGTTGGCCACGCCCTTGACCCAGGGTCTGACCCCCGGCAGCTGGGTGAACCGAGGCTCATGCAACACTTCGCTGACTTCGCCCATGGGCGCGACGTACCAGTGTTCGCCCAGACGGAAGCCGATGCCGCTCCAACTGTCTTGTCGGGTCGGCTGGGACGGCAAGTCCGCCGCCAGCAGACGACAACGCTGGTCGATCTGCAGCAGCAGTTCGAAAGCCGTCAGCGACTCGGTCATGGCCGGACGATCAACCGGCCAGCACGTTGTTCAGGGTCTTGATCAGGGTTTCTTCGTCGACCGGTTTGGTCAGGTAGTCCTTGGCGCCCTGGCGCGTGCCCCAGACCTTGTCGGTTTCCTGATCCTTGGTGGTGATGATGATCACCGGGATGTGCCCGGTTTCCGGGTCTTTGGTCAGCTGACGGGTTGCCTGGAAACCATTGAGGCCAGGCATGACGATGTCCATCAGCACGGCGTCGGGTTTTTCCTGACGGGCCAGGGCCACGCCGTCGGCGCCGTTTTCGGCTTTCAACACTTCATGACCGTGCTTTTCCAGCATGCCGGTCAGTTTGTACATTTCGGTCGGCGAATCATCGACGATCAGAATACGTGCCATGGTCTTCCCCATTTTTGTCGACGCCGGGCCCGCTGGCCGAGCGTCACTGTGCGTGTCCTAGTGCGGCAAAACGGCGGCGAAGCCCGGTACATGGGCCTGGATCGCGTTCAGCAGTTCTTCCTTACTGAAAGGCTTGGTCAAAAATTGGTCGGAGCCGACGATGCGCCCCTTGGCCTTGTCGAACAGCCCGTCCTTGGACGACAGCATAATCACTGGCGTGGACTTGAACGCACTGTTGTTCTTGATTAAAGCGCAGGTCTGATAACCATCCAGACGCGGCATCATGATGTCGACAAAGATGATGCCGGGGTGATTGTCGGCAATCTTGGCCAGGGCATCGAAACCATCGATGGCCGTGATCACTTCACAACCCACGTTTTTCAAAAGCGTTTCGGCGGTGCGGCGAATCGTTTTCGAATCGTCGATCACCATGACCTTCAAGGCGCTGGAATGCTGTTCCATAAATGCTCTGCCGTCGCCTTTGCGAATCAAATTGTCCATTTCCGATAGCCGGAGGCTCGAAACCCTTGATGTTTAAGGGCCAGAACGATATGGCAGCCTTTTTAGCACAGTCTCTAGAACCAATCTATCGGGCGACTGGCGCAGTGGTTTTTCCTTGACCGGGAACACACTCAGCGCCACTCTGACGCCACTTTTTCAAAGCCGCTCCGGCCCCCAAATTCGAGGAAAAACCCATGAGCGTTCGCGTCGGGATTGTCATGGATCCTATTGCCAGCATCTCCTATAAAAAGGATAGCTCGCTGGCCATGCTGCTGGCCGCACAGAAGCGCGGCTGGGAACTGTTCTATATGGAACAGGGCGATTTGTACCAGGCCGAAGGCGAAGCGCGGGCGCGGATGCGGCCGCTGAAAGTCTTCGCCAACCCGGAAAAATGGTTCGAACTGGAAGCCGAGACCGATGCGCTGCTGAGCGATCTGGACGTGATCCTGATGCGCAAGGATCCGCCGTTCGACATGGAATTCGTCTACTCCACTTACCTGCTGGAGCAAGCCGAACGCGCTGGCGTGCTGGTGGTCAACAAGCCGCAAAGCCTGCGTGACTGCAACGAAAAGCTGTTCGCCACGCTGTTCCCGCAGTGCACGCCGCCGACCATCGTCAGCCGTCGCCCGGACGTACTGCGTGAATTCGCCGATCACCACGGCGATGTGATCCTCAAGCCGCTGGACGGCATGGGTGGCTCTTCGATCTTCCGTCACACCGCTGGCCACCCGAACCTGTCGGTGATCCTCGAGACACTGACCCTGCATGGCAAACAGCAGATCATGATCCAGGGCTACCTCCCGGCAATCGTTGACGGCGACAAGCGCATCCTGATGATCGACGGCGAACCGGTGGATTACTGCCTGGCACGAATTCCGGCCGCTGGTGAAACCCGTGGCAACCTCGCCGCCGGTGGCCGTGGCGAAGCCCGACCGCTGACCGAGAAAGATCGCTGGATCGCCGCCCAAGTCGGCCCGACCCTGCGCGAAAAAGGCCTGCTGTTCGTCGGCTTGGATGTGATCGGCGAGCACCTGACGGAAATCAACGTCACCAGCCCGACCTGCATTCGCGAGATTGATAACGCGTTCGGCACCGACATCGGCGGCCTGTTGATGGATGCCATCGATCAGAAGCTCAAGGCCCGTTGATATAGAACAGCCAAGAAACGACCAACATTGCGTTATCATCCGCGGCCTGTGAAAAATGCGATGTTGGTTTTTTTGTCATGACGCTCCCGTCCGATCTGCCCGCTGAACTCGCCCATCGTGGCGTGCGCCCGGCTGATCGCCTCGGTTTTACCCTGTTTCTCGCGGCGCTGATTCACCTGGCCTTGCTGTTGGGCGTCGGCTTTACGATGGTCGAACCCAAGCAAATCAGCAAAACCCTGGAAATCACCCTCGCCACCTTCAAAAGCGAAAAGAAGCCGGAAAAAGCCGATTTCCTCGCTCAAGAGAATCAGGAAGGCAGCGGCACCCTGGATAAAAAGGCAATTCCCAAGACCACCGAGGTCGCGCCTTTCCAGGACAACAAGGTGCAGAAAGTCACGCCACCGCCGGCGGCCAAGCCTCAAGTGCAGGAAGCCGCACCCAAGGCAGCCGTGACGACCGTCGCGCCCAAGCCGAAAAAGGCCGCGGCCAAAACCGAAGAACCCAAACCCGTCACCAAACCCGCAGTCGCCGCGCCGACATTCGACAGTGAACAGCTGTCCAGCGACATCGCCAGCCTGGAAGCGGAACTGGCCAACGAACAACAGCTGTATGCCAAGCGCCCGCGCATCCACCGCCTGAGCGCCGCGTCGACCATGCGCGACAAGGGCGCCTGGTATAAGGACGAGTGGCGCAAGAAAGTCGAGCGCATCGGCAACCTGAATTACCCGGACGAAGCGCGACGCAAGCAGATCTACGGCAATCTGCGCCTGTTGGTTTCGATCAACCGCGACGGCTCGCTCTTTGAAGTGCTGGTATTGGAATCGTCCGGGCAACCACTGCTGGATCAGGCGGCGCAGCGTATCGTGCGGCTGGCGGCGCCGTTTTCACCGTTTACCGGGGATTTGTCGGATATCGATCGCCTGGAAATCATCCGGACCTGGAAGTTTGCGCGCGGGGACCGGTTGTCCAGTAATTAGCCGGAGAATCAAAAGATCGCGGCCTTCGGCAGCTCCTACAGGTGCCACATTCCAAGGTAGGAGCTGCCGAAGGCTGCGATCTTTTGACTTGCTTCAGCTTGTCAGTTCGCCCCTCCAACGCCACACTAGCGCTCATGAAGAACGTCAGCCCCAGCTACCTCAAGCATCAGTTCCTGATTGCCATGCCTCACATGGTCGACCCGAACTTTGCGCACACCTTGACCTACATCGTCGAGCACACGGCCAATGGTGCCATGGGGCTAGTGGTCAATCGTCCGCAAGACCTCAACCTGGCCGATATCCTCGAGCAACTGCGCCCCGACATCGAACCGCCGGTGCTCTGCCAGCATGTGCCGATCTTCATCGGCGGCCCGGTGCAGACTGATCGCGGTTTTGTTCTGCACCCCTCGGGGCAGAGTTATCAGGCCACCGTTGAGCTTGATGAGAAACTGGCCCTGTCGACCTCCCAGGATGTGCTGTTCGCCATCGCCGACGGCGTCGGTCCGGCGAAAAGCCTGATCGCCCTCGGATACGCTGGCTGGGAAGCCGGGCAGCTGGAAGCCGAATTGGCCCAGAACGCCTGGCTGACTTGCCCGTTCGATGCCGATATTTTGTTCAACACCAGCAGCGAACTGCGCCTGGAAGCAGCGGCCAAGCACCTGGGCGTCAATCTCAGCCTGCTGACCAGCCAGGCGGGACACGCCTGATGGCCCTGCGCCTGATTTTGGGTTTCGACTACGGCACCAAACAGATCGGCGTTGCGGTCGGCCAGGTGATTACCGGCCAGGCCCGCGAGCTGTGCACCTTGAAGGCACAAAACGGTATTCCCGACTGGAATCAGGTCGAAGCCCTGATTAAAGAGTGGAAACCCGATGCCGTGGTGGTTGGCCTGCCCTTGAACATGGACGGCACGCCGAGCGACATGTGCCTGCGCGCCGAGAAATTCGCCCGCCGCCTCAACGGCCGCTATAACTTGCCCTTCTATACCCACGATGAACGCCTGACCACGTTCGAAGCCAAGGGTGAACGGCGTGATCGTGGCGGACAAAAGGGCAGCTACCGCGACAACCCGGTGGACGCCATCGCCGCCGCCCTGCTGCTGCAAGGCTGGCTCGACGAAAACACCGCACTGTTCGAATCCTGAAGAGCCGCAACAAGCGTCTCTACTTAGCGACAACCCGAGCCACCTCTCCAGCAGAACCCGGCTCGGGCCCAAGAAGGAGCAACCATGAGCCTGCCCAATCCCGTTGAACTGATCAGCCAGATGGCGACCCGGCTTGACGCCTATCTGGCCAAACGTGGCATCAGCGAACCGCGCTACATCGGCATTCGTACCGGTGGCGTCTGGGTCGCCCAGGCGTTGCTCGATGAACTGGGCAGCGATTCGCCCCTCGGCACCCTGGACGTCTCCTTCTACCGCGACGACTTCAGCCAGAACGGCTTGCACCCACAAGTGCGCCCGTCCGCGCTGCCGTTCGAGATCGAAGGCCAGCACCTGGTGCTGATCGACGACGTGCTGATGAGCGGCCGGACCATCCGCGCCGCCCTGAATGAGCTGTTCGACTACGGCCGCCCGGCCAGCGTGACATTGGTGTGCCTGCTGGACCTGGACGCCGGCGAGCTGCCGATCCGCCCGAATGTGGTCGGTGCGACCCTGTCGCTGGCCGCCCACGAACGGGTGAAACTGTCCGGCCCGGAACTCAAGCTCGAACTGCAAGACCTCGCCCTTTAATTCGCCCTATTGAGAGTCCCCCTCGCGATGACGCCTCTAGAAACCAAGCGCCCGCTGCAGCTCAATGATCAGGGCCAGCTGCGCCACTTCCTCTCGCTCGACGGTTTGCGCCGCGAGCTGTTGACGGAAATCCTCGACACCGCCGACTCGTTCCTCGAAGTCGGCGCCCGGGCGGTGAAGAAAGTCCCGTTGCTGCGCGGTAAGACCGTGTGCAACGTGTTCTTCGAGAACTCCACCCGCACCCGCACCACCTTCGAACTGGCCGCCCAGCGGCTGTCGGCGGACGTGATCACCCTGAACGTGTCCACGTCGTCGGCGAGCAAGGGCGAAACCCTGCTCGACACCCTGCGCAACCTGGAAGCCATGGCCGCCGACATGTTCGTCGTGCGCCACGGTGATTCCGGCGCGGCGCACTTCATCGCCGAACATGTCTGCCCGCAAGTGGCGATCATCAACGGCGGCGACGGCCGTCACGCCCACCCGACCCAGGGCATGCTCGACATGCTCACCATCCGTCGGCACAAGGGCGGTTTCGAAAATCTCTCGGTGGCTATCGTCGGCGACATCCTGCACTCGCGGGTGGCACGCTCGAACATGCTGGCGCTGAAAACTCTCGGCTGCCCAGACATCCGCGTCATCGCGCCGAAAACCCTGCTGCCGATCGGCATCGAGCAATACGGCGTGAAGGTTTACACCGACATGACCGAAGGCCTGAAAGACGTCGACGTGGTGATCATGCTGCGCCTGCAGCGTGAACGCATGACTGGCGGCCTGTTGCCGAGCGAAGGTGAGTTCTACCGCCTGTTCGGCCTGACCACCGCGCGCCTGGCCGGGGCCAAACCGGATTGCATCGTCATGCACCCGGGGCCGATCAACCGCGGCGTGGAGATTGAGTCGGCGGTGGCCGACGGCCCGCACTCGGTGATCCTCAATCAAGTCACCTACGGCATCGCAATTCGTATGGCCGTGCTGTCCATGGCCATGAGCGGGCAGACTGCCCAGCGCCAATTCGAGCAGGAGAACGCCCAGTGAAGCTCAGCATTCTCGGCGCCCGCGTCATCGATCCGGCCAGCGGCCTGGATCAAGTTACCGATATCCATATTGAAGCCTGCAAGATCATTGCCCTTGGCGCCGCCCCGGCCGGTTTTGTCGCCGTCGACACCCTCGACGCCAAAGGTCTGATCGCCGCCCCTGGGCTGGTTGACCTGAACGTCGCCCTGCGCGAACCGGGCTACAGCCGCAAAGGTTCAATCGCCAGCGAAACCCGTGCCGCCGCAGCCGGTGGTGTCACCAGCCTGTGCTGCCCGCCGAAAACCAAACCGGTGCTGGACACCTCGGCCGTGGCCGAACTGATCCTCGACCGCGCCCGCGAGGCCGGCAACACCAAAGTCTTCCCGATCGGTGCCCTGAGCAAAGGCCTGGACGGTGAACAGCTTGCAGAACTGGTCGCCCTGCGCGATGCCGGCTGCGTGGCCTTCGGCAACGGCCTGGACAGCTTCCGCAACACCCGCACGCTGTGCCGGGCGCTGGAATACGCCGCAACATTCGACCTGACGGTGATTTTCAACTCTCAGGACCATGACCTGGCCGAAGGTGGCCTGGCTCACGAAGGCCCGACCGCCAGCTTCCTCGGTTTGCCGGGCATTCCGGAAACCGCCGAAACCGTGGCTCTGGCCCGTGATCTGCTGCTGGTCGAGCAAAGTGGCGTGCGCGCGCACTTCAGCCAGCTCACCAGCGCCCGAGGCGTGGCCCTGATCGCTCAGGCCCAGGCTCGCGGCCTGCCGGTGACGGCTGATGTCGCCCTGTATCAGTTGATCCTGACCGACGAAGCCCTGATCGACTTCAGCAGCCTCTATCACGTCCAGCCGCCGCTGCGCACCCGCGCCGACCGCGATGGCCTGCGTGAAGCGGTGAAATCGGGTGTGGTCTCGGCCATCTCCAGTCATCACCAACCCCACGAGCGGGACGCCAAACTGGCGCCGTTCGGGGCCACCGAGCCGGGCATCAGCAGCGTTGAACTGCTGCTGCCGTTGGCGATGACGCTGGTGGAAGACGGTTTGCTGGACCTGCCAACGCTGTTGGCGCGCTTGAGTACCGGACCTGCCGAGGCATTGCGCCTGCCGGCGGGCAAACTGGCGGTAGGTGGACCGGCGGACATCGTGCTGTTCGATCCGGCGGCTTCGACCGTGGCCGGTGAGACCTGGCTGTCCAAAGGCGAAAACTGCCCGTTCATTGGCCACAGCCTGCCGGGCGTGGTGCGTTACACCTTGGTGGATGGGCGCATTAGCCACCAGGCTTAAGACCGCGTCGCGGCAATCGCGAGCAAGCTCGCTCCCACATTTGACCGAGTTCCCCCAGAGGAATGCGGTCGAATGTGGGAGCGGCGGTGCGACGATTCGACTTGCTCGCGAAGGCTTACTGGAAGGCGCCTCTGTTCTGCGAATTGCGAATCGACACCTGATCATTCAGCGTCCAGAAGTCATACAGCACCCCCAGAAAAAACAACCCGCCCGTCACCAGGTACAGCAATCCGCTGATCCACTTCCCCTGATACATCCGGTGCACGCCGAACACCCCAAGAAACGTCAGCAGAATCCACGCAACGTTGTACTCGATAGGCCCGGCGGTAAAACGCAGGTCCGCTTCACGATCCATGGCAGGGATCAGAAACACGTCGATCAGCCAACCGATACCCAACAAACCGAAGGTGAAGAACCAGATCGTCCCCGTCACTGGCTTGCCGTAATAGAAGCGGTGAGCGCCGGTAAAACCGAAAATCCACAGCAGGTAACCGATCACTTTGCTGTGCGTGTCTTGATGAGGAACGGGCTGTTGATAGGTGTTCATTAAGGACCTCGATTCACACGATAGATAAATATTCTTTAAATCTTTGTGACTTTTTTACGAGTTGCCGACGTATGGCAAATGGTACTGTCTCTCCCGTCAAAGCCTTATAACACCTGGCGTCTGTCCGACAATCGCGTCCATTTTCCGCTTATTTGGTTCCGTTGACCCCAAGGTTGAATCGACCAACGGCCTCGGAAGGGCCAAAAAAGCTGTTATAAAGTTGCGCGCTAACTTATATGAGCCTTGCCTAATGCGTCCATTTTTCAAGACATGGCTAACCATTTGCCTTTTGATGCCACTGGCCGCCCACGCCACCAATCGTGAGCAACGTCTTCCTAACGTTAATGGTTACACCCAAAAATCCCATGTTTCTGCTCCTTCGAGTAAAAACAAACAAGCCGTAAAACGCGCTCCCCAGCTGAGCAGTAAAAGCAGCCTGGTTCCGCCAATGGCGACCAAGGAAAGCAGCGACGTGCTCAGCCGTGCCGTGAACGTCCTTGGTACCCCATACCGTTGGGGCGGCAGCAGCCCAAGTAAAGGGTTCGACTGCAGTGGCCTGGTGAAATACGCGTTTAACGACGCCACGTTCGACCTGCCGCGCACGTCCAATGCGATGGCTAGCGGTCATGGCGACAAAGTCGCTCGCAACGACCTGAAACCGGGCGACCTGATTTTCTTCAATATCAAGAGTCGTCGGGTCAATCACGTTGCCATCTACCTGGGCAACGATCGCTTCATCCACGCACCGCGTCGTGGCAAGTCGGTGAGCATCGACACCCTGAAGAAACCTTACTGGCAAAAACACTACGTGGTTGCCAAGCGGGTTATGCCGAAAGAGAAGAACACCCTACAGGTTGTTCAGCGCTGATTTGAAGCAAGATCAAAAGATCGTCCGAACGCGGCCCGAACCTGCGGCAGCTCCTACACGGGACTATGCATTTCCCTGTAGGAGCTGCCGCAGGTTCGGGCCGCGTTCGGACGATCTTTTGCTTTAAGCCTCAAAAACCATCCGGCGTCCGCGCCTTCTCCCGCGCATGCTCGCGGCTGATCAAGCCCTTGGTCACCAGCTCCTTCAAGCACATATCCAGCGTCTGCATCCCCAGGTTTCCCCCGGTCTGAATCGACGAGTACATCTGCGCCACCTTGTCTTCGCGGATCAGGTTACGGATCGCTGACGTGCCGAGCATGATTTCGTGGGCCGCGATCCGCCCGCCGCCGATCTTCTTGACCAACGTCTGCGATACCACCGCCAGCAACGACTCGGAAAGCATCGAACGAACCATCGACTTCTCGTCCCCCGGAAACACGTCCACCACCCGATCGATGGTTTTCGCCGCTGATGTCGTGTGCAGCGTGCCAAACACCAGGTGACCGGTTTCGGCAGCGGTCAACGCCAGGCGAATGGTCTCGAGATCCCGCATCTCCCCCACCAGAATCACGTCCGGGTCCTCCCGCAGGGCCGAGCGTAGAGCCGTGGCGAAGCTGCGTGTATCGCGATGGACTTCACGCTGGTTGATCAAGCATTTGCGCGACTCGTGGACGAACTCGATCGGGTCTTCGATGGTGAGGATGTGGTGATGACGATGGGTGTTCAGGTGATCGATCATCGCCGCCAGGGTGGTGGATTTGCCGGAACCGGTCGGACCGGTCACCAGCACCAGCCCCCGCGGCGCTTCGGTAATCTTGCGAAACACTTCCCCCATACCGAGATCGTCCATGCTCAGGACCTTGGACGGAATGGTCCTGAACACCGCGCCAGCACCGCGATTGTGGTTGAACGCGTTAACCCGAAAACGCGCCACCCCGGGCACATCAAAGGAGAAGTCGGTCTCCAGGTGCTTCTCAAAGTCCACCCGCTGAGTGTCGTTCATGATGTCGTAGATCAGCGCCTGCACCTGCTTGTGGTCCAGGGCCGGCAGGTTGATACGCCGCACATCGCCGTCGACCCGAATCATCGGTGGCAGGCCGGCAGACAGATGCAAGTCGGACGCGCCCTGTTTCGCGCTGAAAGCCAGCAGCTCAGTGATATCCATAGCGTTCCTCAATTCCAGTAGAATGCCGCGAACCTTCAGCCGCCGGCGCCTCTTGATGTCCACGATAGCAGACAACATCGCTCAGGTTAGTTCACGCATCCACGCCGCTGCCGTCGCCGCAAAACGCGACGAAGACAGCGTCCAGCTGCTGGCTGTGAGCAAGACCAAGCCCGCCGAAGCCCTGCGCGAAGCGTATGCCGCCGGGCTGCGCGACTTTGGCGAGAATTACCTGCAGGAAGCCCTGAGCAAACAGCTCGAATTGGCCGACCTGCCCTTGATCTGGCACTTCATCGGCCCCATTCAATCGAACAAGACTCGCGCTATCGCCGAGCACTTCGCCTGGGTGCATTCCGTGGATCGTTTGAAAATCGCACAACGCCTGTCCGAACAACGTCCTGCCGATTTGCCGCCTCTGAACATCTGCATCCAGGTCAACGTCAGTGGTGAAGCCAGCAAATCCGGCTGCACCCCGGCCGACCTCCCGGCGCTGACTAATGCCATCAGCAAACTGCCCCGCATCAAGCTGCGCGGGTTGATGGCGATCCCCGAGCCGACTGAAGATCGCGCCGCCCAGGATGCCGCTTTTGCTGCCGTGCAGCTTCTGCAAGCCAGCCTGAACCTGCCGCTCGACACACTTTCCATGGGCATGAGCCACGACCTCGAGTCGGCCATCGCCATGGGCGCCACCTGGGTTCGCATCGGCACAGCCCTGTTTGGCGCTCGCGGCTCTCAACAAATGCATGGCCAGCCATAACGTGGCTGACTCCTCTCTTTATAAGGACCTGACATGAGCAAGACTCGTATTGCCTTTATCGGTGCCGGCAACATGGCCGCCAGCCTGATCGGCGGCCTGCGCGCCAAAGGTCTGGACGCCGCGCAGATCCGCGCCAGCGATCCGGGCGCTGACACCCGCGCTCGCGTGAACGCTGAACACGGTATCGACGTGTACGCCGACAACGCCGAAGCCATCCAGGGTGCCGAAGTCGTTGTACTGGCGGTCAAACCTCAAGCGATGAAGGCCGTCTGCGAAGCGCTTCGCCCAAGCCTCAAGCCCAATCAACTGGTGGTCTCGATTGCGGCCGGCATCACCTGCGCCAGCATGAACAACTGGCTCGGCGCCCAGCCGATCGTGCGCTGCATGCCCAATACCCCGGCGCTGGTGCGTCAGGGCGTGAGCGGTTTGTTCGCCACCAGCGAAGTCACCGCCGAACAACGGCAACAAGCTGAAGAGCTGTTGTCGGCCGTCGGCATTGCGCTGTGGCTGGGCGAAGAACAGCAACTAGACGCGGTCACCGCCGTTTCCGGCTCGGGCCCTGCGTACTTCTTCCTGCTGATCGAAGCCATGACCGCCGCCGGCGTGAAGCTCGGTCTGCCAGCAGACATCGCTGCACAACTGACCCTGCAAACCGCTTTGGGCGCCGCTCACATGGCCGTGGCCAGTGACGTCGACGCTGCGGAACTGCGTCGCCGCGTAACGTCGCCTGCGGGCACGACGGAAGCGGCGATCAAGTCGTTCCAGGCCGGCGGCTTCGAAGCCCTGGTAGAAAAAGCACTCGGCGCCGCTGCGCACCGCTCGGCCGAGATGGCCGAACAATTGGGTCAATAAGGAGCCTTACATGATTGGATTGAACACTGCAGCGGTCTACGTGCTGCAAACCCTCGGCAGCCTGTACCTGCTGATCGTACTGCTGCGCTTCGTGCTGCAACTGGTACGCGCGAACTTCTACAACCCGCTCTGTCAGTTCGCCGTGAAAGCCACCCAGCCGCTGCTCAAGCCATTGCGCCGGATCATCCCGAGCATGTTCGGCCTGGACATGTCCTCGCTGGTGCTGGCGATCCTCGTGCAACTGGCGCTGATGGCCCTGACCCTGCTGCTGACTTACGGCACCATCGGTAACCCCCTGCAATTGCTGATCTGGTCGCTGATTGGCGTGACCGCGCTGTTCCTGAAGATTTTCTTCTTTGCCCTGATCATCAGCGTGATCCTGTCCTGGGTCGCACCGGGCAGCCATAACCCTGGCGCCGAGCTGGTGAACCAGATCTGCGAGCCAGCCCTGGCGCCGTTCCGCAAGATCATACCGAACCTGGGCGGCCTGGATATTTCGCCGATCCTGGCGTTCATGGTGCTCAAGCTGATCGACATGCTGGTGATCAACAACCTCGCCGCCATGACGATGATGCCGGAAATCCTGCGTCTACTGATCTGACCGGCAGGCTCACCGCGTCATCGTTCTTCGCGGGCAAGCCACGCTCCCACAGGGTATGCATTCCAATGTGGGAGCGTGGCTTGCCCGCGATAGCCGCACCTCGGTCTAACTGAATGAAATCAGGCCCGGCCTTTGCTTGCTGCTCGGGGCAGCGGTCTTTAGACTTACGCCTCATTTCAACGAGAGCAGGGTCGATGCCAGCTGCCTTTCCCCCCGATTCTGTTGGTCTGGTGACGCCGCAAGTGGCGCACTTCAGTGAACCCCTGGCCTTGGCCTGCGGCCGTTCGCTCCCAGCTTATGACCTGATCTATGAAACCTACGGCACGCTGAACGCTGCGGCGAGCAACGCCGTGCTGATCTGCCACGCCTTGTCCGGTCATCATCACGCTGCCGGCTTCCACAGCCCCGACGACCGCAAACCCGGTTGGTGGGATAGCTGCATCGGGCCTGGCAAGCCGATTGATACCAACAAATTCTTCGTGGTCAGCCTGAACAACCTCGGTGGTTGCAATGGCTCCACCGGCCCGAGCAGCGTCAATCCGGAAACCGGCAAGCCGTTTGGCGCCGACTTCCCTGTGTTGACCGTGGAAGACTGGGTTCACAGCCAGGCGCGCCTGGCAGACCGCATCGGCATCGGCCAGTGGGCCGCCGTGATTGGCGGCAGTCTCGGTGGCATGCAGGCGATGCAGTGGAGCATCACTTACCCGGATCGCATTCGCCACTGCCTGGCCATCGCCTCGGCCCCCAAGCTGTCGGCACAGAACATTGCCTTCAACGAAGTGGCGCGCCAGGCAATCCTCACCGACCCCGAGTTCCACGGCGGTTCGTTCCAGGAAGCGGGCGTGATTCCCAAGCGTGGCTTGATGCTGGCGCGGATGGTCGGGCACATCACGTACCTGTCCGACGACTCGATGGGTGAGAAATTCGGTCGTGGCCTGAAGAGCGAAAAGCTCAACTACGACTTCCACAGCGTCGAATTCCAGGTCGAAAGCTACCTGCGTTATCAAGGCGAAGAGTTCTCCGGGCGCTTCGACGCCAACACGTACCTGCTGATGACCAAGGCGCTGGATTACTTCGATCCGGCGGCGAACTTCGACGATGACCTGGCGAAAACCTTCGCCAACGCCCAAGCCAAGTTCTGCGTGATGTCCTTCACCACCGACTGGCGCTTCTCCCCTGCCCGCTCGCGGGAACTGGTGGACGCGCTGATGGCGGCCAAGAAAGACGTCTGCTACCTCGAGATCGATGCTCCGCAAGGCCACGACGCCTTCCTGATTCCGATCCCGCGCTACCTGCAGGCGTTTCGCAACTACATGAACCGGATTTCGCTTATATGAGCCCCTATCACTTGGGTAGAAAGCACTTGGGGAGAAAGCCATGAGAGCTGATCTGGAAATCATCCAGGAATGGATCCCCGCCGGTAGCCGCGTACTCGACCTCGGCTGCGGCGACGGTGAGCTGCTGACCTGGCTGCGCGATAACAAGCAAGTGACCGGCTATGGCCTGGAAAATGACCCGGACAACATCGCCGAGTGCGTGGCCAAGGGCATCAGCGTCATTGAACAGGACTTGGACAAGGGCTTGGGCAACTTCGCCAGCAACAGCTTCGACGTCGTGGTCATGACCCAGGCACTGCAAGCCGTGCACTACCCGGACAAGATCCTCGGCGAAATGCTGCGCGTCGGTCGCCAGTGCATCATCACCTTCCCCAACTTCGGTCACTGGCGCTGCCGCTGGTACCTGGCGAGCAAGGGTCGGATGCCGGTGTCCGATTTTCTGCCGTACACCTGGTACAACACGCCGAACATCCACTTCTGCACTTTCGAAGACTTTGAAGCGTTGTGCCGCGAACGTGAAGCCAAGGTCATTGATCGGCTGGCCGTAGATCAACAGCACCGCCACGGGTGGGCCAGTAAGCTATGGCCTAATCTATTAGGTGAAATCGGTATTTACCGCGTCAGCAGCCCTGGGCTGCAAGACCACAAGATCGCGGTCTGAACAGCGACACTTCGAGGAGAACGAACATGGGTCGTCTAGCGCTGTTTTTACTTACTGCCTGCCTGAGCGTCACCGCCATGGCCGCCGACGTCATCAAAGGTGACCGTCAGGAAAAATTTGGCGATGTGACGGTGCATTACAACACCTTCAACTCCACCTTCCTGACACCGGACATCGCCAAAGCGGCCGGGCTGACGCGAAGCAAGAACCAGGGTGTGATCAATGTCTCCGTGCTCAAGGATGGCAAACCTCTGACGGCTGAAGTCAACGGTACGGTCAAAGACCTCACCAGCCAAAGCGTCTCGTTGAAATTCAAACAGATCACCGAACAGGGCGCTGTCTACTACATCGCGCAATATCCGGTCGATCAGCAGGAAACCCGTACCTTCCAGATCAACGTGAAGAGCGGCGATAAAACCAACACCATCAATTTCAACCAAGAGCTTTTCCCTGGCCAATGATCAATTTCACGCAACTCGTACTGGCCAGCCACAACGCCGGCAAACTCAAGGAACTTCAGGCCATGCTCGGCGAATCGGTGCAACTGCGCTCGATCGGCGAGTTCAGCAGCGTCGAACCTGAAGAAACCGGCCTGTCGTTCGTCGAAAACGCCATCCTCAAGGCCCGCAATGCCGCGCGCATTTCCGGCCTGCCGGCACTGGCCGATGATTCTGGGCTGGCGGTGGATTTCCTTGGCGGTGCGCCGGGAATCTACTCGGCTCGTTACGCCGACGGTCAGGGCGATGCGGCGAACAACGCCAAACTGCTTGATGCTTTGAAAGACGTGCCGCGAGCCGAGCGCGGTGCGCAGTTCGTCTGTGTGCTGGCGTTGGTGCGTCATGCCGACGATCCGTTGCCGATTATCTGCGAAGGCCTGTGGCACGGACGAATCCTGCCAGCGGCCAGCGGCGAACACGGTTTTGGTTACGATCCGCTGTTCTGGGTGCCGGAGCGCGACTGCTCCAGCGCCCAACTGAGCCCGAGCGACAAGAACCTCATCAGCCACCGCGCCCGTGCAATGGATCTGCTGCGCCAGCGTCTGGGCCTGAAATGATCCACGACTCATCCGCGTCGCCGCTGATCTTCGGCGGCGATGCCCAATCGCCTCGGGCCGCGCTCCCCCTGCTGCCGCCCCTGGCGTTGTACATCCACATCCCGTGGTGTGTGCGCAAATGCCCTTATTGCGACTTCAACTCCCACACCGCCAGCCCGGTGCTGCCGGAAGAAGAGTATGTGGACGCGCTGCTGGCCGACCTCGATCAGGACCTGCATGCGGTCTATGGTCGTGAGCTGAGTTCGATCTTCTTTGGTGGCGGCACGCCGAGCCTGTTTAGCGCCGAGGCTTTGGGGCGCTTGCTCAAAGGCGTCGAGCAGCGCATTCCGTTTGCCAGCGACATCGAAATCACGCTGGAAGCCAATCCGGGAACGTTCGAGCAAGAGAAATTCGTCGCCTATCGGGCGCTGGGTATCAATCGCCTGTCGATCGGCATCCAGAGCTTTCAGGAAGAGAAACTCAAAGCGCTGGGGCGGATTCACAACGGTGACGAAGCGGTACGTGCCGCCGGCATGGCCCGCGAGGCCGGGTTCGACAACTTCAATCTGGACCTGATGCACGGTTTGCCCGATCAGTCCCTGGACGACGCCTTGAGCGATCTGCGCCAGGCCATCGCCCTGAAACCGACCCACTTGTCCTGGTATCAGCTAACCCTGGAGCCGAACACGGTGTTCTGGAACCAGCCGCCAACGCTGCCGGAAGACGACACGCTGTGGGATATTCAGGAAGCCGGTCAGGCGCTGTTGGCCGAGCACGGTTACGCGCAATACGAAGTCTCGGCGTATGCCCAACCCGGTCGTCCGGCGCGGCATAACCTCAATTACTGGAGTTTCGGCGACTTCATCGGCATCGGTGCCGGGGCTCACGGCAAGCTCAGCCACCTGGACGGGCGCATCGTCCGTACCTGGAAGACCCGTCTGCCGAAGGACTACCTCAACCCTGCCAAAAGCTTCAAGGCTGGGGAGAAAGCCCTGACCAATGAAGAACTGCCGTTCGAGTTCCTGATGAACGCCTTGCGACTGACCGCTGGCGTGGAATCGCGACTGTACCCGGAACGCACTGGGCTGAGCCTGGAAAGCCTCGCCGAAGGCCGTCGCGAAGCCGAACAAAGTGGCTTGTTGCAGGTCGAACCGTCACGTCTGGCGGCCACCGAGCGCGGACAACTCTTCCTCAATGACTTGCTGCAGACATTTTTGAGCTGATTTCAGCCTTAAGGGAAAACGAATGGATTTGATACTCGACCTGCTCGCCACCGCATCCCGCTGGAGCCGTAGCAACCTGTCTGAAATCGCTCTGGCACTGGTGGGCTGCCTGCTGGTGTTGTTTGGCGCCGATATCAAAGGCTGGGTCGACCAACGCCTGGGCAGCATCGCCGGCGCCTTGCGCGTCCCGCTGATGGCCCTGCTGTGCATGATCGGCAGCGGCGTCGCGCTGATCTACGCCACGCCGTGGATCATCAAAGGCCTGAGCCAGTTCAACAACTACAGCCTGGCGCCGGTGTTGTTGGTGGTGCTGGTGCTCATCGGTGTCGTCGCCGACCGCCGCTGACTTCAGCTACTTCCGAAAACAACCGTGGGAGCGAGCCTGCTCGCGATGGCGGCCTGACAGTCAACTGAGATGTTGAATGTTATGGCCTCATCGCGAGCAAGCTCGCTCCCACATTTTGTATTTAGGGCTGACTCGCTTTCTATTACTTGCTGGATAACCCGGCTGCGTTGCGCATCATAGCGCTCAGCCCGTGGAAGTCATTGCAGCCCAGCGCCTCAGCTTCATCCAGATAGGCAATATTCTGGCTGTCAGGCCGGTCGTTCTTGTTTACACGCGTCAGCGCCAGAATGTAGTTGGCCTCGGCCCGATATTGGTCTTCTGTCAGGACCAGCGCGACGGCGCGGGCCCGCATGGTCGCCAGCACGCCCTGCTGCGGCAATGGCGCCCCTGCATCCAGGAAACAGAGGGAATGCTTGGCCGGTAACGGATAGGCGTCACCATGGGTATCGGGTTTTTTCAGCAACTGTTCCAGCGACTGCAAGTACTTCAGGTGATCCGCGTTGTGCAGATCAAACCTTTCGTATGCCTTATCGCACAAGTGGTAATAGCAAACCGCAGACGCCAGCAAGCCTTGGTCCATGGCTTTTTGGTAAAAACCACAGGTCTCTTTGCGCGACCGCTCAGAGAACATCGGATTGTCCTGCAGGTTAGCCAGAAAGTACGTTGCAAGTGTGTGTCCGCCATCGGACGCTCGCTTCAGATTGTCTACGAGAGCCTCAAGATCACCTTCTGCATTGCGCAACTGCTCTGGGCTGTACTTGATTCCCGGTTCCCCGGCGGCCTCCAGCCTGATCTTTTCATCGGCTTCACGCTGGATTTTCGCGGCCACTCTCTGGGCGATTGCAAAGTATTCATCGGGAGTTACAACGCGTTCGCAAGCTGCAGAAAACAGCAGACTTAAAAACAGCGTGCAAGCGAAGATGACTTTCAAAACTTGTCTTCCTTTACAAGTGGGGACGTAGAGCTTTCGGCGGAAAAACGCTGATCTTGAACAGCACGTAAAACAAATGTGGGAGCGGGCTTGCTCGCGAAGACGTCGTATCAGCCAACATCAATGTTGAATGATCAACCGCATTCGCGAGCAAGCCCGCTTGTGTCTTGCGCAGGGTTTAGGACTGTTTTTCGAACTTCAGATCCCACACGCCATGCCCAAGTCGTTCGCCGCGGCGTTCGAACTTGGTGATCGGGCGCTCGGTCGGGCGCGGGACGCATTTGCCGTCTTCGGCCAGGTTGCGATAACCCGGTGCGACGTTCATCACTTCCAGCATGTACTCGGCGTACGGTTCCCAATCGGTGGCCATGTGCAGCACACCGCCGACCTTCAACTTGCTGCGCACCAGTTCAGCGAACGATGCCTGAACGATACGGCGCTTGTGGTGACGGCTCTTGTGCCACGGGTCCGGGAAAAACAGCATCAGGCGATCGAGGCTGTTGTCAGCCACGCAGCGGTTGAGCACTTCGATCGCATCGCAATCGTAGACCCGCAGGTTGGTCAGGCCCTGAGTGAGCACGCCATTGAGCAGCGCGCCAACACCCGGACGATGCACTTCCACGCCGATGAAATCCTGCTCCGGCGAGGCCGCGGCCATTTCCAGCAGCGAATGGCCCATGCCGAAGCCAATTTCCAGGGAGCGCGGCGCCGAACGGCCAAACACCTGGTCGAAGTCCACCGGCGCGTCGGCCAGCGGCAGGACGAACAGCGGCGTGCCCTGCTCCAGGCCTTTTTGCTGGCCTTCGGTCATGCGCCCGGCGCGCATCACGAAACTCTTGATGCGGCGGTGTTGGCGCTCGTCGCCTTCTTCCGGCTGGATAGGCGTTTCGTTTGATTCAGTCATCAATGGCTCTTACTTGATCAGACCATCCAGCGGCGAGGAGGCGCTGGCATAGAGTTTTTTCGGCATGCGGCCGGCGAGGTAGGCCAAGCGACCTGCAACGATGGCGTGTTTCATGGCTTCAGCCATCATGATCGGCTGCTGGGCATGGGCGATGGCCGAGTTCATCAGCACCGCTTCGCAGCCCAGTTCCATGGCGATGGTGGCGTCGGAAGCGGTGCCGACACCGGCATCCACCAACACCGGGATCTTGGCTTCTTCGAGGATGATCTGCAGGTTGTACGGGTTGCAGATCCCCAGGCCCGTGCCGATCAGGCCGGCCAGCGGCATGACCGCGATAACGCCGATTTCCGCCAGTTGACGGGCGATGATCGGGTCATCGCTGGTGTAGACCATCACGTCGAAACCTTCCTTGACCAGCACTTCGGCGGCCTTGAGGGTTTCGATCACGTTGGGGAACAGGGTTTTCTGGTCGGCCAGTACTTCCAGCTTCACCAGGTTGTGCCCGCCGAGCAGCTCACGGGCCAGGCGGCAGGTGCGCACAGCCTCGGTAGCGTCGAAGCAACCGGCGGTGTTAGGCAGGAAGGTGTAGCGATCCGGCGACAGGACTTCGAGCAGGTTCGGTTCGCCCGGGTTCTGGCCGAGGTTGGTGCGGCGCACGGCGAAGGTGACGATCTCGGCACCCGAGGCTTCGATGGCCAGGCGGGTTTCTTCCATGTCGCGGTACTTGCCGGTGCCTACCAGCAAACGCGACTGGTAAGTACGACCGGCCAGAACGAAGGGCTTGTCGCTACGAACGATGCTCATGGGAAATCCTCTGTAGGGGTGAGGTTCTTGCAGAATTCTGTGCCCTTAAGGGCCGGACGACTAGCCGCCGCCGATAGCGTGAACCACTTCGACGGAATCGCCGTCGTTCAGCGTGGTTTCTGCGTGCTGGCTGCGCGGGACGATATCCAGATTGAGTTCGACCGCCACCCGACGTCCAGTCAGTTCCAGACGGGTCAGCAGGGCCGCAACGGTTTCACCGTCGGGCAGTTCAAGGGATTCGCCGTTCAACTGAATGCGCATGCCGAATGCCGCCATCATTTTTAGGGGCTGGCATTCTAGCCCGATCAGTCTTGGCGACCCAAGCCATTCGTCATGAAATGGACTGCTCGGTCAGCTCAACCGCCAGGCGGCAAGCCCCAGGCAGAACCAGCCGACCAGAAATGCCAGGCCACCGAAGGGCGTAACGATCCCGAGCTTGCTGATGCCTGTCACCGTCAGCAGGTACAGGCTGCCGGAAAACAACAGAATGCCAATAGCAAATGATGCGCCGGCCCAGGTAATCAGTCGACCGGGAATCTGCGTGGCGAGCAGCGCTACACCCAGCAACGCCAGGGTGTGCACCAGTTGATAGGTGACGCCCGTATGGAAAATCGCCAGGTACTCGGCGCTCAGGCGGTTTTTCAGGCCGTGGGCGGCGAATGCGCCCAAGGCAACACCGGTGAAGCCGAAAAAAGCAGCCAGCATCAGGAAGCCACGCAGCATGAAGAACTCCAGTCAGACTCGATCCACAGGGTCTGTATAATGGCCCGCTCGACGGGTTCGGCCAAGCCATCTCTATGCTGCGTATATTTTTGCGACGATTCACGAAGGCCCTGCTCTGGTTCGCGGGTGGCAGCGTATTGCTGGTGCTGATCTTTCGCGTGGTACCGCCACCGGGGACGGCGCTGATGGTCGAGCGCAAGGTCGAATCCTGGTTCGACGGCGAGCCCATCGACCTGCAACGTACCTGGAAACCTTGGGATGAAATCTCCGATGACCTGAAAGTCGCGGTGATTGCCGGCGAGGATCAGAAATTCCCGGAGCATTGGGGTTTTGACTTTGGCGCGATCCAGGCCGCACTGGCCCACAACGAACTCGGTGGAACGATTCGCGGCGCCAGCACCCTGAGCCAGCAGGTCTCGAAGAATCTGTTTCTGTGGTCCGGCCGCAGCTGGCTACGCAAAGGCCTGGAAGCCTGGTTTACCGGGCTGATCGAAGTGTTCTGGCCCAAGCAGCGAATTCTTGAGGTGTACCTCAACAGTGTCGAGTGGGATGACGGGGTGTTTGGCGCGGAAGCGGCGGCTCGGCATCACTTTGGTGTTGGCGCCAAGGGTCTTAGCCGTCAACAATCGAGCTTGCTGGCCGCCGTATTGCCAAATCCGCGGGTGTGGAGTGCGAGCCATCCGACCAACTATGTTGCACGACGTGCGGGCTGGATTCGGCAGCAGATGAGTCAGTTGGGCGGTGACAGCTATTTGCTGGGGCTCAATGATTCTCGCCACGCGCCTTGGGCTCAATGACCCCAAACGTCAAAAGATCGCAGCCTTCGGCAGCTCAGGTGTACGCGCTCCCCTGTAGGAGCTGCCGAAGGCGGCGATCTTTTGATCTCAAACAAAAACGCCCCGATCAATCAATGATCGGGGCGTTTTTTATTGCCTGAGCTGCGGTTAGGCGGCGATCGACAACTTGAGCTTGTTCATCGCGCTCTTCTCGAGCTGACGAATACGCTCGGCCGACACGTTGTACTTCTGCGCCAGGTCATGCAGCGTGGCTTTTTCTTCCGCCAGCCAGCGCTGGTAGAGGATGTCACGGCTGCGGTCGTCCAGCACTTCAAGCGCTTCATGCAGGTTGTGGTTGGAGTTGTCGCTCCAGTCGGCATCTTCCAGCTGACGGGCCGGGTCGTACCGGTGGTCTTCCAGGTAGTTGGCCGGCGATTGGAAAGCACTGTCGTCGTCCGCTTCCGCGGCCGGGTCGAAGGCCATGTCATGGCCGGTCAGGCGACTTTCCATCTCACGCACTTCCCGCGGCTCTACGCCGAGGCTTTCCGCCACACGGTGGACTTCCTCGTTGTTCAGCCACGCCAGACGTTTCTTCTGGCTGCGCAGGTTGAAGAACAGCTTGCGCTGGGCCTTGGTGGTCGCGACTTTCACAATGCGCCAGTTGCGCAGGATGAACTCGTGGATTTCCGCCTTGATCCAGTGCACAGCGAACGAAACCAGACGCACACCCATTTCCGGGTTGAAGCGCTTCACGGCCTTCATCAGGCCGACGTTGCCTTCCTGGATCAGGTCAGCCTGAGCCAGACCGTAGCCGGAATAGCTACGGGCGATATGTACGACAAAACGCAGGTGGGCGAGCACCATCTGCCGAGCCGCCCCCAAATCCTGCTCATAATAGAGACTCTCGGCCAGTTCACGCTCCTGCTCCGGCGTCAGCAATGGAATGCTGTTCACGGTGTGCACATAGGCCTCCAGGTTCGCACCCGGGACCAGAGCATATGCAGGTTGCAAAGAATTGGTCATACGAAAAAACCTCCGACTTACATAACTCGTGCAGTTCAGCACTGCGAAAATTGACCGGAAACCGAAAGACAAGTTCCCATAAACGCTGAAAGGTCAATACGAGCAAAATGATACTACTTAGGCGCAAGCTCCCTCAGGTGGCGTGCGACTGCAATCCATGCACCGATATACCCCAACAGCACCGCGCCAAGCAAGAGAGACAGACCGTCGGCAACTGGCACTCCGGCCAGCGCAAAATCACTGCCGTACAGACCGGCCAGCCCAACCACTGCGTCGTTCAGCCAATCAAGGCCGAACGCCAATACGCCCCAGGAAAGAATCCCCGCACCGAAGCCATAAAGCGCACCCATATACAGAAAGGGCCTGCGCACATAGCTGTCAGTGCCGCCGACGAGTTTAATCACTTCTATCTCTGTGCGGCGGTTTTCAATATGAAGACGAATGGTATTGCCTATCACCAAAAGTAATGCAGAAACCAAAAGCACGGTCAGACCGAAGACAAAACGGTCACCCAGCTTGAGGATCGCTGCCAGACGCTCGACCCAGACTAGATCAAGTTGCGCCTGTTGTACCTTGGGCAACTCGGAAAGTTTTTGTCGTAATGCTTCAAGGGCCGGCTTGTCGACTTCGGTCGGCGTCACCAAAACCACGCCCGGCAGCGGGTTTTCCGGCAACTCCTTGAGCGCTTCGCCCAAACCGGACTGCTGCTGGAACTCTTCCAGCGCCTGATCGCGGCCGACATATTCAGCATCAGCTACGCCAGGCATGCCTTTGATCTGCTCGCGCAACGACTCGCCTTCAGCGGGGCTGGCCTCGATTTGCAGGTACAGGGAAATCTGCGCCGCACGCTGCCAGGAACCGCCAAGACGCTCGACGTTACTTAGCAAAAGTGACAGGCCCATCGGCAAACTCAGGGCAACCGCCATCACCATGCAGGTGAAGAAGCTACCGATGGGCTGCTTGCCCAAACGACGCAAGCTATCGAGCAGACTGGCGCGATGACTCTCGACCCAGGCACGAAACAGTGTGGCGAAATCCGGGCCGTCATCATCGTCGCGTTTTTTCTTCTGCGGCTGCTGGTCGGCAGCCTTGGGGGCCACGCGCTCGGAAACCTTGGGGCTGCGTGTCGCACTCATACGCCGGCCTCCCCGTCGCCGATCAATCGGCCACGTTGCAGGGTCAGCATGCGGTGGCGCATGCGGGCGATCAGTGCCAGGTCGTGACTGGCAATCAACACGCTGGTGCCCAAACGGTTGATGTCTTCGAACACGCCCATGATTTCTGCCGCCAGACGTGGATCGAGGTTACCGGTCGGTTCGTCCGCCAGCAGCAAGGCCGGGCGGTGAACGATGGCGCGGGCGATGCCGACGCGCTGTTGCTGACCGGTGGACAGGTCGCCAGGGTATAAGTCGGTCTTGTCCGACAGTGCCACGCGCTCGAGCGCCGAATCCACGCGCTTGGCGATCTCGGCCTTGGACAGCCCAAGGATCTGCAAAGGCAGCGCGATGTTGTTGAACACCGTGCGATCGAACAGCAGTTGGTGATTCTGGAACACCACACCGATCTGGCGCCGCAGGTAAGGAATCTGCGCGTTGCTGATGGTGCTCAGGTCTTGCCCGGCCAGCAGCAATTTGCCGGTGGTCGGACGCTCCATCGCCAGCAGCAGGCGCAACAAAGTGCTTTTACCGGCACCAGAGTGGCCGGTCACAAACAAAAACTCGCCCCGACGGACTCGAAAGCTCAGCTCATGCAAGCCGACGTGGCCGTTCGGGTAGCGTTTACCGACCTGTTCGAAACGAATCATGAACGCTCCCGCTCGGCAAACAGTGCCTGGACAAAGGGTTCTGCTTCAAAAGTACGCAAATCATCGATGCCTTCACCGACGCCGATGTAGCGAATCGGCAAGCCAAACTGCTTGGCGAGGGCGAAAATCACCCCGCCTTTGGCGGTGCCATCGAGCTTGGTCAGCGCCAGGCCAGTCAGTTCGACGGTCTGGTTGAATTGTTTGGCCTGGTTGATCGCGTTCTGGCCAGTGCCGGCATCGAGCACCAACAGCACTTCGTGCGGCGCATCGGCGTCGAGTTTGCCAATTACCCGGCGAACCTTCTTCAACTCTTCCATCAAATTGTCTTTGGTGTGCAAACGACCGGCGGTGTCGGCGATCAATACGTCGATGCCACGGGCCTTGGCCGCTTGCACGGCATCGAAGATAACCGAAGCCGAGTCAGCGCCAGTGTGCTGGGCGATGACCGGGATTTTGTTGCGCTCGCCCCAGACCTGCAATTGTTCGACGGCGGCGGCGCGGAAGGTATCGCCGGCCGCGAGCATGACTTTCTTGCCTTCGAGCTGCAGCTTCTTCGCCAGTTTGCCGATGGTGGTGGTCTTGCCGGCACCGTTGACGCCGACGACCAGGATTACGAACGGCTTGGTCTGCGAAGCGATTTTCAGCGGTTGCTCGACCGGCTTGAGCATGGCCGCCAGTTCCGCTTGCAGGGATTTGTACAGCGCATCGGCATCGGCCAATTCTTTACGGGCGACCTTCTGGGTCAGACGCTGAATGATCACCGAAGTCGCCTCGACGCCAACGTCGGCGGTCAGCAGGCGGGTTTCGATGTCTTCGAGCAGCTCGTCATCGATGATCTTCTTGCCCAGGAACAGGCTGGCCATGCCTTCGCCGATGCTGGCGCTGGTCTTGGACAAGCCCTGTTTCAGGCGGGCGAAGAAACCGGCTTTGGTTTCTTCGGTGCGCGCGGGCTCGGCAGGCGCTTCGACGGGAAGGACAGGTGCGGCGGCAACGGGAGCGACGACCGGTGCCGGCGCTTGAACAACCGGAGCAATCGGAGCAACGAATGCGGGCACCACAGGCTCCGGAACAACCGGTTCAGGCTCGGCCACCACCACTGGCGCGACAACCGGCTCAACCACTGGCGCTTGAACGGGCTCAGGAGCAAACGCAGTCGGCGCTGGAATCGGCGGTGTAACGTGCGGCGCCAGCTCATCTACGACCAATGCCACCGGCTCTTCCGCCACTGGCAACGTCAGCCATGGCTCGGCAACGGGTGTGAGCGGTACCTGGGCCACGACTTCGGCGACGACATCAGGCTCAGGCTCGGTGACCGGTTGCAGCACCGGCTCGGCGATCGGCAAGACAATCGGCGCGGGCTCTTCTTCTATTACCGGCGCAGGCGTTGGCTCAGGAAGTGGTTGTGGCTGTTCGACGACGGGTTCCTGCGGCTTTTTGCGCAGCCATCCGAACAGGCTTTTCTTCTCACCAGCCGCAGCTGGGGCTTTCTTGTCGTCGTTGGAACCAAACATGGAGGACGGCTATCTCACGGTAGCGACGCGCCAAAGGGCGCCCCGGCAAATAAATATTCGATGCAGAACAGACTGCGATTGACCCAGCTTGTTCACGCGCAACATTTTGTCGAGGTGCAAACAGCACCTCAAAGGTCGACTAATACGAAGGACTGGAACGGCATCGTCGGCGAAAACGCAGAGTTTAGCTGACAAACTCAAAGCTTCCGCAGGTAACCCATGCAACCTTCCGGCCGATCAAAGGCCTGATAGGCGTGGCCGCCAGTAAAACGGATCAGTATCCTAGCACCCTCTCGCCCGCTGACGCTAAGAACAAGCGGGCAGCCCCAAAGGTTTAAAAACGAATGAATGCTCTAGCCCGCCGCGCTGCAGGCCTGCTGTTCAGCACAGTTTGTCTGCCCCTCTCGGCCCTGGCTGCCGATCCACAACCCACTCACGAATTCACCCTCGATAACGGCCTGAAGGTCGTCGTGCGCGAAGACCATCGTGCGCCGGTGGTGGTTTCCCAAGTCTGGTACAAGGTCGGCTCCAGCTACGAGACCCCGGGTCAGACCGGTTTGTCCCACGCACTGGAACACATGATGTTCAAGGGCAGCGAGAAAGTCGGCCCCGGCGAAGCTTCGCTGATCCTGCGCGACCTCGGCGCCGAAGAGAACGCGTTCACCAGCGATGACTTCACGGCGTATTACCAGGTGCTTGCCCGCGACCGCCTCGGTGTGGCCTTCGAGCTGGAAGCCGACCGCATGGCCAGCCTGCGCCTGCCGGCCGACGAGTTCGCCCGCGAGATCGAAGTGATTAAAGAAGAACGTCGCCTGCGCACCGACGACAAACCGATGTCCAAGGCTTACGAACGCTTCAAGGCCATGGCCTACCCGGCCAGCGGTTACCACACGCCGACCATCGGCTGGATGGCTGACCTGGACCGCATGAAAGTCGAAGAGCTGCGCCACTGGTACCAATCCTGGTACGTGCCAAACAACGCCACGTTGGTGGTGGTGGGCGACGTGACCCCGGACGAGGTCAAAACCCTGGCCCAGCGCTACTTCGGCCCGATCGCCAAGCGCGACGTGCCACCGGCGAAAATCCCGCTGGAACTGGCCGAACCCGGCGAGCGGCAGATCACCCTGCACGTGCAGACTCAACTGCCAAGCCTGATGCTGGGCTTCAACGTGCCGAGCATCGCCACCGCCGAAGACAAACGCATGGTCAATGCCTTGCGCCTGATCTCCGCCTTGCTCGACGGCGGCTACAGCGGCCGTATCCCGACGCAATTGGAGCGCGGCGAAGAGCTGGTGTCCGGCGGCTCATCGAGCTACGACGCCTATACCCGGGGCGACAGCCTGTTCACCTTGTCGGCAACGCCCAATACCCAGAAAAACAAAACCATGGCTCAGGCTGAAGCTGGCCTGTGGAAGCTGCTCGAACAGCTGAAAACCACCGCGCCGTCCGCTGAAGAACTGGAACGCGTCCGCGCGCAGGTCATCGCAGGCCTGGTCTACGAGCGTGACTCGATCACCAGCCAGGCCACCGCTATTGGCCAACTGGAAACCGTCGGCCTGTCCTGGAAGCTGATGGACACCGAACTCGCCGAGCTGGAAAGCGTGACCCCGCAAGACATCCAGAAAGCCGCCAAGCTGTATTTCACCCGCGAACGTCTCAGCGTCGCCCATGTATTGCCAGAGGAGACGACTCATGAGTGAGCGTAAAAAACCGCGCCTGGCGCTGATTGGCTTGATCGCTGTCGCCTTGATCGGGTCTGCCGCGTTCTACTTTTCAAAGACCGACGAATCCAAGGCCAGCGAAGCCCTCGACAAGGCCAAGGCCAGCCAGAAACTGCAATCACTGGCCGAACTCGACGGCAAAGCGCCAAGTCACCGCACCCTGGACGTGCAGACCTGGAAAACCGCCGAGGGCGCCAAGGTGCTGTTCGTTGAAGCCCGGGAGCTGCCGATGTTCGACATGCGACTGATCTTCGCCGCCGGCAGCAGCCAGGACGGCGACGCACCTGGCCTCTCCGTGCTGACCAACGCCATGCTTAACGAAGGTGTGGCCGGCAAAGATGTCGGTGCCATCGCTCAGGGCTTCGAAGGCCTGGGCGCAGACTTTGGCAACGGCGCATTTAAAGACATGGCACTGGCTTCCCTGCGCAGCCTCAGTGCCGCGGACAAACGCGAACCGGCCCTGAAGTTGTTCTCTGAAGTCATCGGCAAACCGACCTTCCCTGCCGATTCCTTTGCGCGCATCAAGAACCAGATGCTCGCCGGTTTCGAGTACCAGAAGCAGAACCCCGGCAAACTCGCGAGCCTGGAGCTGATGAACCGTCTGTACGGCGATCATCCGTACGCACACTCCAGCGACGGCACGGCGAAAACCGTTCCGGCGATTACCGTGGCACAGATGCGCGCGTTCCATGAGAAGGCCTATGCGGCTGGCAACATGGTGATTGCGCTGGTGGGCGACCTGTCTCGCTCCGAGGCCGAAGCGATCGCCGCACAAGTCTCCAGCGCGCTGCCAAAAGGCCCGGAGCTGGCGAAAATCCCGCAACCGGCGGAACCGAAAGCCAGCATCGGTCACATCGAGTTTCCGTCCAAGCAGACCAACCTGATGCTCGCGCAATTGGGCATCGACCGTGACGACCCGGACTACGCGGCACTGTCCTTGGGCAACCAGATTCTTGGCGGCGGTGGCTTCGGCACCCGGTTGATGAGCGAAGTGCGCGAGAAACGCGGCCTGGCTTACGGCGTGTATTCGGGCTTTTCCCCGATGCAGGCTCGCGGTCCGTTCATGATCAACTTGCAAACCCGCGCGGAGATGAGCGAAGGCACGCTGAAACTGGTGCAGGACGTGCTCGCCGACTACCTTAAAACCGGCCCGACCCAGAAAGAACTCGACGACGCCAAGCGTGAACTGGCCGGCAGCTTCCCGCTGTCCACCGCCAGCAACGCCGATATCGTCGGCCAACTCGGCGCCATGGGTTTTTACAACCTGCCGCTGAGCTATCTGGATGACTTTATGCGCGAGTCCCAGAGCCTGACGGTCGAGCAGGTCAAAACCGCACTGAACAAACACTTGAGCACGGACAAAATGGTCATCATCAGCGCTGGCCCGACCGTGCCGCAAAAGCCGTTACCGGCCCCAACTGATAAACCTGCCGAGCAACCGCTCGGGGTTCCGGAGCATTAATGGCCACTCGTCCTAAAAAACCCGTACACAACGTCCATAACGGCGTGAACCAACTGCGCATCATTGGTGGTGAATGGGGCAGCCGAAAGCTGAGCTTCCCTGATGCACCGGGCTTGCGTCCGACCCCGGACCGGGTGCGTGAAACCCTGTTCAACTGGCTCGCGCCGTATGTCGCTGGCGCCAAGGTTCTGGACCCGTTCGCCGGCAGCGGCGCGTTGTTCCTCGAAGCCTTGTCCCGTGGCGCGGCCATGGGTCAGGCGCTGGACGCCAGTAACATCGCGGTCGCCAGCATCAAGGAACATCTGGGCACACTGCGCTGCACCACCGGCCAGGTGCAGACTGCCGACGCCCTGCGCTACCTGGAAACCCAGACAGCGACTGCGTACGACCTGGTGTTCCTCGATCCGCCTTTCAACCAGAACCTGTTGCCGGGCGTTTGCGCCTTGCTCGAAGAGCGCCAATGGCTGGCCGATGACGCCTGGGTCTACACCGAAAGCGAAAACGCACCGTCGGCGCTTGGCTTGCCGGGTAACTGGCGCCTGCACCGGGAGCAGAAATCCGGGCGAGTGTATTACGCGTTGTGGCAGCGCAGCCCGCTGGCAAACTGAACTGTCATCGCGACGTAGCGTGATACAAGGCATCAAGTGCGGTAAATAGTTACCGCCAACGGCCTCGTCCAAGTCTCCACAGTGGTTTACGCAATTTCCGTAAACCACTGAGGATGAACACGGATGAACATCTCCCGCAGCAGGATGCTGCTCTTTTCCTGGTTACTGCCCTTCACGGCACTGGCCGAACCCGCACAACCGACCCACGAATTCACGTTAAGCAACGGCCTGAAAGTTGTGGTGCGCGAGGACCATCGCGCCCCAGTGGTGACCTCACAACTCTGGCTCAAGGTCGGCTCCAGCGATGAACCGCCGGGGAAGTCCGGCTTGTCCCACGCGCTGGAGCACATGCTCTACAAAGGCAGCAGCAAGACCTGTACAGGTGAAGCTTCCGCCATTCTGGACAAGCTGGGCGCTTCACATAACGCCTTTACCGACAAGGACGTCACCACCTACTACCAGACCATGCAGCCTCACCAGTTGGGTGTCGCCTTCGAGTTGATGGCCGACATGATCTCGACGGCTCATTTGCGAGCCGAGGATTTCATTCCGGAACTGGCCGTCATTCAGGAAGAAAGGCGACTACGGGTCGACGATGATCCCGACGCAATCGCGCAACACCGCCTCACCAGCATCGCCTTTCCCGCCAGCAGCTATGGCGCGCCAATCATCGGCTGGATGCACGACTTGCAACGCTTGAACGCTGATGACGTGCGTCACTGGTACCAGACCCACTACGCCCCCGGTAATGCCACGCTCGTCATTGTCGGTGACGTCACGCTGGAAAAGGTGAAGCCTCTGGTCGAGCGCTACTTCGGCGTACTTGCGGCGAGACCGTTTGTCGCGGCAAGGACATCGATGGAGTTGGCCGAGCCCGGGGAGCGGAAAATCATTCTGCACCAGGCGATCCCGGCGCCTCGATTGATCATGTCGTTCAATGTCCCGAGCCTTGCCACCGTCGAAAATCGTCGAACGGTACATGCATTAAGGCTGCTCAACACCTTGCTGGCCGGCTCGAGCAGCGCACGCCTGCGTAAAAGCCTGCAGTTTACCGACAGGTTGTTTTCCAGCACCTCGTCCAAATACAACGCGCTCTATCGAGGTGACAGTGTTCTTACCCTCACCGCCCAGCTCCACAGTCAACGCAACGAAAGCCTTGATCAAGCACAGGCCCGCATCTGGGAACTGCTCGACGAACTAAAGTCCGCACCGCCCGACAGCGTCGAACTGGAGCGCGCCCGCACCCTGCTGATCGCCGAGCAGATCTACAACCGCGACAACATTGAAAATCAGGCGGATCACCTCGGTGCACTAGAGAGCATCGGCCTTTCCTGGCGACTGATGGAAGAGGATGTCAATGAACTGAATCAGGTAACCCCCGCAGACATTCAGCACGTCGCGCGGACGTACCTGACCCGACAACGCCTGAGCACCGCCCATGTCCTCGTGGAGAAAAATAATGAATAAGGTCACCTGCGTGACACTGTGGCTGTTAGTGATCGGAGGCCTGCAAGGCTGTCTGGCCTTGGCCGACACCGAACCACAGCTTCCTGCTGTGGTTCAGTCTCCACGCCTGCAATCTCTGGCAGAGCTGGACGCGCAGGCAGCAGCCTCGCGCACACTGAAAATCCACGGTTGGAAATCGCCGGCCGGTGGCAAGGTGCTGTTTATTCGCACTCCAGAACTGCCGATGTTCGACCTGCATGTCAGTTTCCCTGCCGGCAGCACACGAGATGGTGAGCATTCCGGTCTGGCGGCAACGACGTTCAGCATGCTTAACGAAGACGTAGCGGGCAAGGATCTATCAGCGATTACCGAAACCTTTGATGGCCTTGGCGCAAAAACCAAAATGATAATCGAGCAGGATCGGGCCTCATTGTCCTTGCGCAGCCTGACTGCCATCGATAAGCGCGACCCGGCGCTGTTGCTGTTTACCCAGATACTTGGCCAACCCCTGCTGACCGACAAAGCACTGGTCAACGTCAAAAAAGAATTGACCAATATCCTCAAGACTCAGCAGCAGGATCCCGAATCACAACTCACCCAAGCCATGAATGACCTGCTAATGGCTGGACACCCTTATGCCCAACCAGTCTATGGCACAGAAGAAAGCCTGGCTGTGCTCTCTCGGGAACAGGTCCAGGCGTTCCATCGGCAAGCCTATAGCGCGGGGAATGTGCTGATTACGCTGGTCGGCGACCTGACACTGGAACAGGCCCAGGCGATGAGCGTGCAGGTTTTCAACGCGCTGCCAGCAGGTTCCAAAATGTCTCCCGTGATTCCGGTCCCGCGCCGACAGGGTGTGGCGACGTCACGACATATCGAGCGCCCCCTGAGTCAGACGCAGATCATGCTGGGGCAGCCCGGTGTGACACCGCAGCACCCCGATTACATGGCGCTGAGAGTGGCCCACCTGATTTTCGGTGGGCAGAATATCTCTTCGCGACTGATGACGGAGCTGAGAGAAAAACGCGGCTTGACCTATGCCGTGGAACTGAAGAACACCCTCTGGCAGGAAGGCGGTACTGCCGTCATCAGCCTGAATACCAACCCACAGTTCAGCGAAGGTGCGGTGAAGCTGGTGCAGTCAATGTATCGCGACTACTTGCAAACGGGTCCGACACAACAGGAGCTCGACGACACCCTGCGCCAACTGCGCAGCAGCAGCGCGTTGAACAGCGCCAGCAATTCACAGATTCTCGATCTACTGGTCAACATCAACCAATACGACTTGCCGCTCGATCTGGATTTTTCAATCGAACAAGCTCAGAAATTGACCGTTGCGCAAGTCAAAGCAGCCTTGAACAAGCACTTTGACGCGGACCAATGGTCGGTGGTGACCGTAGGCCCGACCGTAGAACAACGACCTCTGCCCCTCCCGACCCACGAGGTGCCGCAGAGCATGTGTCGCGCCGAGACGGGGATTGTGGCAAGTTAGTTTCTTTGGACACAGGCGCCATGGCCACGACTTTCGGCCCTGGCGCCGACTGTTTGACCTTTTAGAGAAACATCGTGCTCCAGCCCAGCGAACGCTTCACCCCGGCCATCGGCCTTGGCAACCCGCACTTGCAAACCTTGTGGGGGCCGCTGTGGCGTAAAACCACGCATATCGACCGCACGCGCGAACGGCTTTGGCTCGACGATGGCGACTTCCTTGATCTCGACTGGCACGGCCCTCATACAGCCGACGCGCCGTTGGTGCTGGTGTTGCACGGGCTGACTGGTTCGTCAAACTCGCCCTATGTGGCTGGCCTGCAAAAAGTCCTGGGAGATCAAGGCTGGGCCAGCGTCGCACTGAACTGGCGCGGCTGTTCGGGCGAGCCAAATCTGTTGCCGCGCAGCTACCATTCCGGTGCCAGTGAAGACCTGGCCGAAACCATCAAACACCTGAAAGCCCAACGACCGCTCGCGCCGTTGTATGCGGTCGGCTATTCCCTGGGTGGCAATGTGTTGCTCAAGCACTTGGGCGAATCCGGCAGCAAAAGTGGCGTGGCCGGTGCGGTGGCGGTGTCGGTGCCGTTTCGTCTCGATCAATGCGCCGACCGTATCGGCCAGGGTTTCTCGAAGGTCTATCAGGCGCATTTCATGCGGGAGATGGTGGCCTACATCAAGAACAAGCAGCGCCAGTTTCAGCATGACGGACACGAGGATGGACTGGCGGCGCTGGCCGCGCTTGGCTCATTGGAGAACATGCGCACGTTCTGGGATTTCGATGGCCGGGTCACCGCGCCGCTGAACGGTTTTGCCGATGCCGAGGATTACTATCGCCGCGCTTCGAGTCGCTATTTCCTTGGCGAGATTCGTACGCCGACCCTGATCATTCAAGCGGCCGATGACCCGTTTGTATTTCCTCATAGCCTGCCGCAAGCCGACGAATTGTCCGCCTGCACTCAATTCGAGTTACAGACCAAGGGGGGGCATGTCGGCTTCGTCGATGGCTCGTTCAGGCAACCGGGCTACTACCTCGAACGCCGCATCCCGCAATGGCTGACCGCCGTGGGTCGCCAGTAAGGCCATGGACGTCGATCAGGGCGAGTCGATCCGATTCTGGCAAACAGCGCCGTTGGCCGGCGTCGAGTTATTGTCTGCGCGCTACATCGAACACCGTTTCGCGCCTCATGTGCATGACGGTTACGTGATCGGCATGATCATGGCTTGCGCTCAGCGCTATCGTTATCGCGGTGCCGAACACCTGGCGGGCAGCGGCACGCTGGTGCTGATCAATCCAGACGAACTGCACACCGGCCATAAAGGCACGGAGGATGGTTGGTTGTATCGGGCGTTCTATCCGGACAGCGGTCAGATTCTCTCGCTGTTGGCGGAGCTTGAACTACCGACCAACAACTTGCCGGCGTTCGGCGCGACGCTGTATCGCGATCCGGATCTGGTGAAGGGTTCTGCCAACTGCTCGCTGGAAGAACTGGCCGCGGGTCAACCTTTCACCCTTCCACTTCGCCCGGGTGTTCCGCCACGCCACTGGCATGCCGCCACACACCTGGCTGATGCAGCAGCGCATCGCTCGGGCGCGAGCGCTGTTACAGAATGGTTGCTTACCGTTGGAAGTGGCGACGCAGTTGGGGTTCGCTGACCAGAGTCATCTGAGTCGGCAATTCAAGCAGGTTTACGGTGTCGGGCCGGGCGCATATCGCAGCGCCCGGCTTTAGAATCAAAAGATCGCAGCCTGCGGCAGCTCCTACAGGTGTACACATTCCACTGTAGGAGCTGCCGCAGGCTGCGATCTTTTGATCTTCATTCGCCGATGGCGATGCCGTGTGCAGGATCGTTGATCCACTCGCTCCATGAACCGGCATACAACGATCCCAACGGATACCCGGCCAGACACAACGCAAACAGGTTGTGACAGGCCGTCACGCCAGAACCGCAGTACGCCACCAGATCGGTCGGCGAACGATCACCGAGCTTCGCGGCAAAACGCTGCTTGAGCTGATCGGCCGGCAGAAAACGCCCGTCGCTGCCCAGGTTGTCGGTGAACGCCGCACATTGCGCGCCGGGGATGTGCCCGGCAATCGGGTCGATCGGCTCTACTTCGCCCTTGAAACGCGGCAATCCGCGGGCATCGAGCAAGGTCAGCGCGGGTTGGCCGAGACGTTGCTGGAGCTGTTCGGCGCTCAAGATCAGCGCGTTGTCCGGCGACCCCGTGAAGGTGCCCCGTTCAATCTGCGGCGCATCAAGACTCAGGGGCAAACCGGCCGCGTGCCAAGCCTTGAGCCCGCCATCCAGAATGAACACGCCGTCACGTTTGCCCAGCCAGGCCAGCAACCACCAGGCCCGCGCCGCGTAGGCACCCGGACCGTCGTCGTACAAAATCACATCGCTGTCGGCGTTGACGCCCCAGGCTTGCAGACGTTCGATCAAGTCTGCAGGTTCAGGCAACGGATGGCGCCCGGTCACACCCTTGACCACTGTCCCGCTCAAATCACGCTCAAGATCGGAAAAGCTCGACCCGGCAATATGCCCTTCGGCATAGCTGCGCTGACCGTAATCCGGGTCTTCGAGGGCAAAACGACAATCCAGAATCACCAGCCCCGGCTGCTCCTTTTTCAGGTCCAACGCTTGCGGGCTGATCAGTTGCGCAATGGGCATAACGGGCTCCTGCGATTTTGGCGATGGTTGATCCTACTGCACTTCCTATCCCACTTCTTCCAGCGCTTGGGCCAGCGGCACGTAAAACTCCTCGAACAGCGCATTCACCGCGCCGCGAGACTGATCCGTGACAAAACCGGCCTCAAGCACCAGCACCTGATACACACCACGTTTAATGGCCTGTTCGCTCAGGTGATTGGAATTTTCACGCGTAGTGCACAGAAAACGCACCCAGGACGTCAGGATGATCCAGGCATTGAGCGTCAGGGATTCGATCTGAACTTTGTCCATTTGCAGGATGCCGGCCTCGACGAAGCCCGCGTAGATGTGCGTGCCATGGATCAGACAGCGTTGGGAAAAGCGCCGATAACGGGCGGCCAGCTCCGGATCACTGTCGAGCAGGTGCTCCAGATCGCGGTGCAAAAACCGGTAGCGCCACATGGCGGCCAGCAATTCCTGAAGGTAGAAGCGCTTGTCTTCGACCGTGGCGGCACGACCCTGGGGCGGGCGCAGGAAGCTGTCCACAAGGCTTTCGTACTCACTGAACAGCACGGCGATGATCGCCTGCTTGTTGGGGAAGTGGTAGTACAGGTTGCCCGGGGAAATTTCCATGTGGGCAGCAATGTGGTTGGTGCTGATGCTGCGCTCACCCTGCTGATTGAACAGCTCCAGGCTGTTCTGCACGATGCGCTCGCTGGTTTTGATCCGAGGGGCCATGGCTTGGGCTTTAATTCAAAGTGCGTTGACCGGCATCTTACGACCTATCCGCGAGTGGATAAAACAAAGCTGTGCCAGGATGTCATTTGACTTTCTAGAGCATAGACTCTAAAAAGTCCCTAATTACAATAAATCGGAGCCGACCATGACTGCTGACATCGCCTACCTGCAGAACCTGCAGCAGCCCCTGGAAGAGCTCCAGACCCTGTTCGACGCTCAACGCGCGGCGTATACAGCCAACCCGATGCCGCCCGCCGCCCAGCGCCAGCAATGGCTAAAGGCCCTGCGCGACCTGTTGAGCAATGAGCGTCTGGCATTGATCGATGCCATCAGCCAGGATTTCAGCCATCGCAGCGCCGATGAAACCCTGCTCGCCGAACTGATGCCCAGTCTGCACGGCATTCACTATGCCAGTCAGCACCTCAAAGGCTGGATGAAGGCGTCGAAGCGCAAGGTCGGGGTTGCCTTTCAACCCGCGGCGGCCAAAGTCATCTATCAACCGTTGGGTGTGGTCGGGGTGATCGTGCCGTGGAACTACCCGCTGTATCTGGCCATCGGCCCATTGGTAGGCGCGTTGTCGGCAGGCAATCGGGTGATGCTCAAACTCAGCGAATCGACCCCCGCCACCGGATTGTTGCTCAAGGAACTGCTGGGCCGAATCTTCCCGCAAGACCTAGTCTGCGTGGTACTGGGCGAAGCCGATATCGGTGTAGCGTTCTCCAGATTGCGTTTCGATCACCTGCTGTTCACCGGCGCCACCAGCATCGGCAAACACGTGATGCGTGCGGCGGCCGAAAACCTGACCCCGGTGACCCTCGAACTCGGCGGCAAATCCCCGGCCATTGTGTCCCGCGACGTGCCGCTCAAGGACGCTGCCGAACGCATCGCCTTCGGCAAGACGCTCAACGCCGGACAGACCTGTGTGGCCCCGGACTATGTGCTGGTGCCGGAAGATCGCGTCGGAGCTTTCGTCGAAGCCTATCGTCAGGCGGTTCGCGGGTTTTATCCGACCTTGACCGATAACCCGGACTACACCGCGATCATCAATGACCGACAATTGGCGCGCCTCAATGGCTACATCAGCGACGCCACCAGCAAGGGCGCGCTGCTGATTCCATTGTTCGACAAGGGCCAGGGGCGCCGCATGAGTCACAGCCTGCTGCTCAACGTCAGCAACGACATGATGGTGATGCAGGACGAAATCTTCGGTCCGCTGTTGCCGATCGTTCCCTACAAAGATCTGGATCAGGCCTTTGCCTATATCAATGAACGACCCCGTCCGCTGGCCCTGTATTACTTCGGCTACGACAAGCGTGAGCAACACCGCGTACTTCACGAAACCCATTCCGGCGGCGTGTGCCTGAACGACACCCTGCTGCACGTCGCTCAGGACGACATGCCATTTGGCGGTATCGGCGCCTCGGGCATGGGCCATTACCACGGCCACGAAGGTTTCCTGACCTTCAGCAAAGCCAAAGGTGTGCTGATCAAACAGCGGTTCAATGCGGCGAAATTGATCTACCCGCCGTACGGAAAATCCATTCAGAAGCTGATCCAGAAGCTGTTTATCCGCTAACGATCATCCCCTTCGGGTAATAACAATAATGAGCCCAAGTCTGTCCGATACACCCACGTTGTCACGGCGCGGATTGCTTAAATTCAGCCTGGGTGCCAGCGCTTTTCTCGCCACCGCCGGTTTGGGCGCGAGCCTCAGCGGCTGCTCATCGAGCCTGCCAGCCAGCGGTTTCGCGATTCTGCGCAGCGGTGACTTACTGTTTTTGCGGGCATTGATTCCGGTGATGCTCGATGGCGCTATGGCCACCGAGAAAATACCGACGGCCGTCGGTGAAACCCTGCACTGCCTGGATAACGGTCTGAATCATCTGTCGCCGGAAATGCTCAAGCTGACCCGACAGTTATTCGATGTGCTGGGAATGCGCATCACCCGCGGCCCACTGACCGGGATCTGGGGCAGTTGGGAAAACGCCAGCAGCGAGGAGATCAGGCTCTTTCTCGATCGCTGGGAAAACAGTTCGTTAAGTCTGCTGCGCATGGGCCACAGCTCGCTGCTGCAACTGGTGATGATGGCGTGGTATAGCCGCTCGGAATCCTGGGTGCATTGCGGGTATCCCGGGCCGCCTACCGTCTGAAACCGTGGTGACCCTATCGCGGGCAAGCCACGCTCCCACAGGGTTTGAGTCGTTCACAAAAGGGTGGCCCCCTCCAATTCTGTGGGAGCGTGGCTTGCCCGCGAAGACGTCAGCCGCCTCACCACCGAATCCAAAATAAAAAGAGAACTGAAGATGCCCGTACCCGATCCGTTCCGCGAAGGCCTGGCCCGTGGCTGGAAAACCTATAACGGTTCACAACTGACCCAGGACCTGACCCTCGAAGCGGACGTGGCGATTATCGGCAGTGGTGCTGGCGGTGGCACCACCGCCGAAATCCTCAGCGCAGCGGGCTACAAGGTATTGCTGATCGAGGAAGGCCCGCTCAAGACCAGCAGCGACTTCAAGATGCTCGAAGACCAGGCTTACACCAGCCTCTATCAGGAAGGTATTGGCCGCATGAGCAAGGACGGCGCGATCACCATCCTTCAGGGGCGCGCGGTGGGTGGTACCACGCTGATCAATTGGACCTCAAGTTTTCGCACGCCGGACCCGACCCTCGACCACTGGGCCAAGGAACACGATGTCAAAGGCCACACGCCGGCCGAGATGGCGCCGTGGTTCGAGAAAATGGAACAACGCCTGGGCGTCGCCCCCTGGATGATCCCGCCCAACGCCAACAACGACGTGATCCGCAAAGGCTGCGAAAAACTCGGCTACGCCTGGCATGTGATCCCGCGCAACGTGCGTGGCTGTTGGAACCTGGGCTACTGCGGCATGGGTTGCCCGACCAACGCCAAGCAATCGATGCTGGTGACGACCATCCCGGCGACTTTAGAAAAAGGGGGCGAGCTGCTCTATCTGGCTCGCGCCGAAAAGCTCGTGATCAGCGGCGACAAGGTCACGGGGTTGCAATGCGTGGCGATGGACGAGCGCTGCGTCGCACCTACCGGACACACGATCACGGTCAAGGCCCGGCATTACGTGCTGGCCGGTGGCGGGATCAACAGCCCGGCGCTGCTTATGCGCTCTGAGGCGCCCGATCCGCACAAACGGCTGGGTAAACGGACTTTTCTACACCTTGTGAACATGTCGGCCGGGCTGTTCGACGAGGTGATCAACCCGTTTTATGGCGCACCACAGTCAATCTATTCCGACCATTTCCAATGGCAGGACGGCACCACCGGAAAAATGTCTTACAAACTCGAAGTGCCGCCGCTGCACCCGGCACTGGCCACGACCCTGCTCGGCGGTTTCGGCAAGGAAAACGCCCAACACATGGAAAACCTGCCCCACACCCACGCCATGTTGGCGTTGCTGCGGGACGGCTTTCACCCGGACAGCCCCGGCGGCAGCGTCGAGTTGCGCGGTGACGGCACGCCGGTGCTCGACTATCAGGTTTCACCCTATGCCTGGGATGGATTGCGTCGGGCGTTCCACAGCATGGCCGAGATCCAATTCGCGGGCGGTGCCAATGCGGTGATGCCAATGCACGCCGACGCTCGCTACGTGAAAACCCTCGCCGAAGCGCGCACGCTGATCGACAGCCTGAGCCTTGAGCTGTATCGCACACGCCTGGGCAGCGCCCATGTGATGGGCGGTTGTGCCATGGGTGAAGACCCGAAAAACGCCGTGACCGACAGCCTCGGCCGGCATCATCAGTTAGGCAACCTGTCGATTCATGACGGCTCGCTGTTCCCCACCAGCATTGGCGCAAACCCGCAATTGTCGGTCTACGGGCTGACGGCGCAGCTGGCAACTTCTTTGGCCGAACGTTTGAAAAACCCATGAAAATGCAGAATATTCCAATCGTCTATAGTGCTTTCTTACCCAAAAGGCGACTTGGCCGACCGGGAAGGCTGCGATACCATCCGACTCCCCAACGGACTCCCGCCAGGACGACGCGATGAACCGAGTGTTGTACCCAGGTACCTTCGACCCTATTACCAAGGGCCATGGCGATCTGGTCGAACGCGCCGCGCGCCTGTTCGATCATGTGATCATCGCCGTCGCCGCCAGCCCGAAGAAAAACCCGTTGTTTCCCCTGGAACAGCGTGTGGCGCTGGCCCGCGAGGTCACTAAACACCTGCCCAACGTTGAAGTCGTCGGCTTCTCGACGCTGCTGGCGCACTTTGCCAAAGAGAAGAACGCCAATGTGTTCCTGCGTGGTTTGCGTGCGGTATCGGACTTCGAATACGAATTCCAGCTGGCCAACATGAACCGTCAGCTGGCACCGGATGTGGAAAGTCTGTTTCTGACCCCGTCTGAGCGTTATTCGTACATTTCTTCGACGCTGGTCCGGGAAATCGCAGCCCTGGGCGGCGATATCACCAAGTTTGTCCACCCTGCGGTGGCGGACGCCCTGAACGAGCGCTTTAAAAAGTAGGAGCTGCCGTAGGTTCGGGCCGCGTTCGGACGATCTTTTCCCCTTGATCGCGTCCGCGTGCACTGCGGGCGCCAATGCGGCACAATTGTGCGCATTGGTTTATTGCGCCCGGGCCTTCCGCCCTGGCTGGAGTTAGCATGTCCCTGATCATCACCGACGATTGCATCAACTGCGACGTCTGCGAACCCGAGTGTCCGAACGCCGCCATCTCCCAGGGCGAAGAGATCTACGTGATCGACCCGAACCTGTGCACCCAGTGCGTCGGCCACTACGACGAACCTCAGTGCCAGCAAGTGTGCCCGGTGGATTGCATTCCGTTGGATGAGGCGCATCCGGAGACTGAAGAGCAGTTGATGGAGAAGTACCGGATCATTACCGGTAAGGCTTGAGTCATTCGGCGACTTTGAAGACGCCATCGCGAGCAAGCTCACTCCCACATTGAATCTGCGCAAATTTCATGTGGGAGCGAGCTTGCTCGCGATGAGATGTAACTGACCTCACTCCCGCTGCTCAAACCCCTCCCCGATACACCCCAAACACCGCACAAACGCCGCTTTCGCCGGGTCGACCACCAACGCCTGCCCCGCATCGCCGATGCCGCCACCCAATGCGGTAAACGGCAACGACACCACAAACACTCCGGCACCAATCACCGTCGCCACGACCAGCAAGGGTCGGGCAATCAGCAAATCGCCGATCATGGCGTACGCCGGGGGATTCTGGATGGTGTAACGCGGGTCGCCGCTGCCCGTGTTTGCTGCCAGGGCTGGCGCACCGACGCTCAGCAGCAAAACGACGACAACGGTTCGAAACAGGTTCATGGCACGGTCCTTGGGCTAGGCAGTCAGAACACTGACTATAGACCCTGGGCGTATCAGCTCTGACAACGCGGGCAAAAGACGCTGGCGCGCTGCCCGAGCTTCACTTCCCGCAACTCCGTGCCACAGACCTTGCAGGGCGCACCGCCACGGCCGTACACGAACAGTTCCTGCTGAAAATAACCCGGCTGACCGTCACCGCCGATAAAGTCGCGCAGTGTGGTGCCGCCGCGCTCGATAGCGGCTGCCAGGATGCGTTTGATCTCGATCGCCAGTTTCAGATAACGCGCCCGAGAGATGCTTTTGGCCTCACGACGCGGATCGATACCGGCGGCGAATAACGCTTCGGTTGCGTAGATATTGCCCACGCCGACCACCACCGCGTTGTCCATGATGAACGGTTTGACCGCCATGGATCGCCCGCGGGACTGCTGGAACAAGCGCTCGCCGTCGAACAGGTCGGTCAACGGCTCCGGCCCCAGGCGAATCAACAATTCATGGTTGAGCGGATCGAGGCTCCAGAGCATCGCGCCAAACCGTCGCGGGTCGGTGTAACGCAAGGCCAGGCCGGATTCCAGTTCGATGTCCACATGCTCATGCTTGGCCACCGGCGTGCCGACTTCCACCAGACGCAGATTTCCCGACATCCCCAAATGGCTGATCAGCGTGCCAACTTCGGCATTGATCAGCAGGTACTTCGCGCGTCGCTCCACCAGCACGATGCGCTGGCCAGACAGCCGCACATCCAGGTCTTCGGGAATCGGCCAGCGCAAGCGCCGCTCACGCACGATCACCCGGCTGACGCGCTGGCCTTCCAGGTGCGGCGCAATCCCGCGGCGAGTGGTTTCGACTTCAGGCAGTTCCGGCATGGTGCTCTCGAATCAGGCTGTGCAACGCTCAGCGGTGAGCGCCAAGGTCACGAATCGTTTGTTTAAGGGTCTCGAAGTCGTAGTCCGAGAGACCGACATAATCGAGAACCAGCGGAGCGATGCTGTTCCACTCGTGGTCATCACGCTGGTTGCCCAGCACCCGGAAGGACGCACAAATGTGCTCGGCCATTTTCAGGATCGCCAGCAGGTTTTTCAGCTGACTGTTGCGCGACGACTCATCGCTGAAGATCGCTAACGCATTGTGGTGATTGGCGATGGCGGCGGTGACATGCTCGGGCAGGCGCCAGGATTTGGCGGTGTAATAACCCACCACCGCATGATTGGTATTGAACACCCGATTCTCAGTGTCCACCACCCGACATTCGGCGCTGGCACTGGCGTAGGCCTCTTCCAGAACGGTCATGTAGTTGGGGAAGCGCTGGAGCATCAGCGGCACGCCGCAGTCATGGAACAGACCCAGGGCGTACGCTTCATCGCCGGCCTGGGCGCCGATGCGCTTGGCCAGTGTCAGGCAGGTCATCGCCACGTCCTGAGCGGTATCCCAGAACCGATTCAAGGTGACGATGGTGTCGTCGTTCATCTCGCCCTTGATCGACTGCGCGTTGATCAGGTTGATGATCGAGCGGCTCCCCAGCAGATTCACCGCACGCTGAATCGAGGCGATTTTGTTGCTCAAGCCGTAATACGGCGAGTTGACGATTTTCAACAAGGCGCCAGAGAGGCCCGGGTCCTGGGAGATTAGCTTCGCGATCACCTCCAGATCCGGATCGGGCATGTACTGTTCCATCTGCAAATCCACCATGATTTGCGGCTGGGCCGGCACGCTGATGCCTTGCAGGGACTGTTGAATCTGTTCGGAAGTCAGCTCTGGGGACATAAGTACACACTCTGGGACAGGCGGCGATTCTAACCCTTATAAAGTTGGATCCGACACCTTGGCCGGTCCATCGCCTGAAGTTTCATCAAATGACGGCCCTTCCTCACCGCATGTCCATCCGCCAAACCGTGGCCGTGCGCAACACGCTATACTCCCGCTCTTTTTTCCGGAGCGACGTCATGTCCCTGCCTAGCCTGCGCCTCAAAGCCAACGCCGACCGTCGCCTGCGAAACGGCCACTTGTGGGTCTACAGCAACGAAATCGATGTAGCCGCCACCCCGTTGAACGGCTTCAAGGCCGGCGACCAGGCGATCCTCGAGGCAGCCAGCGGCAAGCCGCTGGGCGTCGTTGCCATGAGCCCGAACAACCTGATCTGCGCCCGCCTCTTGTCGCGCGACATCAAGTTGCCGCTGGACAAGTCGCTGCTGGTGCATCGCCTGAACGTCGCGCTGTCCCTGCGCGATCGCCTGTTCGACAAGCCGTTCTATCGCCTGGTCTACGGCGATTCCGACCTGCTGCCAGGTCTGGTAGTCGACCGTTTCGGCGACATCCTGGTGGTACAGATCGCTTCGGCAACCATGGAAGCCCATAAAGAAGACGTGATCGCAGCGCTGACCCAAGTGATCAAGCCTAGCGGCATTCTGTTCAAGAACGACTCCGCTGCCCGTGATGCTGAAGGCCTCAACCGCTACGTCGAAACCGTGTTCGGCCTGGTGCCGGAGTGGGTTGCCCTGGAAGAGAACGGTGTGAAATTCGAAGCACCCGTCATCCAGGGACAGAAAACCGGCTGGTTCTATGACCACCGCATGAACCGCGCGCGTCTGGCACCTTATGCCAAAGGCAAACGCGTGCTGGACCTGTACAGCTACATTGGCGGTTGGGGCGTGCAAGCTGCAGCTTTCGGCGCCAGTGAAGTGTTCTGCGTCGACGCTTCGGCCTTCGCCCTCGACGGCGTCGAGCGCAACGCCGCGCTGAACGGCTTCGCCGATAAAATGACCTGCATTGAAGGCGACGTGTTCGAAGCCCTGAAAGAGCTGAAAGCCAGCGAAGAGCGTTTCGACGTGATCGTTGCCGATCCTCCGGCGTTCATCAAACGTAAAAAAGACATGAAGAACGGTGAAGGTGCCTACCGTCGCCTGAACGAGCAAGCCATGCGCCTGCTCAGCAAGGACGGCATCCTGGTCAGCGCTTCGTGTTCGATGCACCTGCCCGAGGACGATCTGCAGAACATCCTGCTGACCAGCGCCCGTCACCTGGACCGCAACATCCAGATCCTGGAGCGTGGCGGTCAGGGCCCGGATCACCCGGTTCACCCGGCCATCGCCGAAACCCGCTACATCAAGAGCATCACCTGCCGTCTGCTGCCAAACAGCTGATTACGCCGGTTTGACGGGGAGCCAGCCGGCTCCCCGTTCTGTTATCTGTAATTGAATTCTCTAACTTCCTACTCCAGCGGTCTTAATGACTTGCAGGACGTTTCGCTTTGTCTTTTATTTTAGCGGACAGAACTTACAAGATTCATCCAGCCCTAAGATTGATCCGACAAGATTACTGGAACATTCCTACTCAATCTCCCCTTGATAAGAACTCATTACAAACTATGATTAAGTCGTCACAACGGAGACACTCACTATCAATTACAAGGAGTTCAAAACATGAAAGCAATTACTCTGGAAACCAACAAAATCGCCAACCTGGCTTTTCTGGTTGCGCCAAAAGTCCGCTAAGTAAATGAAACGCTGGGGAGTGCCGGCTACCCAGCGTTTTCTATGGCAAAGACCAGAGTGAGTCGCCAATCATGCAGATAAACCCTTATATATTCATACTTCCTCGCACGCCCGACCTAATAGTCTGGGATTACAAGAACCACAAACAGTTCGAATTGAATCTTGAATATTCAACCCGCCTTGCACACCTTATCGACAACCCTGAAAATTTTGATGACAACAACATAATAGACACGCAACTCCTGAGCGCGGGAATACTCACAACGTCAATACAAGACACCCTTGAATGGGGCTGGGATGAACTGTCGAAGATATTTCATATCGGCACCAAGAACATTCCTTGTGAATATGTCCCCCAAGATATTAATGAATGGTCGAGACACTATCTGGACCATTGCGCCGAAGTACTGGCCACTCCTGCCCCGGAGGTCAGACTCACAGAACGCCCGACAAGCGAGCGGATTGCCCTGCCCCAACCTTCCTGTCTGCCGCAAAGCGCACTTGCAAAGACGTTGATCGACCGAAAGACCTGTCGCTCCTTCACGGGTGAAGGGGTTTCTCTCGACGATGTGGGCACTCTTTTGTATTTGTCCGTTGGTTATCTGCGTGAGCGCGACAACGACATCGACGAAACCATCGTTGAAGGTCTTGGCGCCCGGCGCAGCAGTCCATCCGGTGGCGGGCTGAATGCCTGCGAAGGTTATCTTCATGTTCAGAACGTCAGCGGCCTGAATCCCGGGCTCTACGCCTACCACCCCGACGAACATGCGTTGAGCTTCGTCAATCCGGTGCCTGACTCACCCTTGGGCCAATTGTTGTGTGGGCAGCATTTCATCAACAACCTGCCAATCGGCCTGTTCATCACCGCTCGCTTCGACAAACTGTGGTGGAAATATGAACACTCGCGGGCCTACCGAATGGCTTACGTCGAGGCAGGTCATATTTCCCAGACCTTTCAACTGGTGGCCACCGCACTTGGGTTAAGCACCTGGCTGACCGGTGCGTTGGCGGACGATCAGGTCGAAACGTTGCTGGGGATCGAGGACAGCGCCGAACAACCGTTGTTTTTTGTGGGCTGCGGCCAGAGTGACGGTCAAGTGATGTGCAAGGAATTGAAAGCACTGCTAAGCAGCCGAGACTTACAACAATGACCGAGCCTCGCACAGACGACCTGTCACTGCCCGACGCCTGGGCACAGCGCTTCACCCTCGACGACTGGAACACCCGAGCCTCGGTACGCAACAGCGAGCATACCTATCAATTGCCATCAGATCTGGAACGACAACTGGAAACACGACACTGGTTCCCGCCCGCCTTCCTGCCCTACCTGAATCACCCGGCCATCGAAGCAGCCGGCAGTGCGATCACCCATCGTTTATCGGCCAACCATCTGGTGTACTTCCTCGACTACACCACCCGGCTCGAACATCGAATCGTCAACCGCTCCGTGGAAACCATCGTCCACGATGAGCTCGGCGCGTCCATTCCCCGACGGATGAAAACAGCCGCCCTCCAGCTGTACACCGATGAGGGTTATCACGCCCTGTTCTCCAATAGTCTCGCCGAGCAGATAGCCGACCTCTACGGCATGACCCAACGCCCGGTGATGCCGCGCCGCATTACCCGACTGAACGCCCTGATTGACCACAGCCCAGAGAGGCATAAGGCGCTGGCCTGGTTTCTCGTCGGTTTCGTATCCGAGACCATCATCGCCAGGGAACTGCTCGAGGTTTGTCGCAACGAGCTGGTATCCAGCGTCCAGGAAATGCTCAGGGACCACCTCACCGACGAGGCCCGACACAGTCGCTATTTTTGCGAAGTGTTCCATTATCTGTGGCTGACCCTGAACAGCAGCCAACGCACGTTCGCCGCGAAGCTGCTGGTGGACATCATCCTGATGTTCTTTGAGGTCGATGAGCGATGGCTGAAGGAAAGCCTGAACAGCGTGGGCCTCAGGGAGAATTGCGTCGCAGAAATCCTCAGCGCCCTGACCGGCCCGCAAGCCTGCCTTCAGCGCGCCCGATCAGGTGCAGGCGCGACGCTACAGGCAATGGAAAAGGCAGGTTTTTTCGACCTGCCTTTTAACCAGCAGCTCTTCGCACAGGCAGGACTTGTCGATGGATGAAGGAAAATCTGCGGTCAGTGTCAAACACCGCCGCTCTGCGATCACCCTATTAATGACCATGGTGATGCTCGGGGTCTTCCCTCTCGATGTCCTGCTGCCATCGTTCCCGGCGCTGGCCGAACACTTCCGGACCACACCAGGCGATATCGCGTTTTCCATCAGTCTGTTTGCCATCGGGATCGCACTTTCCCAACTACTGGTCGGGCCGCTCTCGGATGTCATCGGGCGCAAAAGTCTGCTGCTGGCGGGAATGGCGGTCTCGATTGTCGGTGCGACTGGTTGCGTGCTGTCCACCGACTACGCTTGGTTCCTGTTGTTCCGGGTGGTGCAGGCCATCGGCTGCGGTTGCTTCGTACTCTCGCAGGCGCTGGTCCAGGACCTGTTCGACGGCAAGGAACGGGATCAGCTGCGGATTCTGCTGGTCACCGCCAGCGGGATCTTCATTTCCGTCTCGCCACTGGCTGGCACCCTGTTGCAACAGGCACTGGACTGGCCCGCAAGCTTCATTGTCTTTATTGCCCTCGCCGCCGCCGTGTTCCTTAAGGCCTGCTTCTTTCTTGAAAACCGGCACACCGCCACAACCCCGCGCCGAAGCATTCTTCAGTCCTACCGGCGCGTCTGTCGCGATGCGGGTTTCCTCGGCTATTGGTTGATCGCCGCGATCGCCTTCACCTGCCACTTTTCCTTCATTGTCATCTCGCCCCTGATCTTCATGGAGCAGTTGCAGCTTTCGGCCTACGAGTTTTCCCTGACACTGCTGCTGTATGGCATGGCCTACATCATCGGCGGCATTATCGCTCGAGTCCTCGCCGGGCGAATCGCTCCACATACACAGATCATCGTCGGTCTAAGCCTGATCTTCGTTTCGGGGCTGGTAATGCTCATGCTCTCAAACGCGATGGGGCTGTCGACCCTGACGGTGCTGATCCCGATGATTGTCTGCACCGCCGGCACCACCATCGCTCGCCCTATCGCCACCTCGCAGGCGATGGAGGTTTTTCCGGACATGGCCGGCACCTCGGCGTCAGCCGGGAACACACTGGTATTCATCTTCGGTGGCCTGATCAGCGCCCTGATCAACCTGAGTGGAGCCCATCTGCAAACGACTCTCGCACTGAGTTTCCTCGCTCTGAGCACCGTCGGCATTTCCTTCAATGCACTGATCACACGTCGGCAGCTCTCGCTGAATAGCGGGTGATTCCTGCCGGTCGTCATCCCACACGCCCCGCCGGTGCTGGATCCCCCTTTTCCGGCATTCCCTCCTGACGCCAGCCGTGTAGAATCGCGACATTCATCGCCAGTCATCCCCCGGCGGGTTTATGAGCTCAAGCTGAAGCGCGCGGCGATCCCGCAAAGTTATCGGCAACTTCCGGACACACGGCCATTTCTGAGTGTTCCAGACGTCAATAGAAGCTCACTTCCCTTTTGATACCTGATTAGCCGCCCGGAGTGCTTCATGCCTGATTACCGCTCGAAAACATCCACCCATGGCCGCAACATGGCCGGCGCCCGCGCACTGTGGCGCGCCACGGGGATGAAAGATGACGACTTCAAAAAGCCGATCATCGCCATTGCCAACTCCTTCACCCAGTTCGTACCGGGCCACGTCCACCTCAAGGACCTGGGCCAACTGGTCGCCCGCGAAATCGAACGCGCCGGCGGTGTCGCCAAAGAATTCAACACCATCGCCGTGGATGACGGCATCGCCATGGGTCACGACGGCATGCTGTATTCGCTGCCGAGCCGCGAAATCATCGCCGACTCCGTCGAGTACATGGTCAACGCCCACTGTGCCGATGCGATCGTCTGCATCTCCAACTGCGACAAGATCACCCCTGGCATGTTGATGGCGTCCCTGCGCCTGAACATCCCGGTGATCTTCGTGTCCGGCGGCCCGATGGAAGCCGGCAAGACCAAACTGGCCAGCCACGGCCTCGACCTCGTCGACGCCATGGTGATCGCCGCCGACTCCAGCGCTTCTGACGAGAAAGTCGCTGACTACGAGCGCAACGCCTGCCCGACCTGCGGTTCGTGCTCCGGCATGTTCACCGCCAACTCGATGAACTGCCTGGTCGAAGCCCTCGGTCTGGCATTGCCGGGCAACGGTTCGACCCTGGCCACCCACAGCGACCGCGAGCAGCTGTTCCTGCAGGCCGGTCGCACCATCGTCGAGCTGTGCAAGCGTTACTACGGCGACAACGATGAGTCGGTATTGCCGCGCAACATCGCCAACTTCAAGGCGTTCGAAAACGCCATGACGCTGGACATCGCCATGGGCGGTTCCACCAACACCATCCTGCACTTGCTGGCCGCGGCCCAGGAAGCCGAGATCGACTTCGACCTGAAGGACATCGATCGTCTGTCCCGTCACGTGCCGCAACTGTGCAAAGTTGCGCCGAACATCCAGAAGTACCACATGGAAGACGTACACCGTGCCGGCGGGATCTTCAGCATCCTCGGCTCGCTGGCCCGTGGCGGCCTGCTGCACACCGACCTGCCGACCGTGCACAGCAAAACCCTGGCTGAAGGCATCGCCAAGTGGGACATCACCCAGACCAACGACGAAGCGGTGCATCACTTCTTCAAGGCCGGCCCTGGGGGAATCCCGACGCAAACCGCGTTCAGCCAGTCGACCCGATGGGAGACCCTGGACGACGACCGTGAAAACGGCTGCATCCGCAGTGTCGAACACGCCTACTCGAAAGAAGGCGGCTTGGCCGTTCTCTACGGCAACATCGCGCTGGACGGCTGCGTGGTGAAAACCGCCGGCGTCGACGAGTCGATCCACGTGTTCGAAGGCAACGCGAAGATCTTCGAAAGCCAGGACAGCGCCGTACGCGGCATCCTCGCGGATGAAGTGAAGGCCGGTGACATCGTGATCATTCGTTACGAAGGCCCGAAAGGCGGCCCGGGCATGCAGGAAATGCTGTACCCGACGTCCTACCTGAAATCCAAAGGCCTGGGCAAAGCCTGCGCCCTGCTCACCGATGGTCGCTTCTCCGGCGGCACTTCGGGCCTGTCCATCGGCCACGCTTCGCCAGAAGCGGCGGCGGGCGGCGCAATTGGTCTGGTGCAGGATGGCGACAAAGTGCTGATCGACATTCCAAACCGCTCGATCAACCTGTTGATCAGCGATGAGGAGATGGCTGGTCGTCGTGCCGAGCAGGATCAGAAAGGCTGGAAGCCTGTGGAAAAACGTCCACGCAAAGTGACCACCGCACTGAAAGCCTACGCCCTGCTGGCGACCAGCGCCGACAAGGGTGCTGTGCGTAACAAGGCAATGCTCGACGGGCTGTAAGCGTCAGTCGCAGTAACAAAAATGCCCCGCCAAGTGCGGGGCATTTTTTTGTCTGACCAAAATTCCCCAAACACAGGGGATCAATGTGGGAGCTGGCTTGCCTGCGATGCGGACGACTCGGTCTATCTGATGCACCGCGTAGATGCCATCGCAGGCAAGCCAGCTCCCACACTTGACCGCGTTCGCCAAGACGATTCAGTTGCGCTTACTGAATCTCTTCAGGCTTCACGATCACCCAGTTCTTGTCCGCCGTCACCGGCAACCCTTCCTTGGCCTGAGCTGCGGCGTGTTTGGCCATCATGCCGTTAATCTGGGTCATGTATTTGTCTTTGCGGTTGACCCACAAGTGGATGCCACCCTTGGCCACGTCGACGCCGTGGAACAGCATGAAACCATCGCTGGTAGGTGTATCGCCGCCGACCAGAACCGGTTTTTTCCACTCATCGATATAGGTCAGGATCGCCGCGTGCTTGCCGGCCATCCAGGTCGCCGGGGTCCACAAGTACGGGGTCAGTTCGAGGCCCAGGTTAGCCTTCTCGTCATACTTGCCCGCGGTGATTTGCTTGCGCGCCGTGGTCAGTTCGCCAGACTTGGGATCCTTGAGCAGCAAGCTCACGCCGATCACGTTCTGCGGTTTCACGTTGTAGCCGTACTTCGGATCGGCGGCGACCATGCGCACCAGTTCTTCAGAGGCGGCGGTCATCACGTAGACCTCGATGCCGTTCTCCATCAACTTGTTGTAGAGCTCTTTCTGACCGGTGAAGATTCTCGGCGGGTTGACGTCGAGGTTCTTGACCACGTCGCCTTCGTAATACGTAGCGGGCACCGGTTTGCCGGACGCCATCAACTCGTCGACATAACCCTTGAGCTCTGTGAGCGTGAAGCCGGAGAACACTTGAGCGACCCATGGATAGCAGACCATGTCGTCAAGTTCGCAGAGGCGATAGTAGTAGCTGAACAGGCTTTCCTTGTGGTCGGCAGTGTCTTTGAACGGCATCAGTTTCAAAGAGGGGTCGAGCTTTTCGCGGGTGATCAAGCCTTTGTTTTCCATGAACGGCAGCAACGACTCTTCGAGGTCGTAGCGGTAACTGGTGTTGTCCATGTCGAACACCGCGTAGTTACCTTTGTTGGCGTTGGCGGCAATCATTGCGTCCAGCGCCTTGGCCTGATCGGCTGGCCAATGCTTCAAATCCGTAGCGAATACCTGGCCGGCGAGGCTCAGGCCCAACCCCAATCCCAGTGCTGCGGCCAAAAATTTCGGTGCGAGCTTCATTAGCATTTCTCCCTGATTCAAAGATATCGACGCTAACAAATTAGTGTGACAGTCCCCGTCTGCCTGCGACCGCCCGCGTCCCTTTCGCGTCAGCTGCATCTCCGACAACGACACCCTCTTATTCCAAAAACGACAGTTAACAGACCTTTTTGATATTAAATCATTAGTTTTCAAGCTGTTAGGCTTGCCGGTTCGCGGCTGCCCCGGAAGGTAGCCGGCACAAGTCTTTATCGGAGTTCCAATGAATCTGCCGCTGATCCTCAATCTGCTGGTGTTCCTCGCCCTGCTCTTTGGCCTGGCGCAAACCCGTCACACCACGTGGAGCCTGGCGAAAAAAGTTCTGCTCGCGTTGGTGCTGGGCGTGGTCTTCGGTGTGGCCCTGCACACCGTTTACGGTGCCGGCAACCCGGTACTGAAAGCCTCGATCGGCTGGTTCGATCTGGTGGGTAACGGTTACGTGCAGTTGCTGCAAATGATCGTGATCCCGCTGGTGTTCGCCTCGATCCTCAGCGCCGTGGCCCGTCTGCACAACGCCTCGTCGCTGGGCAAGATCAGCTTCCTGACCATCGGCACGCTGCTGTTCACCACGGCCATTGCGGCGCTGATCGGTATCGGGTTGACCAACCTCTTCGGCCTGACCGCCGAAGGCCTGGTGGCCGGCACTCAGGAAATGGCCCGCCTGCAAACCATCCAGACCGACTACGCGGGCAAGGTTGCCGACCTGAATGTGCCGCAGCTGTTGCTGTCGTTCATTCCGCAAAACCCGTTCGCCGACCTCGCTCGCGCCAAGCCGACCTCGATCATCAGCGTGGTGATTTTTGCTGCGTTCCTTGGGGTCGCGGCTCTGCAACTGCTGAAGGATGATGTCGAAAAAGGTCAGAAAGTGATCAACGCTATCGATACCCTGCAAGCTTGGGTGATGCGTCTGGTGCGCCTGGTGATGAAGCTGACCCCGTACGGTGTATTGGCACTGATGACCAAAGTGGTCGCCGGCTCCAACCTGCAGGACATCATCAAACTTGGCAGTTTCGTAGTGGTTTCCTACATCGGGCTGGGCCTGATGTTTGTGGTCCATGGCCTGCTGGTGTCGGCCGCCGGGATCAACCCGCTGCGCTTCTTCCGCAAAATCTGGCCGGTGCTGACATTTGCTTTCACCAGCCGCTCCAGCGCCGCGACCATTCCGCTGAGCATCGAAGCCCAGACCAGCCGTTTGGGTATTCCACAGTCCATCGCCAGTTTCGCCGCGTCGTTTGGCGCGACCATTGGCCAGAATGGCTGTGCCGGTCTGTACCCGGCGATGCTGGCGGTGATGGTCGCACCAACCGTGGGCATCAACCCGCTGGACCCGCTGTGGATCGCGACGCTGGTGGCGATTGTGACGCTGAGTTCGGCCGGTGTGGCTGGCGTGGGCGGTGGTGCGACGTTTGCCGCGTTGATCGTGTTGCCGGCGATGGGCTTGCCGGTGTCACTGGTGGCGTTGCTGATTTCGGTTGAGCCGCTGATCGACATGGGTCGTACGGCGTTGAACGTGAGTGGTTCGATTACGGCGGGGGCGATTACCAGCCAGATCATGCAGCAGACCGATAAAGAGCTGCTGGATGCGGATGAGCATGCTGAATTGGCTCACGCTTAATCCATTTGTAAAGATCAAAAGATCGCAGGCTTCGCCAGCTCCTACAGGGTTCTACGCCGACCTTGTAGGAGCTGCCGCAGGCTGCGATCTTTTAGACCTTTTCCCACACCTCGAAGTTGTACGCCGGCTTGTCACCTTCCGCCGGATTCGACACATTGGACACCAATTTCCACTGCCCCAAATCAAACGCCGGAAACCAAGCATCCCCCTCCGGGCTCAACTCCACGCGCGTCAGATACAACCGATCCGCCTGAGCCATCCCCTGCGCATACAACTGCGCCCCGCCAATCAGCATCACCTCATCGACGCCCTGCTCGTTCGCCCATTCCTGCGCCCGAACCACCGCCGCCTCCAGCGACGGATAAACCTCCGCGCCCTCCAACGCCAGATCCACCTGACGGCTGACCACGATGTTCAACCGCCCCGGCAACGGACGACCGAGGGAATCCCAGGTCTTGCGACCCATGATGATCGGCTTGCCGAGGGTCGTAGCCTTGAAGTATTTGAAGTCCCCCGGCAAGTGCCAGGGCATGCTGTTGTCGACGCCGATCACACGGTTTTCACCGAGGGCTGCGATCAGGCTGAGGGGGAGTGATTTAGTCATGCCGGCGAGGATACCAGAGCCTCCCGTACCCCGATAAGCGCCACAGCGGTTATGCTCACCGTTCAATTGAGCGACGGGATGGCGCGTGACGGAACTGACTCCACTGCAAAACCTCTGGCTGACCGAGACGGTGCGCCTGCGTGAAGAACACGCCGGCCCCCTGGAGGATCTGGAAGCCAACCGACTGGCCCGCAGCGCGGGCGGCGATCTGCCGACACGTATTCAACGCCGTGCCCTGTGGCTGGCCGAGCGCGATGGACTGACCAGTGCCCTCAAACATTGGCTGCAAGGTGCGCGGCTGGCACTGTTGGTGCTGGCTGTTCTCGCCGTTGCCAGCGGCGCCGGCCTGGCGATTGCCGCGCTGGGCGACGGACAAACCCCGGTCAATGTGTTCTGGGCCTTGGGCAGTTTGCTCGGACTGAACCTGATTCTATTGCTGAGCTGGGCGTTGGGCCTGGCCTTCGCCGGCGAACACGGCGCCACCCTCGGCCGCTTATGGTTATGGCTCAGCGAAAAACTCGCTCGCGATGCCAAAGCCGCGCAACTGGCCCCGGCCCTGCTGCTACTGCTGCAACGGCAAAAACTCAATCGCTGGGCGGTCGGCGTACTGGTCAACGGCTTGTGGTTGCTGGCGATGTTCAGTGCTCTGGTGATGCTGTTGATACTGATGGCGACCCGGCGTTACGGCTTCGTCTGGGAAACCACGCTCCTCGGCGGCGACACCTTCGTCGCCATGACCCAGGCCCTCGGCGCCCTGCCGGCCATGCTTGGTTTCAACGTTCCGACCGTGGAAATGATCCGCGCCAGCGGCGATGCCGCACTCAACATCGAAAGCGCCCGTCAGGCCTGGGCAACATGGCTGGTCGGCGTGCTGGTGGTCTACGGAGTTTTACCGCGACTGTTGCTGGCCTTGTTTTGCCTGTGGCGCTGGAAAACCGGGCAAGCGGCATTACGTCTGGATTTGAACCTGCCCGGTTACGCCCAACTGCGCGAACGGCTGATGCCGACCAGTGAACGCTTGGGCATCAGCGACGCTGCGCCAGAGCAATTGCATCGTATTGAAAGCGGCGTCAGCGACCTGCAAAGCGATGGCGCGTTGTTGGTCGCCATCGAGCTGGACGATCAACGCCCCTGGCCGCCGCCACTGCCGAAAACCGTGAGCAACGCCGGCATCCTCGACAGTCGCGAATCGCGCAACAAACTTCTCGAACAACTGAGCCGTTTCCCCCCGGTCCGTCTGGCCATCGCTTGCGATCCGCGACGTTCGCCGGACCGCGGCAGTCTGGCACTGATCGCCGAACTGGCCCGCAGCGCCAGCGCCACTCGCGTCTGGCTGCTGCAAGCACCGCCGGGCGAAGCGCTGGACGCCGAAAGGCTGGGCGACTGGCACGTGGCACTGCAGCAACTGGACCTGCCGTTCGCCGATTGCGCGCCGTTGAACTGGCTGGAGAGCGGTCATGACTAACCCCTGGAAACCGCCCTTGAAACTCGCCGTGGTCGGCCACACCAATGTCGGCAAAACCTCGTTGCTGCGCACCCTGACCCGCGATGTCGGTTTCGGTGAGGTGTCTCATCGCCCCAGCACCACACGACACGTCGAAGGCGCGCGGTTGTCGGTGGACGGCGAGCCTTTGCTCGACCTCTACGACACCCCCGGCCTGGAAGACGCCATCGCCCTGCTCGACTACCTCGAACGTCTGGAACGACCGGGTGAACGCCTGGACGGCCCGGCACGGCTTGCGCGGTTCCTTGAGGGCAGCGAAGCCCGGCAGCGCTTCGAACAGGAAGCCAAGGTGCTGCGGCAACTGCTGACCTGCGACGCCGGTCTCTACGTGATCGACGCCCGGGAACCGGTGCTGGCCAAGTACCGCGACGAACTGGAAGTGCTGGCCAGCTGCGGCAAACCGCTGCTGCCGGTGCTGAACTTCGTCAGCAGCGCCAACCACCGCGAACCGGATTGGCGCGAGGCATTAGCGCGTCTGGGCTTGCACGCATTGGTCCGCTTCGACAGCGTTGCACCGCCGGAGGATGGCGAACGTCGACTGTATGAAAGCCTCGCGCTGCTGCTGGAAAACGCCCGCCCACAACTTGAACGCCTGATCGCCGATCAGCAAGCCCAACGCCAGGCCCGGCAACAGAGTGCGGCGCGGCTGATTGCTGAATTATTGATCGACTGCGCCGCGTGCCGGCGCAGCGTGGTCAGCGAAGCCGAGCTAGAACAGCAAGCCATCAACGAACTGCGCAAAGCGGTTCGACAACGGGAACAACGCTGCGTCGAAGCGCTGCTCAAGCTCTATGCCTTCCGCCCACAGGACGCGGCGGCCAGTGACCTGCCTCTGCTCGATGGCCGCTGGGGTGACGACCTGTTCAACCCGGAAACCCTGAAACAACTCGGCGTGCGAGTCGGTGGCGGTATCGCGGCCGGCGCGGCAGCCGGCGCCGGGGTCGACTTGTTGGTGGGTGGCCTGACCCTCGGCGCGGCGGCACTGGTCGGCGCGATTGCCGGTGGCGCGCTGCAAACCGCCCGCAGTTATGGCAGCCGCTTGCTGGGCAAAATCAAAGGCCAACGGGAGCTGACCGTCGATGACAGCGTGCTGCGGCTATTGGCATTGCGTCAGCGGCAACTGCTGCAAGCGCTCAATGCGCGTGGGCATGCCGCGATGGACAGCATTCAGGTCGCCACGCCCCAGGACAAATCCTGGCGCGAAGGCAAACTGCCCGAAGCGCTGAACAAGGCGCGGGCGCATCCGCAGTGGTCGTCGCTTAATCCTCATCCGAAGTTGAATCAGGCGCAAAGGCAGGAACAGATCGAAGTGCTGGCGCAGCAGCTTTAAAGGTCCGCAATCTGAGGTGTCGGCCCTGGCCCCATCGCGAGCAAGCTCGCTCCCACATTGGATCTATGATCGACGCAAATCCCCTGTGGGAGCGAGCTTGCTCGCGATGGCAGCCACTCGGTCGTGAAGCTCTACGCAGCCAGCAGGCGCAACGCCTTTTCTTTCAAGAGACCAAGGTCGATCACCGGCACTCCCATGTCCTTGGCCTGTTCATCCCACTGCCGCATCCGCAGGCTGACCGCACACAACGGATCCTTCTCGAAGGCTTCAGCCTCGGCTGCGGTCATCACCCCACCCTGATATTCCAGGGTCCGGCGGCTGGCTTCGCTCAATCGCTCGTAGTACCCAGGCTCTTTCAGCGTCAGATAGCGCTTGGCTTGAACGTGGTACTCCACCAGCCGCGCCATGCGTTCACTGAAGCCGGCGCGGCGCAGGTAATCGGCGCCCAGGCGCTCATGGCTGACGACACCGTAGCCGCCCATGCTCTCTGCGCTCTCGGCGCAGATATGCCCGATGTCGTGGAAGAACGCCGCCAGCACCACTTCATCATCGAAACCTTCGGCCATCGCCCGTTCAGCGGCCTGTGACATGTGCTCGATCTGCGACACCGGCTCGCCGATGTAATCGCTGTCGCCAAAGCGCTCGTACAACGCGAACACCTCGGCAATCACTTGCGCATTGCGGTCCATCAACGCTCTCCCAACAGAGTTGCGACGTTACGTTCAGCCATCGCCGGCCCGACGCTCATGCCAACACCGGTGTGCATCAGTGCCACGCTCACACCCGGCATCGGACGCAGGAACGAGAACGGCCCCGGTCCACGAGAACCATAGACACCCTGCCAGCGTTCCACCACTTGCACCTTGCAGCCCAACGTCTGCTCGGCCAGTTCAATCATCCAGTTGTCCACTTGCTCGGCATTGAACGGCGACGGGTCGCTGCCGTAATGGTGGGAGTCGCCGATGATCAATTCACCATACGGCGTCGGACTGATCAGCAGGTGAATGCCGTTTTCATGCAGGTGCGGCGCGTCTCGCAGGATTTGCGCCTGCACGGCGGCGGCCTCCGGCAGATCGGCAAACGCACCGTAGTGCACGCAGCTCAAACCGGTGAGCAACGCGTGTTGCAGATTGAGGTTGATTTGCGGTCGAGCGCGGAGCATTTGCAGGCGGCAGATTTGCGGGTTGAGTTCGGCGATCGGCTCGGCCAGCAGCGTCTGATAATCGTGGCCGGAACAGACGATGATCTGTTCGGCGCTGAAGGTTCCGGCGGTGCTGTGCAAGCGGCTGGGCTCGATGTCGCGCACGAGTGTGGAGAAGTGAAACGCGACGCCGAGTTCGCGGCGCAGGTAATCGATCAACGCTGGAATCGCTTCACGGGAATACAGTTGCTGATCGTCCATGCCGTGCAACGCGGCGCGGTGATGGCTGAATTGGCCGCCATACAAATCACGCAATGCAGCGCCGCGCAACAGGTCGACGCGGTAACCGTGTTCCACGGCGCGACCGGCGCAGAAGGCTTCCAGCAGGTGTTCTTCGGCTTCGGTGCGGGCAAACAGGTACGAGCCGTTGCGCTTGAGTTGCAGACCGGCGAGCTGCGCCCATTGACCCCAGATCTCGCGGCTGGCCTTGGCTAGTTCAAGCATCAGCCCCGGTGGTTGGCCAGTGACCAGTGCCTGGCCGAAGTTGCGCACCGAGGCGCCCAAAGGCGTTTCGCTACGCTCGAAAACGGTAACTTTCAGACCGCGCTTGGCGGCGGCGTAGGCGTGGGACAGGCCGAGCATACCGGCGCCGACGATCAGCATGTCGTTGTGATGTGTCATGGAGTTTTGTCCTGAACTCAGGACCGCTATCGCGAGCAAGCTCGCTCCCACATTGGATTTGTGATCGACGCACATCCCCTGTGGGAGCGAGCTTGCTCGCGATGAGGCCCTATCAGCCTACGAAGACTTACTTGGCAGCCACTTTCTCGGACTTGCCGTCATAGCGCTTGCGCCATTCGGTCAGGATTTCGTCGCGATTCTTCGACGCCCAGGCAAAGTCGTTCTTGATCAAACGCTGCTCATAGTCCGCCGGCAATTCGGTCTGCGGCTTGGCAATACCTGGCTGCGCGAGCACCGCGAAGTTCTCTTTATAAAGCTCCATCGCTGCAGGGCTTGCCGAGAAGTCGGCCAGTTTCTTCGCCGCGTCTTCATGCGGTGTGCCCTTGATCACAGCCGTCGCTTCGATCTCCCAGCCCAGGCCTTCTTTCGGCAGGATGATGTCCAGCGGCGCGCCTTGGCGCTTCAGTTGAACGGCTGGGTATTCAAAGGAAATACCGATCGGGAATTCGCCCGCAGCCGCCAGTTTGCAAGGCTTGGAACCGGAGTGAACGTACTGGCCGATGTTCTGGTGCAGGTCGTCCATGTACTGCCAGCCCTGCTTCTCGCCGAAGGTTTGTAGCCAGGCGCTGACGTCGAGGAAACCGGTGCCCGACGAAGCCGGGTTGGGCATGACGATCTTGCCTTTGTACTCAGGCTTGGTCAGGTCCTGCCAGCTCACCGGTTTGGTCAAACCCTGTTTCTCTGCTTCGACGGTGTTGAAGCAAATGGTCGCGGCCCAGACGTCCATGCCGACCCAGGCCGGCGGGTTGGCGGCGTCGCGGTAGTTGCCGCCGATCTTGCCCAGGTCCTTCGGCGCGTAGCTTTGCAGCATGCCTTGCTGGTCGAGGATCGCCAGGCTTGAAGCCGCCAGGCCCCAGACCGCATCAGCCTGCGGGCGGGCTTTTTCGGCCAGCAGTTTGGCGGTGATGATGCCGGTGGAGTCGCGCACCCACTTGATCTCGACATCCGGGTTGGCCTTTTCGAAGGCTTCTTTGTAGGTCTTCAGTTGTTCGGCTTCGAGGGCGGTGTACACCGTCAACTCGGTTTTCGCCGCGAAGGCGTTCAGGCTGAAAGCAGTGAGGACAGCAGCGGCCAGGGCCATAGGCTTGAACATGATCTTTTCCTGTTTGAGTTGAGGGGTTGAATCAATGACCAGGCGCGGTCTGCCGCCAGGCTTGGGAGCGACGCAGCAAACCGCGCGAAGCCCAGGCCAGCAGCAGGGACACGCCCGCCGAGGTGAACAGAATCAAAGTCGACATCGCCGCCGCGCCGCCGACGTTGCCGGCGTCGTCCATGTTCAGCACCGCCACCGCCGCGAGGATGGTGTCGGGGCTGTAGAGGAAGATCGCTGCCGACACGGTGGTCATGGCCGAGACGAACAGGTAGCGCACGATGTCCAGCAGCGCCGGCAGGCAGATCGGCACGGTGACGCGCAGGTAGTGCCGATACAACGGCGCCTTGAGCGACAGCGCGGCGGCTTCGAACTCGGCATCGAGTTGGCGCAACGCCGTGGTAGCGGTCATTTGCGCGGTGGTCAAATAGTGAGCAATGGTGCAGACCACCAGCAGGGTCATGGTCCCGTAGAGCACATGCAGCGGGTTGCCGGTGAGGTTGAAGAAGAAGACGTAACCCAGGCCCAGCACCAGACCCGGCACCGCCATCGGTACGAAACTGAGCATGCGCAGTGTCAGATTCAGCCCGCGCTGGCCCTTGGTTTTTTCCATCAAGTACGCGCCGGTAAAGATCAGCACGCTGCCGATCAACGCCGTGCACAAGGCCATCTTCACGCTGTTGCCATAGGCCAGCCAGCCGCCGCCCGCCGTGTCGTTGAACTGGTAGTGGTTGAGCGACAGCGACAGGTTGTACGGCCAGAATTTCACCAGTGACGAATACACCGCCATGCCGAACACCAGCAGCAACACCGCGCAGATCAGCAGCACGATGGCCAGGTAGCAACCGTCCCGCAGTTTCGACGGCGCCGGTTGAAAGACCTGTGCCCGACCGCTCATGGAATCGCCGTGACGGCGACGCAGCCAGGCGTCGACACCGAAGCTGAACAGCGCTGGCAGCAGCAGGACCATGCCGATCAACGCGCCGCGACCAAATTGTTGTTGGCCGACCACGGCTTTGTAGGCTTCCAGCGCCAGCACCTGATAATCGCCACCGACCACTACGGGCACGCCGAAGTCGGTGATGGTCAGGGTGAACACCAGACAGAACGCCGCGAACACTGCCTGACGGGTTGCCGGCCATGTGATGCTACGGAAAGCTTTCGCCGGACTGGCGCCCATGCTGGAGGCGGCATCGAACAGTCGCGCATCCGCCAGGGACAGCGCCGACAGCAGAATCATCAGCGCGTGTGGGAAGGTGTAGATGACCTCACCCAGAACAATGCCCCAGAAGCCGTAGATATTGTCCGAGAGCAAACCGCGCAACATGCCCTGGTTGCCGAACAGATAAACCAGCGCAATGCCCGGCAACATCGACGGCGCCATCAGCGGCAACAGCGACATGCCGCGCCAAATGCCTTTGCCCGGTATCAATGTGCGTTGCAGGGCGTAGGCAAACAGGTAGGCCAGCGGTACGACAATCGCCGCAACGCTGAGGGAAACTTTCAGGCTATTGCCGAGCAACCAGTGGAAATTGGCACTGGTCACCAATTCACGGGCGGCCACCAGACCGCCGCCCTGCCCGGCTTCCGAACTGAAACCGCGCCAGAAGATCGCCAGCAACGGCATCAACACCGCGACGCCGAGCAACACCAGCAAAAGAACTTTGCCGCCGACCACGAACACCCGGTCGCCGATCTCGGCACGGGAGGTCTGCCGAACCTGCTTGTGCGGTATCGGCAGCGCGATGTTCGCGCTCATCAGGCAAACACCTGCAGGCTGCGTGGCGGCAAAGCGACCATGATCTGCTGCGCGCCGAGGCGCGGCATGGCTTCTGACGCCAGTTCCGCCAGCAGCGCATGACCCGGCAGTTGATCGAGTTCGAAGCTCATGCGGCAGCGGTTGCCGAGGAAGGTGATCTCGCGAACCTTGGCCGGGAACAGGTTTTCTTCATGCACGGGCGGGTTGACGTTGATCGCTTCCGGGCGACAGAACAAACGGCCAGATGCGGTTTTCGCGCTGCCTTCGGCCAGGCGCATGTTCATCCCTCCAACCTGGGCATGGCTGTCGCTGCTGCGCTGGAATGGCAGCCAGTTGCCCTGGCCGACGAACTCCGCCACAAACGGCGTCGCCGGGCGGTCGTAGATTTCCTGCGGTGTGGCGTATTGCTCGACCTTACCGTTGTTCATCACGGCGATGCGGTCGGCCATCAGCATGGCTTCGTCCTGATTGTGGGTGACCATCAGGGTAGTGATGCCGAGGTTGCGCTGCAGTTGGCGCAGTTCGGTGCACAGATGCTCGCGGACTCGGGCGTCGAGGGCCGACATCGGTTCGTCCAGCAGCAGCAACGAAGGTGCCGGCGCCAGGGCCCGAGCCAGTGCGACACGTTGCTGTTGGCCGCCGGACAATTGGCCGGGGTACTTTTTCTCACTGCCGATCAGGCCGACCAGCTCCAGCATCTGACCGACACGTTTGCGCACTTCATCGCGACCACTGCCGGCGAGGCCGTAGGCAATGTTCGCTTCGACGGTGAGATTGGGGAACAGCGCGTAGGACTGAAACAGAATGCCGTAGTCCCGCGCCTGGGGCGCCAGGTGGGAAACGTCGCGATCACCGAGGTACAACTCGCCACTGTCCTGTTTTTCAAGACCGGCGATGCAGCGCAGCAAGGTGGTTTTTCCGCAGCCCGACGGACCGAGCAGACACACCAACTCACCGGCCGCCACGTCGAGGGAAACGTTATCCAGCGCGGTGAAGGCACCGAAGCGCTTCTGCACGCCGCGGACTTTCATCGGGGCGCCGGGGTTGGTCAGGGCAGTTGCGATCGAGTGGTTCATGGACAGGCCTCATCAAGCAGATGGAGGCCATCCTAGATTTGTAATGCGTCCGTCATGTGGCAGTGAGGCAAAAATGGCTGATAGTGGTATTCAAGGATTTGGGTTGCTTGGACTGACGCCATCGTCGGATCGCCGCCCGGAGCAAGCTCGCTCCCACAGGGGAATGCATTTCAATGTGGGAGCGAGCTTGCTCCGGGCGGCCCTAACAGGCGACGAAGATCTTAAGCCGGAGCCATTTCCTGCGCCAACCCCAGAAACGCCGCCGGCAGCCGCGCACCTTTTCGCTCTTTGAGGCAGTACAAATACTCGGGAATCTGCGGCGCATTCTCGATGGTCAGCACGCGCAGTTGCGGATCATGCGGCACTTCCTGCCGGGCAATGATGCTGATGCCGATATTGCGCAACACCGCCTCACGGATCGACTCACGGCTGCCAATCTCCAGCAGCGGCCCGAAACTCACCCCGGCGCTGGCCAGCAATTCCTCGGTCAGACGTCGAGTGGTCGAGCCCGATTCGCGCATCAGTAACGTATGCCCGGCCAACGCACTGAGCGGCACATGGTCGTGGACCGCCAGCGGATGATTGCGATGCACCGCCAGCACCAGCGGATCGCTGCCGAGCACCCGGCGAATCAGCCGCGCATCCTCCAGTAACTGCGAAGACGCAGCGATATCGACCCGGTAATCCTCCAACGCTTCAAGTACCTGCTGGGAGTTGCCGATCTCCACTGACACTTCCACCTGCGGCAAGCGCTCGCGAAAGGTCTTCACCAGATCGAGGATGTAATACGGCGCGGTCGCGGCGATGCGCAACGTGCCTTGGACCTGACCGCTGTTACGCAGGAAAAACTCGATGTCGGCTTCCTGCTGCAACAGCGCCTTGACCATCGGTATCAACCGCGCACCTTCATCGCTGACGCTGAGGCGGCGGCCGCCACGGTAGAACAGTTCAACCGAGTACTGACTTTCCAGATTGCGAATCTGCGTGGTCACGGTGGGTTGGCTCAGGCCGAGTTTTTTCGCCGCCAGGGTAATGCTGCCCAGGCGGGCAACCATGTAAAACGCCTTCAGCTCGGCACTCAGCACACCCTTCCCTCATCGTCTATTTGCGCAACAGGCGCAAACCGTTGAACACCACCAACAGGCTCACGCCCATGTCGGCGAACACCGCCATCCACATGGTGGCGATCCCGGCGAAGGTTACCCCAAGAAAGATCGCTTTGATGAGCAATGCCAGGGCGATGTTCTGTTTGAGGATGCTTGAGGTTTGCCGTGACAGCCGGATGAAGGTCGGGATCTTGCGCAGATCATCGTCCATCAGGGCGACATCGGCGGTCTCGATGGCGGTATCGGTGCCCGCCGCCGCCATGGCAAAACCGATCTCGGCTCGCGCCAGCGCCGGAGCGTCGTTGATGCCGTCGCCGACCATGCCGACGTTATGGCCCTTCGCATAAAGGGCTTCGATGGCTTGCAGCTTGTCGGTCGGCAGCAGATCGCCCTTGGCCTCGTCGATGCCGACTTGCGCGGCAATCGCCTGAGCGGTGTGGACGTTATCGCCGGTCAGCATCAGGGTTTTGATGCCCAGGTCGTGCAGTTGCTGGATCGCCTCGCGGCTGGACTCTTTCACGGTGTCGGCCACGGCGAACAGCGCCAAGGGGCCGGATTTGTCGAGCAGCAGCACCACGGACTTGCCCTGTTTCTCCAGCGCGAACAGCTTTTCCTCCAGTGCAGGCGAGCACAAGTTCAGTTCTTCCACTAAACGGTGATTACCCAAGTGGTAAACGTGACCGTTAATTTCGCCGCGTACACCGCGACCGGCCAGCGCCTCAAAGTTATCCACAGTCAGCGGTGCGAGTTGTTTATCTACAGCCGCGTTAGCAATGGCCAAGGACACTGGGTGATCGGAGCGACTGGCCAACGCCGCCGCAATCGCCGGGGCTGATTCGTCCGCGGTCGGATCAAGGGACAGGTAATCGGTCTGCACCGGTTTGCCGTGCGTGATCGTGCCGGTCTTGTCCAACGCCAGGTAATCGAGCTTGTAACCGCCCTCCAGATAGACGCCGCCCTTCACCAGAATGCCTTTGCGCGCCGCCGCCGCGAGGCCGCTGACGATGGTCACTGGCGTAGAAATCACCAATGCACAGGGGCACGCAACCACCAGCAACACCAACGCACGGTAGATCCAGTCGAACCACAGCGCGCCCATCAACAGTGGCGGAATCACCGCCACCGCGAGCGCCAGGATGAACACCGCCGGGGTGTAGATTTTCGAGAAGCTGTCGACGAAACGCTGGGTCGGCGCCCGCGCGCCCTGGGCCTGTTCGACGGCGTGGATGATTCGCGCCAGGGTCGAGTTGTTGGCCGCAGCGGTTACCGAGTACTCCAGGGAACCGGCCTGATTGATGGTGCCGGCGAAAACCTTGTCACCGACAGTCTTCTCAACCGGCAGGCTTTCACCGGTGATCGGTGCCTGATCGATGGTTGAACTGCCCGACACCACTTCACCGTCCAGACCGATTCGCTCGCCGGGACGCACCCGCACTCGCGCCCCCAACTCGATGGTTTTGACATCCCTCTCGATCCAACTGCCGTCGGCCTGCTGCACCGTGGCCTGTTCCGGGGTCATCTGCATCAGGCCGCCGATGGCGTTGCGCGCCCGGTCCAGTGACTTGGCTTCGATCAACTCGGCGACGGTGAACAGGAACATTACCATCGCCGCTTCCGGCCACTGACCGATCAGGATCGCGCCAGTCACCGCGATGCTCATCAGCGCGTTGATGTTCAGGTTGAGGTTTTTAAGCGCGATCCAGCCCTTCTTATAGGTGCCGAGGCCGCCGCTGAGGATCGAGATCAGCGCGATGACCGCTACAACCCAGTTCGGTGCAGCGTTGGTGAAGTGGATCACTTCGGCGACCAGTGCGCCAACACCCGACAGCGCCAAGGGCCACCAGGGCTTTTTCTCGGGTGCCGGCGCTGGCGGTTCAGCGCCCTGCTCTATCGGCTCAGCCTGCATGCCGAGGGACTTGATGGCGTCGATGATCGGCGCAGTGCTCGGCAGGTCATGGGTGACGCCCAACACGCGGTTGATCAGGTTGAATTCCAGTTGCTGCACGCCCACGAGTTTGCCGAGTTTGTTCTCGATCAGCGTCTGCTCGGTCGGGCAATCCATGGCGTCGATGCGGAAGCTGCTCAGTCGCGCGCCAGCCGTTGGGGTTTCGCTCAACTTGATCAGCGACGGCGCCGCCACTTTGGCGGAACAGCAGGAATCCCCGTGCCCGCCATGGTCATGCTTCTGTACAGGCTGCAGCTTGTGGCTGTGATCGTGATCAGCCTCGGGTTTGTGCGTGTGAAGGGAATCGCTCATTGGGTCGCGTCCGGAAAGGTGCCTGTTGCCAAGTAAAGACCCTGTAGCCACTATAGGGTCAAGCACCCTTTTGGAGATTGCCGTCATGAAGATCGGAGAACTGGCCAAACTCACCGACTGCGCCGTGGAAACCATCCGCTACTACGAGCGCGAAAACCTGCTGCCGGAGCCGGCCCGCAGCGACGGCAACTACCGCGTCTACACCCAGGCCCATGCCGAGCGTCTGACTTTCATCCGCAACTGCCGCACCCTCGACATGACACTGGAAGAAATCCGCAGCCTGCTGGCCCTGCGCGACAGTCCGCAGGATCAGTGCGAAAGCGTGAATGCGTTGATCGACGAGCACATTCATCACGTCAAAGCGCGGATCGATGGGTTGATGGCGTTGCAGACACAACTGCTCGACCTGCGCCAACGTTGCAGCGAAGGGCCGGATATTGATCAGTGCGGGATTTTGCAGCGGCTTGAAGTGAGCGGCGGGGTTGTGGCGACGGAGGTTGAGCATTCCCATGTCGGCCGCAGTCACGGCCACTGAAAACACCACAAAACCCTGTAGGAGCTGCCGAAGGCTGCGATCTTTTGATCTTTAGCGATGCTGGGCCGCCGAAGATCAAAAGATCGCAGCCTTCGGCAGCTCCTACAGGGGATCGCCGTAAGGCTTAGACCGCCATCGGTGCGGTCATTGGGGCGTGGTGTTCGTAACCCTCAAGCGAAAAATCGCTCGGCTCGATCAACTCCAGCCACTCCGGCTGATAAACACCGGTCTTGGCAAACTCCGGCACACGGTCGCTAATCACCAGTTTCGGCATCGGGAACGGCTCACGCTTGAGCTGTTCATTCAGCATGTCCAAATGGTTTTCGTAGACGTGGGCATCACCGATGAAATAGGTGAACCAGCGCGGCGTATAGCCGGTCAGGCGACCGATCAGGCTCAGCAGCGCGGCGCCTTCGGTGAGGTTGAACGGCGTGCCCAGGCCCAGGTCGTTCGAACGGATGTAGAGGGTCAGGGAGATTTCCTTCGTCTCGACATTCGGGTGGAACTGGTACAGCAAGTGGCACGGCGGCAGGGCCATTTCATCAAGTTGGGCCACATTCCAGCCGTGGAACAGAATGCGGCGGCTGCCCGGGTCTTTGATGATGGTGTCGACACACTGGCGGATCTGGTCGATCGCCTTGTACAGCACCACGTAGGCCTGGCCGTCTTCTTCGCCTTCAGCAATCTGGCGATAGCCTTGGCTCAACGTCTGTTCGATGGCGGCCTGATTGCTGACCGGGATCTGCTTGTACGCCGGCCATTTGCGCCATTGCACGCCGTAGATTTCGCCGAGATCGTCTTCGCCCTGACGGAACGGGTTGGCCAGCCACTGGGCGTTTTCGTTGGCGTTCTGATCCCAGACCTTGCAGCCTAAGGCACGGAACTCAGCGGCGTTGTTCACCCCGCGCAGAAAACCACACATCTCGCCGATGGCCGATTTGAAGGCCATCTTGCGCGTGGTGATCGCCGGGAAACCTTCCTTCAGGTCATAACGCAGCATCGCGCCAGGGAAGCTGATGGTGTTCACGCCGGTGCGGTTGGCCTGTTTGGTGCCGTTCTTGATGACGTGGGCGACCAGTTCGAGATATTGCTTCATGAGTTACCTGTGTCCTTGAACCCGGGACCGTCGCCCCGGGGTTCGAATTTATACAGCCGCCGCTGGAGCCGCCGGTGCACGGTGATACGCCAGCCAGATCAGGAACAGACCGCCGACGATCATCGGTACGCACAGTACCTGACCCATGGTCAGCCAGTTCCAGGCCAGATAGCCCAGTTGCGCATCCGGCGCCCGGACGAATTCGACGATGAAACGGAAGATGCCATAGAACAGCGCGAACATCCCGGACACCGCCATGGTCGGCCGCGGCTTGCGCGAGAACAACCAGAGAATGGCGAACAGCGCCACGCCTTCGAGCGCGAACTGGTACAGCTGCGACGGGTGACGCGCCAGTTGCGCCGGATCGGTCGGGAAGATCATCGCCCACGGCACATCGGTTGCCTTGCCCCACAACTCGGCGTTGATGAAGTTGCCAATACGTCCGGCGCCCAGACCGATCGGCACCATCGGTGCGACGAAGTCCATCAGCTGGAAGAACGACTTGCCGTTCTTTTTACCAAACCACAACGCGGCCAACATCACGCCGATGAACCCGCCGTGGAACGACATGCCGCCCTTCCACACTTCAAAGATCAACAACGGGTTGGCGATGTAAGCACTCAGATCGTAAAACAGCACATAGCCCAAGCGGCCGCCGACAATGACCCCCATCGACATCCAGAACACCATGTCGGAGAGTTTCTCTTTACTCCAGGTCGGGTCGAAGCGGTTCAACCGGCGCGACGCCAGCAGCCAGGCGCCGCCGATGCCGATCAGGTACATCAAGCCGTACCAGTGGATTTTCAGCGGACCGATGGCCAATGCCACCGGGTCGATCTGCGGGTAAGGCAGCATTGCGACTCCTCGTTAGAGTTGAAACCTTTAAAATTCCCGGGCGACGCTGTCACGCCAGGATTAAGTCAGGATTGCGCTGCGTCAGAGCAGGAAATTCAGGCCCACGCAGAACAGCAAAGCGGCGAACAGTCTTTTCAGCAACTTCGGCGACAGGCTGTGGGCCAGTCGTGCGCCGAGGCGGGCGAAGAACATGCTGGTCAGGGCGATCCCCAGCAACGCCGGCAAATAAACAAAACCGAGACTATGGGCCGGCAGCAATGGATCGTGCCAGCCCAGAATCATGAAAAATAATGCACTGGACAAGGCAATCGGCAGGCCGCAGGCGGAAGAAGTCGCCACCGCTTGCTGCATCGGTACGCTGCGCCAGGTCAGGAACGGCACCGTCAGCGAACCGCCGCCAATCCCGAAAATCGCCGAGGCCCAGCCAATCACACTGCCGGCCACGGTCAGACCGACTTTACCCGGCACCGTTCGAGAAGCCTTGGGTTTGAAATCCAGTGCCAGTTGCGCGGCGATGACCAAGGCGAAGACACCAATGATTTTCTGCAGGTTGGGCCCGGAAATCGCCTCCGCCGTCAGCGCCCCAAAACCGGCGCCGATGAGAATACCGAGGGTCATCCAGGCAAAAATCGGCCAACGCACGGCACCGCGGCGATGATGTTCGCGGATCGCATTGACCGAGGTAAATATGATTGTCGCCAGGGACGTGCCGACCGCCAGGTGCGTGAGAATCGACGGATCGAACCCTTGCAGCTTGAAACTGTAGACCAGCACCGGAACGATAATGATCCCGCCGCCGACCCCGAACAGCCCGGCCAGCACACCTGCACAGGCGCCGAGCGCCAGATAGAGCAGAAATTCCATGCGCATCCCCAAATGAGAGCGGCATGGTAACGGATGCATGGCCTCAAGCTCCACTGGATGGCGATGGATACCCACACGATGACTGAGTAGAGTGGGCAGAAAACACACAAGGACTGCCTTATGTGCCTGATTGTTTTCGCTTGGCGACCGGGTCACGCCCAGCCGCTGATCGTGGCGGCCAACCGCGACGAATTCTATGCCCGGCCCAGCCTGCCGCTGGCGCAATGGCCCGAAGCACCGCACGTGCATGCCGGTCGCGATCTGGAGGCAGGGGGCACCTGGCTTGGTGTTGGCGCCCATGGACGCTTCGCTGCGTTGACCAATATTCGCGATCCGCATCAACCTCCATCGCGCAAATCACGAGGTGAGCTGGTGGCGGGTTTTCTTTTAGGCAACATGTCGATTGATGATTACTTAAGCGACGTTGTCGGACGTTCGCTGGAGTATGCCGGATTTAACCTGCTGGTCGGCAATGCCAACGAGTTGTGGCACTTCAATGCTCGAGAAACTGAGGCGGTGATGCTGCCGCCGGGGGTTTATGGGTTGTCGAACGCCGGACTGGATACGCCATGGCCGAAACTGCTCAAGGCGCGAGCAGCGCTGGAGGAAGTGCTGGACGATCCGCAACCCCAGGCGTTATTGGCGTTGCTGAATGATCCGCAGACGGCGCCATTTGCCGAACTGCCGGATACGGGGGTCGGGTTGGCCACCGAGACGTTGCTGTCGAGTGTGTTTATTGCCAGTCCGACTTATGGGACGCGAGCGAGTACGGCGTTGATTGTTCAGGCGGATGGGACGCGGTGGATGGTTGAGCGGAGTTTTGGGCCGTATGGCGGGCATTTGGGGGAAGTGGAGCTCAGGGTTTAGATCGGTGTCGTTTGGGCGGGCGCCTTCGCGAGCAGGCTCGCTCCCACAGGGGACTTGCGTCGATCACAAATCAAATGTGGGAGCGAGCTTGCTCGCGATGAGGCCATCAGCCTTTTAGAGGGTTTTGGCCGAAGCCGGATTAATCATCCGCGCCAACCCAAGGTTCTTCAGCGCCAATTGCAGCGAGCTGTGGATAACTTGCGGGTTGTCGATGGTCATCAGCTGGGCGAGCAATTCCTTGGCCTTGCTCAGATTGATCTGACGCAGCATCCACTTCACTTTCGGCAAGTTGGTGGCGTTCATCGACAGGCTGTCGAAGCCCATCGCCATCAACAGCACCGCCGCCGCCGGATCACCGGCCATCTCACCGCAGATACTCACTGGCTTGCCTTCGGCATGAGCGTCACGCACCACGCTCTGAAGGGCTTGCAGCACCGCCGGGTGCAGGTAGTCGTAGAGGTCGGCTACCCGCGGGTTGTTTCGATCCACCGCCAACAGGTACTGGGTCAGGTCGTTGGAGCCGACCGACAGGAAGTCCACTTGCCGCGCCAGTTCCTTGGTCTGATAAACCGCCGCCGGAATCTCGATCATCACGCCGATCGGCGGCATAGGCACGTCGCAGCCTTCGTCGCGGACTTCGCCCCAGGCCCGGTGAATCAGGTGCAGGGCTTCTTCCAGCTCGTGGGTGCCGGAGATCATCGGCAGCAGGATCCGCAGGTTGTTCAAGCCTTCGCTGGCCTTGAGCATGGCGCGAGTCTGGACCAGAAAGATTTCCGGGTGGTCGAGCGTGACGCGAATGCCGCGCCAGCCGAGGAACGGGTTGTCTTCCTTGATCGGGAAGTACGACAGCGATTTGTCGCCGCCGATGTCCAGGCTGCGCATGGTCACTGGTTGCGGGTGGAACGCGGCGAGCTGCTCGCGATAAATCGCCAGTTGCTCTTTTTCGCTCGGGAAGCGCTGGTTGATCATGAACGGCACTTCGGTGCGGTACAGGCCAACGCCTTCAGCGCCACGCTTCTGCGCTCGCGCCACATCCGCCAGCAGGCCGGTGTTGACCCACAGCGGCATGCGGTGGCCATCGAGGGTCACGCACGGCAAATCCCGCAGTGCATCCAGCCCGAGGGCCAGTTGCTTCTCTTCCTCGACCACTTCGGCGAACTGCTTGCGCAGCACTTCGCTGGGGTTGGTGTAGACCTCGCCGTGGTAGCCGTCGACGATCATCTGGATGCCGTCGACCTTGGAATACGGCAGATCGACCAGGCCCATCACCGTCGGGATACCCATGGCGCGTGCCAGGATCGCCACGTGGGAGTTGCCGGAACCGAGTACCGATACCAGACCGACCAGCTTGCCTTCCGGCACCTCGCCGAGCATCGCCGGCGTCAGTTCTTCGCTGATCAGAATGGTGTTGTCGGGGTAGACCAGGGTCTGTTGACGCTCTTCCTGCAAGTAGGCGAGCAAGCGGCGACCAAGGTCTTTGACGTCGGAAGCGCGCTCACGCAGGTAGGCGTCGTCCATCAATTCGAAACGGTTGACGTGTTCGGTGACCACCTGACGCAACGCGCCCTGGGCCCACTGACCGGTCTTGATCACGGTGGTGATTTCGCTGCCGAGCGAGGCATCGTCGAGCATCATCAGGTAGACATCGAACAGCGCGCGCTCTTCCGGGCGCAACTGGTTCGCCAGTTTGGCGGACAAGGCACGCATGTCGGCGCGTACGCCTTCGATGGCGGTCTTGAACAGCCCGAGTTCGGCGGCGATGTCGGTAATGGTCTTGTCCGGCACCACGTCCAGATCAGCCGGCGGCAGCATGACCACCGCGGTACCGACCGCCGCACCCGGCGAACCCGGTACGCCGATGAACTTGGCTTCCTGAATGCCCTTACCCTGACGACCCAGCCCCCGGATCGAACCGGTGGCTTCGGCGTGGGCGATAACGCCGGCAAGCTGCGCGCTCATGGTCACGAGGAAGGCTTCTTCACCTTCATCGAACTGGCGACGTTCCTTTTGCTGAATGACCAACACGCCGACGACGCGGCGGTGATGAATGATCGGCGCCCCGAGGAATGAGGCGTAGCGTTCTTCACCGGTCTCGGCGAAGTAGCGGTAGCGCGGGTGATCCGCAGCGTTTTCGAGGTTCAGGGGTTCTTCACGCGTGCCGACCAGGCCAACCAGACCTTCGTTGGGTGCCATGCTGACTTTGCCGATCGAGCGCTTGTTCAAGCCCTCGGTGGCCATCAGCACGAAGCGGTTGGTCTCAGGGTCAAGCAGGTAGACCGAGCAGACCTGGCTGCCC